>NZ_FUID01000066.1 GCF_900163635.1 Leucobacter sp. 7(1) | reverse complement strand
TCGCGCGCGCCCACGTTTCTGTGCCGGCGGCAGCGCCACGCCGAAGCCGCTCGCCCCGACACGCACGGAGATGCCATGACGCCCCTGCCCCCGCAGCCCATTAGCCCCCTGGACGGCCGCTACCGCGCCGCCGTCGCGCCCCTGGGCGACACGCTCTCGGAGGCCGGCCTGAACAAGGCCCGCGTACACGTCGAGGTCGAATGGCTCGCCTATCTCACCGAGCACTCCCTGCTCGGCGGCACCCCGATCGCCCCGGAACAGCTCGCTGCGCTGCGCGCTTGGGCCGCCGACTTCGGCCAGGCGGAAATCGACGAGCTCGCCGAGACAGAGAAGACCACGCAGCACGACGTGAAGGCCGTCGAGTACCTCGTTCGTGCCCGCCTCGAAACGCAGGGCCTCTCGCACCTCTCCGAGCTCACCCACGTGTGCTGCACCAGCGAGGACATCAACAACCTGTCCTACGCGCTCACCGTAAAGCAGGCGGTCGCCGACGTGTGGCGCCCCCGCTTCGAGGCCGTCATCGCCGAGCTTGCCCGGCAGGCCGAAGAGTACCGCGAGCTGCCCATGATGAGCCGCACGCACGGCCAGCCGGCGACACCGACCACGCTCGGCAAGGAAATCGCCGTGTTCGTGTACCGCCTGGAGCGCCAGCTCAACCAGATCGACGACATCGAATACCTGGGCAAGTTCTCCGGTGCCACCGGCACCTTCGCCGCACACCTGGCCGCCGACCCGGACACCGACTGGGCGCAGGTGTCGCAGGAGTTCGTCGAGGGCCTGGGCCTCGACTGGAACCCGCTGACCACGCAGATCGAGTCGCACGACTGGCAGGCAGAGCTGTACACGCGCATCGCTCACGCCAACCGCATCCTGCACAACCTGGCGACCGACATCTGGAGCTACATCTCCATCGGCTACTTCCGTCAGATCCCCGTCGCGGGCGCCACCGGCTCCTCGACAATGCCGCACAAGGTCAACCCGATCCGCTTCGAGAACGCCGAGGCAAACCTCGAGCTCTCGAACGCACTGCTCGACTCACTCGCAGCCACCCTCGTCACGAGCCGCTGGCAGCGCGACCTCACGGACTCCTCGGCGCAGCGCAACATCGGCGTGGCACTCGGCCACTCGGTGCTCGCGCTCGACAACATCCTGAAGGGGCTCGGCCAGATCGACGCTGCCCCCGAGGCGCTCGCGGCGGATCTCGACGCGAACTGGGAAGTGCTCGGAGAAGCCATCCAGACGGTAATCCGCGCAGAGGTCACCGCCGGCCGCTCCACGATCTCGGATCCCTACGCAGCACTCAAGGAGCTGACGCGAGGCCGCCGGATCGGCCAGGCCGAGCTCGTCGAGTTCGTTTCCGGACTCGAGATCGGTGAGGCCGCGAAGCAGCGCCTGCTTGCACTCACGCCCGCCACCTACATTGGTGACGCGACGCGACTGCTCGACTTCCTGACGCGCTAGGCGTCGCCCGCGCGGAAACGCCGGAGGGCTCGGGGCACCGCCTCGAGCCCTCCGGCGTTTCTTCTTCTGATCACGGGCAGTCCGTGCCCGGGAAGAGATTCGCCTCACGAAAAACCGCCTTGACCCCACTGAGGAACTGCCGGCTACAGCCCGGTGAATCGTGGCGAGAGCCGAGACCGCTCGGATCGATCCGGACAATCCGGAGGATGCGGAGGACTGAATCCCGGCCAAGCCGTTCGCTACGATGTGAGAATGAGTGCCGCACCGAAGCCCCGCCCTGAGCGGCGTCGACGGGTGCCGATTTCCGCGCTGTTTGATCAGTTCTTTTTCATCTATGCCGGCCTCGCGGCAATCTGGTTGGCGTGGCTCCTCCTCACGGAGACACTACAGTTCACCTGGTTCAGCGTGCTGTTCCTTATCGCCTTCTGGGTGCTCCTCGCCTACCTCGTCCTCCCCCGGCTTCACCGCATTCTGACGAAGATCTATGTGCCCGACTACTTCATCGGCCGCACCCGAACGAGCGACGGCCTGCTGGGCGATCCCATCAATCTCGCCCTCCGTGGCCCTGAAGCCCAACTGCACGCCGCGATGGAGCGGGCGCACTGGGTGCGCGCCGACCCCATCACCCTTCGTTCGTCCTGGGGCATTATCGCCTCCACACTGACGCGGCGCAGTTACGATCAGGCACCGGTCAGCCCACTCTTCTTGTTCTCCCGGCCGCATGATTTCGCCTATCAGCAGGAGGTCGAGGGCAATCCCGCGAAGCGACACCACATCCGATTCTGGAAGACTCCCGACGGGTGGCTCCTCCCCGGCGGTACCCGCGTGGATTGGTTGGCGGCGGGCACCTTTGACCGCGCGGTGGGGTTCTCGCTCTTCACGCTCCAGATCACGCACCGGATCGACGCGGACACGGACATCGAGCGTGATCATGTCATCGCGACGGTGCGTGCGGGGAATCCGGATGTGGATCTCGCGATCCTGCACGACTTTTCAACTGGGTACCACTCTCGCAACGGCGGCGGCGACAGCATCCGCACCGACGGTGACCTGCCGATCTTGATCTTGCCAGGAGGGGAGCCACACCATGCCGCATGATTCGCGCAAGCGCGGCGTTCTTGAGGCCGCGGAAGATCTGCTCCCGCCCGAGCCCGAGGTCGTGCGCTCCGGGAAGCGACCCGGGGCCCTCGTGGGCGGCACCGTACTGCTGGCGTTGCGCGCACTGGGCGGTCCGCTCTGGATGCTTGGCTTCCTCCGGCAATGGCCGGCACTGCGCACAGAGTTCGATCTTGACGCCGAAACCTCTCAGGTCGTGCTCGGAATCATCCTCGGCGCCGTGGGCCTGTGGACACTGGTACTCCTGGTGTTTGGTATCGGCCTGTGGCGCGGCAGCAACACCGCACGCATGATGGTGCAGGCCTGGACCGCGCTCAGCATCACCAGCGCCGCAATCGCCTACTTCGCGGGCGACGACGGCATCACGGTGCGCGCCACGCTACTCACGCTGGCGCTCGACATTCTGCTCCTGCTCGCGCTGTCAAGCCGCCCAGCGCGCGCGTGGACACGAGGCAAATCCCGCCGCTGGGCGAAACTCGAGCCGCTACCGCCCGCAGGGGGTTAGTGCCAGTTCTTGCCGTTGTCCGGCTGCTGCAGGTCTTTCCGGGCAGCCTCATCTTCGGCGCTCGGCTTGCCGCCCAATCCGACGAGTGCCACCATCAGCACCGACACGATGAAGCCGATGCCGAGAAAGATGAGGGCCAGGAGCCAGTCACGGGTGGTGAGCAGCACGATCAAGCCGGCGAACACGCCCAGCACCGTGGCGAACACCAGCAACTCCAGCGGCCGCAGTCGGTCGCGGCGGCTCGGGTTCACGGGTTCCTGCGGAGTGGGCTCGGAAGACTGAGTCATCGGGTGCTTTCGGTCAGACGTGTGAGTGGGTTACCGGGCGGCGGGCGCGGTGCCCGCTTCGTCACCGGTGGTCTCGGTGACGCGGCGCGTATCAAACGCGGAAATTCCTAGGAAGACGCCAACGAGGATCGCGTACGCGCCAAAGAACCCGAGCACGGCAACCTGGTCTTCGCGCACCAGCAGTACACAGAGCGCCAGCAGCACGCCGGCAGCACCAACGAGGGTGGCGTCCTGGCGGGAACCGGGCCGCACTGCGGACCCGAGGAACTCCAGCAACGCGCTGATCAGCGCCCAGCCGGCAATCACGCAGGCAAACACGAGAACGGAGCCCGTGAAGAACGGGAGAATGACGCCCGCGAGCACCGAGATGATCCCGAGCATGAGCGGAACCGCGGTGCGGTGCGCTGTGGGGGCCGCGAGCCACTCAATGAGGTGCGCAACGCCGATGGCACCGAGCGCTGCCGTGGTCACTCCGACGTCGAAGGAAAGGTGCTCGTGCAGGGTCGCGGAAAACGCGATCACCATGCCCGCAATGATCAAGACCGCGACTCGGATCAGGCGCACAGTGCGCGAGATCGGAGGCTGAGTGGTCGTGGATCGCGCTGATGTCGATACCGCAGCGGACATGCCTCCCCTTTCCATGTTCCTCTGTAGTGTACCGCCCGCGACCGAGAGTCCTCTCTCAGGGTCCTGGCTCCGAGAACGCCGCAATCTCTCCAGTGACCGCAAGAATTGCTAGATCCCGCTGGGCATGTCCTGGAAGCGGGAGTAATGGCCCTGGAACGCGACGGTCACTGTCCCCGTGGGGCCGTTACGCTGCTTCGCAAGGATGAAGTCTGCCTCACCCGCGCGCGGGCTGTCACGGTCTCCTACGGCTTCACGGTGCAGCAGGATGACCATGTCGGCGTCTTGCTCCAGCGAGCCCGATTCACGCAGGTCACTAATCGCGGGCATCTTGTCCGCGCGCTGTTCCGAGGCACGGTTGAGCTGTGACAGTGCGATTACCGGGACGTCGAGCTCTTTCGAGAGCAGCTTCAGGGCACGCGAGAACTCCGAAACCTCCTGCTGACGGCTCTCTGACTTCTTTCCGCTGGAGAGCAGCTGCAGATAGTCAATAACAACCATTCGGAGCCCGTGCTGCTGCTTCAGGCGGCGGCACTTGGCTCGAATCTCAACGAGCGTCAGGTTTGGGCTGTCGTCAATGAACAGCGGGGCCTCAGCGACACGCGCCTGTGTCGCTGCAAGTTTCTGGAAGTCCCGGTTGTCGAGCGATCCCTTACGGAGCGTTTGCATTGGGATGCTCGCCTCTGCCGCAAGGAGACGCATGGCGATCTCCGCACGCCCCATTTCAAGCGAGAAGAAGACTGTGGGCGCATTCGCGTGCACCGACGCGTTGCGTGCTACGTCCATCGCCAGCGTGGACTTACCCATAGCCGGTCGGGCTGCGATGATGATCATCTGGCCGCCCGCGAAACCGTTCGTCATTGCGTCGAGCTCGCTGAACCCCGTGGGGACTCCGAGCATGCCGCCCGTGGCGCTATTGGCTTTGTTGATCTCTTCGAGTGCCGCATCCACCGCGAGGTGCAGAGGCACGTAGTCCTCGCCCTGGCTTTCGCCCGTCACGCCATAAATCTCGGACTGCGCAACGTTCACGAGGTCGATCGCCTCGCCCTCGCCTGCGTACCCCATCTGGACGATTCGCGTCCCGGCTTCGACGAGTCGGCGTAGGAGGGCCTTTTCCGCGACGATCTCGGCGTAGAAGCTGGCGTTGGCGGCGGTCGGGACGATACTCGTCACCGTGTGCAGGTACTCGGCACCACCCGCGCGCTGGAGTTCGCCACTCTTAGTGAGTTCATCCGTCACCGTGATGACATCGGTCGGCTCGCCTCGAGAGTAGAGCGAGAGGACCGCCTCGTAGATCACCTCATGCTTCGGAACGTAAAAGTCTCCTCCTGCGAGGAGACCGGTCACATCCGCGACCGCGTCCTTGGACAGCAGCATGCCGCCCAGCGCACTCTGCTCAGCGAGCAGGTCGTAGGGCGGGGTGCGTTCGTGACCGCGGGGGTACTCCTCCGCGGCGGAATCTGGGATACCCAGGTGTGCGATCGACACTCGATCACTCCTTTTCGATGCCTTGGGAACGGCGGCTCTTCCATCAGACACCCGACCCCGGACATTCACGCTACGGGCACCCGGGTGCGGGCTCAAGCCTCACACAATTCTACCTGTGGATAACTTGGTGGATAACCGGCCCATTTTCCCCACATGTTATCCACACCTCTGGGGACAACGTGTGGATAGTTGTGCACTAATGATTCAAATCAAAGCTCTGATCAGGTCTTTAGACTTTCCACAGGGGGAAAGTTATTCAACTCTCAACGTCACATTGAAGACGGCGGCGCGTCGCGGCGTGTGGAGAACTAGCGTGCGCTAGGTGCGCTGTCAAGCGAGATCCGACACGCCCGCGATGCCGCCCCGACACGCCCGGTTCATCCCTGTGATGCTCTCGAATTCGCCCTACACACGACAAAACGGCGGGGCGGTGATCCGAGAATCACCACCCCGCCGTTCAGGGCGCAGCAGACTTAGCGCTGCGAGATGACCTGGAGGGTCACCACTGCGTCGACACCCTCGTGGAGGTGCACCGTCGCCTTGTACTCACCCGTGGACTTGATGCTGGGGAGCGTGATCTTGCGCTTGTCAACCTGGCCGAGGCCACCGTCAGCGATTGCGGCAGCAACAGCGGCCGGCTTCACCGAACCGAAGAGACGGCCACCGGTGCCGGTCTTCGCCTGGAGGCGGATCTTGCCCTCCTGGAGCTTGGCCTTGAGCGCCTGAGCGTCCTCAACCGAAGCGAGCGCACGAGCGTCGCGAGCGGCACGGAGCTGAGCAACCTGAGCCTCGCCACCGCGGGTCCAGTGCACCCCGTAGCCCTGGGGCACGAGGTAGTTGCGTGCGTAACCGGTCTTGACGTCAACGACGTCGCCGGCGGAACCGAGGCCCTGGACCTCGTTCGTGAGAATTACCTTCGCCATGATTCTCGTTCTCCTTAGCGGCCAGAGCCGGCGTAGGGGAGGAGTGCCATCTCGCGGGCGTTCTTCACGGCCTTCGCGATCAGTCGCTGCTCCTGCACGGAAACGCCGGTGATCCGACGCGCGCGGATCTTCCCACGCTCGGAAATGAACTTGCGAAGCGTTGCGACGTCCTTGTAGTCAATGACGCCGACGGTCTGCTTCTTGGCGGGTGCGACGACCTTTGCGTTCTTGCCGCGACCCGGCTTGCGGGCTGCGCCGCTGGACTTGCCTGCCATAGTTGGTCTCTTTTCTGGTGATGTCTCAAGCACGCTCGAAACAAAAAGTTGATGCTCGCCGTCTGAGTGGACGGGAGGGTGCCTGCCGCGCTACACGACAGTGAAGCTGCCTAGAAAGGCTGCTCGTCGTCGAAGCCACCGCCGAAGTCACCGGCACCGCCCTGCTGCGGCTGGCCGCCCCAGGGAGTGTCCTGCGACTGCTGCGGCTGAGGCGCTGCGGGCTGACCCCAGCTGCTCTGCCCTGCGGGCTGACCGCTGCCGCCGCCAAAACCGCCAACCTGTCCGCGCGACTGTCCCCGAGAAATCTGGGTTGTCGCGAAGCGAAGCGACGGGCCAATCTCTTCGACCTCGAGGTCGAGAGAGGTCCGCTGCTGCCCCTGGTTGTCGGTGTAGCTGCGCTGGGTCAACCGGCCCTGCACGATCACGCGCGAGCCCTTCGTCAACGACGCGGCGATGTTGTCGGCGTACTCACCGTACGCGCGGCAACCGAGCCACAGCGGTTCGCCGTCCGACCAGTCACCCGACTGGCGGTCACGCACGCGCGGGGTCGAGGCGATACGGAACGTCACCCACGACTTACCGGCCTGGCTCACGCGAGGCTCGGGGTCGGCAACAAGGTTACCGACGACAGTGATCAGCGGCTCGCCGGCCATGAGCTACGCGCCCACCTTCGCTGCGCGAGCAGCCTTTGCCTGCTCGTGCTTCGCCTGCGCTGCGCGCTGGGCGATGAGCTCGTCAGAGCGCAGCACCTTGGTGCGGAGCACTGCCTCGGACAGGCCGAGCTGACGATCGAGCTCTGCCGTGGCCTCGTGCGACGCGGTGAAGTTCACCACAACGTAGATACCTTCGGCCTGCTTGTTGATCTCGTAGGCGAGGCGACGCTTGCCCCAGATGTCGACGTTCTCGATCTCGCCGCCCGCATTGCGGATGACGCCAAGGAACTTCTCCATGCTGGGAGCCACGGTGCGCTCGTCGATACCCGGATCGAGGATCACCATGAGTTCGTACGGATGCATGTACTGACCCACCTCCTTCGGACTTCACGGCCACAGGATTTCTGTGGCAGGAGGGTGTTTGTGCATCGTGCCCGCGCGTCGCGAAGAGTACGCCACGCACAGACAACCTGAACAGCTTATCATCTCCGCTGGTCCGATGGGGCCGCGGTCCGAGGATCCACGCCGCCGTAGGCTGAGCGTATGCGGATCGCCCTCGTTTCACTCCACACCTCACCCGTCGCGGTCCCGGGGAGCGGCGATGCTGGCGGCATGAACGTTGTCATGGGTGCCGCCGCACGCGCCCTCGTACGTGCGGGGCACGAGGTGACAGCCTTTACTCGTGCGACTTCTGATCTTCCTGCCGGAACAAGTGAGCTCGATGCTGGCGTCCGGCTGACCGCCCTCTCGGTGGGGGATCCCAAGCTCCGCAAGGACCTCCTGCCCGGGCTCGTGCCGGAGTTTGCCACCCAGCTAGCTGCGCACGGCCCGTTCGACGCGGTGCACGCACACTACTGGCTCAGCGGTCTCGCGGCGCTCCCGCTCGCGCAGCAGAGCCGGATCACGCCCGCGGTGACCTTCCACACGGTCGCCGCGCAAAAGAACGCGCGCTTGGCTCCGGGCGATCGTCCCGAGCCCGTGCTGCGACTCGCGGGGGAGCGCGCCCTCACCAGCCGGGCCCAGATCATCGCGTGCAGCCGGAGCGAGCTCGCGGGGATCACCGAGGGCTACGGCCCGCCGACCCGGCCGGCCGCCATCGTGCACCCGGGAGTCGATACCGAGCTCTTTTATCCCCGGGCGGCGCCCGCACCGGCAGCTGCCCCGCTGCGCATCACCGTGCTCGGCCGCGTCCAGCCGCTCAAGGGACAGGATCTCGC
This sequence comes from Leucobacter sp. 7(1), assembly GCF_900163635.1. Classification (GTDB taxonomy): domain Bacteria; phylum Actinomycetota; class Actinomycetes; order Actinomycetales; family Microbacteriaceae; genus Leucobacter. The sequence goes on along the minus strand of NZ_FUID01000066.1, from coordinate 123,230 downwards.
CGTGCGCGCCGCGATCGCTCTGGCGGAACGTGATCCCGCGCTGTGGGCACGGTGTGAGCTCATCATTGCGGGGGAGCCCACCCCCGGCGCCGAAGACTACGCGGCCTCGCTGCGCAGCCTCGCGCAACGTGGCGGTATCGCCGATCGCGTTCGCTTTCTCCCCGCCCAGGACCGGATCGCCGCTGCCCGGCTGCTCGCCGAAAGCAGCGTGGTCGTGGTGCCCTCACACTCAGAGTCATTCGGGCTCGTCGCGCTCGAGGCCGCCGCGAGCGGGGTGCCCGCCGTCGTCGCCGCCCACACGGGGCTCCTAGAGGCGTCCCCGCCGACCGCGGAGCTGCGGGTTGCCGGGCGTGAGCCCGAGGTCTGGGCTGATGCGATCGCGGGAGTGCTGCAGGATCCCGCGCACCGCGCAACGCTGGGCCGAGTGGCCCGGTCATTTGCGCTCGCTCACAACTGGGACGCGCACGCGCAGCACCTGCTGGAGATCTACGACACGCTGGGCTGAGGCGTGTCGGCGACACGCGTCACCCTCAACTGCGACACAGCCACCATCGCCACGGAGATCGACGAAAACCTCGGACCGCATCAAGGATGAGGGCCGAGGTTTTCGTGTAGCTCCTCCGGTGTTGTGAGCCGGAGAAGCGGAGGATGCAGGGACGTTACGCCGTGGGCCCCTCGAGGAAGGCCTCGAGTTCCTCGCGCGCCGCGTGATCCGGCTTCTGCACGGGCGGCGACTTCATGAAGTATGCCGAAGCCGCCTCGACCGGACCGCCGAGACCGCGATCCTTCGCGACCTTTGCCATCCGGATCGCGTCAATCATGGTTCCGGCCGAGTTGGGGGAGTCCCAGACCTCGAGCTTGTACTCGATACTCATCGGCACATCACCAAAGCCACGGCCTTCGAGCCGCACAAACGCGAACTTGCGGTCTTCCAGCCAGGGCACGTGATCGCTCGGCCCGATGTGCACGTCATCGGGGTGCATGTTCACGTCCAGGTTCGAGGTGACGGCCTGGGTCTTCGAGATCTTCTTCGACTTCAGGCGGCTACGCTCCAGCATGTTCTTGAAGTCCATGTTGCCGCCGACGTTGAGCTGATAGGTGTGGTCAAGCGCGACACCCCGGCTCTCCATCAGGCGGGCGAGCACGCGGTGCGTGATCGTGGCACCCACCTGGCTCTTGATGTCATCGCCCACGATGGGGAGTCCCGCCTCGGTGAACTTGGCAGCCCATTCCGGGTCGCTCGCCACGAACACGGGGACCGCGTTGACAAAGGCGACGCCCGCGTCAAGTGCGGCCTGCGCGTAGAACTTCACCGCGTCGTCACTGCCGACGGGCAGGTAGCACGCGAGCACTTCAGCACCGGAATCACGCAGCGCCTGCGCCACGTCAACCGGTTCCGCCGTGGACTCGGTGACTGCGTCACGGTAGTACTCACCGAGACCGTCATGGGTCGGACCGCGCTGCACGGTCACCCCGAGCTCCGGCACGTCCGAGAACTTGATCGTGTTGTTGTGGCCAGCCCAGATGGCGGCGCCAAGATCGAGGCCCACCTTCTCCGCGTCAACCTCAAACGCCGCAACAAACTCAAGGTCGGATACGTGGTATCCGCCCAGCCGCACATGCATCAGGCCGGGAACCTGCTCGTCGTCGGCAGCCCCCCGATAGTATTCGACTCCCTGTACGAGCGAACTCACACAGTTGCCAACGCCCGCGAGGGCCACCTTCACACTCATCGCACCTCTGTCCTCAGATCTGGCGCCGGCGCGCCCGACGACACAGTCTACTCCGCCATCGGCGACGCTACCCGCTCGGGTTCTCACGGAGCCGGAATGCCTCCTGTGCGCCGATGGCCTGGCGCTGCCCGCCGACGTGCACGATTTCGTCGCCATCCACAGTGAGCTGGGTTGCGTGCGCCCGAAGCGCGGCGACTTTTCGGTCGAGCCACGGGGTCACGTCGTGCACGGAAACACGATCGGCATCGGGGGAGTCGGCGCCGGGGGAGTCGGCGTCGGCTGGGAGCTCCGAATCGACCGGTTCCGGCACGAGCTCAGCCGGATCGGCCACGATTTCCCAGAAGGGGAGGCCCAGCGCGTGCGCCACCGCACGGGCGATCCGATGGGCGAATACGTGATCGGGGTGTCCGTACCCGCCCCCGTCGTCGTAGCTCACGATGCCCTGTGCGCCAGCGTCATGCGCGGCGGCGAGTAGATCGTTCAGCGCTTCCACAGCGGGCGCCTGCGTGAGCGCGTCCCGCCCGGCGTTCGGGGCGGGAACGGCGCGCCCATCCGGCCCCCATTCCATGCCCGAGTCCTCATAGATCACGGGGGAGAGACCCTCGGATCGCGCGGGCTCGACGCCGAGGAAGGCGTGCCGCTCGAGTCCCAGCATGAACAGTGCCGCCGCGAGCTCCGCCTGGCGATGGGGCGCGAGTCCCTCCGTACCCTGCAGCGCGGAGAAGGGTCCCGGGACCACCTCACCTCGCTCGCCACGGGTGAGCGTAACGAGCAGTGGCTCCTGCCCCGCTGCGGCAAGTCCGGCGAGTGTGCCGCCCGTGGTGATTGTCTCGTCGTCGGGGTGGGCATGCACAAACATGACGCGCGGGGTGCCACGGAACCAGGTGCTCGCGTTTGATGCCTGCATGGTGAATTCCTCCGTGTGTGAATCGTGCGATGGGGTTTCGGTTGTCGGGGTCACGCGTCGCCCTGCGCCACATACCAATCGCGCAAGCGCGCCTCAGCAATTTCCGCCCCGATTGGCCCCTCGTCAAGTCGCAGTTCGAGCAAAAACTGGTAGGCCTGGCCCACGAGCGGCCCCGGCGGGATCTCCAGGATTGCCATGATCTGAGCGCCGTCGAGCTCGGGCCGCACCGCCGCGAGTTCCTCAGCTTCCGCAAGCTCCGCGATCCGGCGCTCGATGTCGTCGTACGCGTGTTCCAGGCGCTCCGCTTTGCGGCGGTTGCGCGTCGTCACGTCGGCGCGTGTCAGGATGTGGAGCTGCTCCAGTTCGCCCCCCGCGTCCCGCACGTACCGGCGCACAGCCGAGTCGGTCCAGGGCTGATCGCTGTACCCGAAGAAGCGCAGGTGCAGCTCCACAAGCCGCGCCACCCGCTTGATTGTCTCGTTATCGAAACGCAGCTCCCGCAGCCGCTTCCGCGCCAATTTCGCACCGACCATATCGTGGTGGTGGAACGTGACACCGCCACGCTCGAAGCGCCGGGTGGCCGGCTTCCCGATGTCGTGGAGCAGCGCCGCGAGCCGCAGCACAAGATCCGGTGCCTCCTGATCGGGCGCGCGCCGGGCGGTCTCAAGCTCAATCGCTTGCTGCAACACCGTCAGGCTGTGCTCGTATACATCTTTGTGTCGACCGTGATCGTCCTGCGTGGTCTGCAGGGCAGTCAGCTCGGGGAGGAAGCGCTCCGCGAGGCCCGTATCCACGAGCAGGCGGATCCCCGGAACGGGATCATGGGCGCCGAGCAGCTTCACGAGCTCGTCGCGGATGCGTTCGGCGGAAATGATGTCAAGGCGCTCAGCGAGGCTGACCATCGCCCCCTGCGTCTCCGGGGACACCTCGAACTCGAGCTGGGCTGCGAAGCGCGCTGCGCGCAGCATTCGGAGCGGGTCATCGCTGAAGGAGGATTCAGGGGCGCCGGGCGTGTGGATCCGGCCCGCCAACAGGTCGTCAACTCCACCCGAAACGTCCACGAGGCGCATTTCGGGCAGCATGAGCGCGAGGGCATTGATCGTGAAGTCGCGACGCACGAGATCACCCTCGATCGTGTCCCCGTAACTCACCACCGGCTTCCGGGAGTCCTCTCGGTAGATCTCCGCACGATACGTGGTGATCTCGACAACCTCGCCCCGCACTCGCGCGGCGATCGTGCCGAAGTCCCGTCCCACGTCCCACACGTTCGAGGTCAGCCCGTCAAGAATTGCACGCGTCTCATCGGGCCGTGCCGAGGTCGTGAAGTCGAGATCCGTGACGCGGCGCCCCAATAGCGCATCACGGACAGGCCCACCCACCAACGCGAACTCGTGCCCCCGGGCCGCAAATGCTTCGGCAAGGGTTGCGACGGGTGCGGAAGCGGCAATTGCGCGCAACGCGTCCATGGAATCGGCAAGAGATGGCATCCCACAAGGGTACCTGGGCCGCAGGCTCAGTCCTGGTCTTTAGACTGGTGCGCATGCCCCTCGCTCCCCGGTTTCGTGCCCTGTCTGCGGCGCTGTTGGCGTTTGGCCTCGTGGCCGGCGCCCTCACCACGGCGACGCTGCATGCGCCGGCCGCACGCGCCGACGCCCCGACGGACACAGCGGACGTGCCCGGCGAAGCCGAGAGCGACGCGGCGCCTCCCACACTGCTCGTGGCCCCCACCGACGCGGTGATCCGCCCAGGCACCACCGAGGTTGAGTTCACGCTTCTCCTGCGCAACCCGGGCACGGAACCGTTGCCGGGCGGTCGCGTCGAGCTCCGCTTCGGGATCACTCCGGTGCCGGATCGCGGAGGGATCACGGCAGAGCTCGCCGCGGGCAGTCCACGCATTGCCGAGGCTGAATTCGGCACGACGGATGCGGGGGAGGAGCAGACGACCACGATTTCGGTGCCCCGCGATCGGATCCCCCTGGCAGCCGATGCCCCGTTCGGGGCTCACCTGGTCGAGGCTTCGTTCACCCCGAAGGCCGACACCGAGGGGAACGAGGCTGATCCGCTGCGTGCGAGCGCTCCGCTCGTGTGGCGCGGATCTGGCACCACCCCTGCGACGGTGCCGCTTGGGATGATCGTGCCTCTGGTCTTCCCGAGCGACGTCCACACACTCCCTACCAGGCAGCAGCTGTCCGAGCTCACCCCGGGATGGGATCAACTCCTGACCGAAGCGCGCGCCCACCATGCCACCCTCGCGATCGATCCCCGCATCATTGCAGGGATCCGGGCATACGGTACCGAGGCACCAACACACGCCCAGGATTTCCTGGCCCGGATGTCGGCACTCAACCTCCCGTCGTTCCTGCTGCAGTTCGCCGACGCGGACCCGGCCGCGCAGGCGGCCCTGGGTTTCACCCAGCTCCTCGCCCCAACGAGTCTCGATTTTGTGTCGCGCTTCGGGAAGTTCCCCGCGGGTACCGATCCGGACGCGGCAGGGTCGGTGCCGTCGGATTCCGCAGATCCCGAGGAGGCCGTGCCGGAGCCGGCAGCGCCCGCAACCGAGACGCCTACGGCTGGATCCCCGAGCACGCCGTCACCTGATCCCGCGACCCCCACGCTCCCTACGCTTCGTGAGCTCATGCAGTGGGCCGATGCGCAGCCCGTGGCCTGGCCCGCGGAAGGCGCGGTTGATCAGGCAACCCTCGATCTCCTCGAGGCCAGCGGCATCCGGACGGTAGTCCTCGACTCGGGAAACGTCACCGGAGCGACGGCTCCCAGAGCCACGCTGGGGACGGGCGGCGCACTGGTCACCGACGCGGCGCTTGGCGCGGCCGCTCAGGCAGCACTCGGCGCGGACACAGCTGCCGAGCGCGCACTCGGTGCCGCGCACCTCAGCGCCGAGCTTGCAGTCGCGGCCCAGGACGGCTCACCCGGTCTGCTGCTCGGCCTCGATCGCGGCGCGGTCGCGTCGGCCGCAGAGCCCGGAAGTGTGCTCCAGCTCATCGAATCACTCGATTGGGCCCAACCCACCCCGATCGCGGCCCTCCCTGAGGGGCGGGCCATGCTCCGCGCCGGTGACACGCTTGAGGATCGTCGCGAGCTGCTGCGTTCCTCAGCAGGACGCGAATCCTCGGTCAATGCGCTCGGCGCCGTGCTTGTGCACCCTGAGTATCTGAGTGGATACCAGCGGACGCGGCTCCTGGAACTCTTTGCCACGCGCTTCGCCTCGCCTGGCGTCGATTTCACGGAGATCGCTGCCGCCTATCGCGAACGCGACGCCGAGCTTCTCACCGGGGTCCGGGCAATCAGCACCGAGCACACCCAGCTTGTGGGCACCTCCACGCGGGTCCCCGTGCAACTGCAGAATGCCCTCCCGTTCGACGCCCGGGTGCAGGTCCGCGTCGAGCCGTCTTCCGCGGGGCTCTCCATCAGCGAGCGCACATACGAGAACATTGCGGTCCCCGCGGAAGCCAACCAGCGCGTGCTGGTGCCCGTGCACAGCCGCGTCTCCTCTGGCGAGTCCGGGATCATTGTGAGCGTCGCTGCCGCGTCTGGCGAACCAACGGTGTTCACTGGAACACTCCCCATCTCCATTCGCAGCTCCGTCGAAGCGATTGGCCTCTGGGTATTGGGCGGTCTTGCCGCGTTGCTGCTCGGATTCGGGATCTGGCGAAGCCTCCGCCGGAAGCGGCGCGGGGACGACACGGTCCCCGATCCCGACGCAGAAGCGCTCCGTCTTCAGGACCCTGCGGAAACCCTGAGCACCCGATCCCCCGCACAGGAATAGCACACGCCTAGGATGGGTTATACCCACCATGCGGCCTCCCTGGCCGCATCACCCGCGATGCGTGCAAGGAGCCTCATGCAGCAGATCATCATCATCGGTTCCGGCCCGGCCGGGTTCACCGCCGCCATTTACGCTGCACGCGCGGGCCTGAAGCCCGTGCTGTTCGCGAGCTCGGTGGAGGTCGGTGGCGAGCTGATGAACACGACCGAGGTTGAAAACTTCCCCGGTTTCCCCGAGGGAATCCAGGGGCCGGAACTCATGCAGCGGATGCAGGAGCAGGCCGAGCGTTTCGGTACCGAAGTGCGCTACGACGACATCACCGAGGTTGATTTCTCGGGCGACGTCAAGCGCGTCACGGCTGGCGACGGATCCGTCCACGAGGCACTCACCGTGATCTACGCAACGGGCTCGGCCTACCGCAAGATCGGACTGGCTGACGAGGATCGTCTCGCCGGACACGGGGTGTCGTGGTGCGCTACCTGCGACGGTTTCTTCTTCCGTGAGAAGACAATCGCCGTGGTCGGCGGCGGCGACTCCGCAATGGAGGAGGCGACCTTCCTCACGCGCTTCGCCGACAAGGTCTACGTGATTCATCGCCGCGACGAGCTCAAGGCCTCGAAGATCATGCAGCAGCGAGCCTTCGATAACGAGAAGATCGAGTTCGTGTGGAACTCTGAGGTCACCGCGATCCACGGTGAGACCGAGGTGTCCGGACTGACGCTCCGCGATACCGTTGATGGCACCGAGCGTGAGCTCGAACTGTCCGGTCTGTTCGTGGCAATCGGCAACGATCCGCGGACCCACCTGGTGCACGGCAAGCTTGACCTGACCGACGAGGGCACCATTGCAGTCGAGGGGCGTAGCTCGCGGACCTCCGCGGCCGGCGTCTTCGCTGCTGGTGACGTCACCGACCCGAACTACCGCCAGGCGGTCACTGCGGCCGCATCAGGCACCGTTGCCGCCCTCGACGCGGAGCACTACCTCGCCGCACTCGAGCAGGCACAGACCGCGGCCCTGGCCTCGGCATAAGCCACCCATTCATATCTCGCACGCCTGAAGGAGTCATCATGACCGAACCCATTAACGTCGACGAGCAGACCTTCGAGAAGGTCGTACTGCAGAGCGATATCCCCGTCCTCGTGGACTTCTGGGCAGCCTGGTGCGGCCCCTGCCGCGCGGTGGCGCCGATCCTCGATCAGATTGCCGCTGAGCAGGACGGCAAGATTCGAATCGTCAAGCTCAACGTCGACGAGAACCCGAACCTCGCTGCGCAGTACCGAATCACCTCGATCCCCGCGATGAAGGTGTTCAAGGGCGGCGAAGAGGTCCGTGAGATCATCGGCGCTATGCCAAAGCCGATGATCGAGGAGCACCTCGCCGGGATTATCTAAGCAACACACGCGTGTGAAGGGCCGGCGGATCCAGTGGATCCGCCGGCCCTTCGCACGTTCTAGCCTGCCGCGGACTGCCCTGTCTCAAGCTGCTCCGCGAGAGCGGCGAGCCTGTCGATCGAGGCTGCCAACCCCTCGACAGTGTTCGCCTGAGCCCGAGCAAAACGGGTGGTGTCGGTGAGCCCACTCCAGTCATATGTGTGCCGCACCAGGGTGCCACCGGCCGTTGTTTCAAGTTCCCACCGCCACAGGTGTCCCGGCGCCGCTTCACCGACGGGTGAGGGGAGCCAGGCGATGCGCTCACCCTCCACGAACTCAACGATGCGATTTTCTCGCACCCGGTCGCCGACGTTTGTCATCACAAACACGTCGCCAACCGCGTGTACTCGCTGCCCGGGGGCGGCCCGCGCAAGATTCTCGTTGCCGTCCCAGCGAGGCTGCTGGGACGGATCAGCGATGAGGGCGAACAGGGTTGTCGGGCGCGCGGCCACGAGACGTTCCGCGCTGATGATTCGAGGGGCGTCGCTCATGGCGCCAGTCAATCACAGCCGATGGCGCACCGCCACGTCTCGGGCCTACCGCTGTGAGGTAGCTCAGCTAAATCCCGGGTCGCCGAGCTCTGAAAGGATGCGCTTCAGATCCGCAATCGTCGCGAAGTCGATGACAATCTGTCCCTTCTTCGCGCCCAGCTTCACCGCCACCCGAGTATCAAAGCGATCGCCGAGCCGATCGGCGATCTCGCCGAGCTGGGCCTGCACGCCGCCGGCACGCGCCTTCGGGCTCTTCCGGGCCGCCCCCTCAGCGGCGGCGGCCTCAGCCGCCCGCACGGAGAGTCCCTCGTTCACGATCTTGTCGGCCAGGCGCTGCATCGAGTCGCCATCGCCGTCGTGGGAGAGGATCGCTCGCGCATGGCCGGCAGTGAGCACGCCCGCCGCGACCCGCGCTTGCACGGGTTCCGGCAGTCGCAGGAGCCGGATCGTGTTCGAGATCTGCGGGCGCGAGCGGCCAATGCGCTCAGCCAGCTGTTCCTGGGTGATCCCAAAGTCGGCGAGGAGCTGTTGGTAGGCTGAGGCCTCTTCCAACGGATTCAGCTGGGCGCGGTGCAGGTTCTCAAGCAGCGCGTCGCGCAACATGTGCTCGTCGGCGGTGCTGCGAATGATCGCGGGAATCGTGTCGAGGCCGGCCTGGGTTGACGCGCGGAAACGGCGCTCACCCATGATGATCTCGTAGCGCGGACCTGATTTCGGCGCGGGTTCAATCTCACGGACGACAATCGGCTGGAACACACCGAACTCGCGGACGCTGTGGGTGAGCTCGGCGAGAGCTTCCTCGTCAAACTCGGTACGCGGTTGCACGCGGTTGGGCATGATGTCCCCGAGCGCGAGCCTGGTCAGTCGCGCTCCGGGCACCTCCTGCAGTGCCGGCTCGGTAGTGGCATCCGCGGCGGTGTCAGCGTCCGCAGAGACGCCCGCCGGGGCGTCCGCCGGGGTGGCCGCCGGGAAGAATACATCTACGGGGCGTTCCCCGGTGGTGGGGGCTTCGGGAATGAGTGCCCCAATACCGCGGCCCAGGCCGCTTCGCTTCTTCGTTGCCATCAATCGCGCCTCTCTGTCGAAGATCCAACATCTGCGCCGCGCTCGGCGACTTCTGCCGCGGCTTCGAGATACGCCAACGCCCCAATGGAGGCGCCGTCATATGCGTGGACGGTTTGGCCGTAGCTGGGTGCTTCGGAAATTCGCACGGACCGGGGAATTACAGCACTCAACACCTTTTCTGGGAAGTGTGTGCGCACTTCTCTGGCGACTTCCTGAGCCAGGTTCGTCCGCGCATCGTACATCGTCAGCAGAATCGTCGAGATGTCCAGTCCGGGATTCAGATGCTTCTGGATCAGCTGGATATTTCCGAGGAGCTGGCTGAGGCCTTCCAGCGCGTAATACTCGCACTGGATCGGGATCAACACCTCATTCGCCGCGACGAATGCGTTGACGGTAAGCAGCCCGAGTGACGGCGGGCAATCGATGAACACATAGTGGTACATCTCTTCGGCCTCGTCGAGGAAGCTCTGCAGTGCAGTGCGTAGCCGTTGTTCACGCGCCACCAACGAAACGAGCTCGATCTCCGCGCCCGCGAGATTAATCGTCGAGGGAACGCACCACAGGTTCTCATGGTCCGTCGTGGGCTGCAGCGCGTCCGCTAGGCCACTGTCGCCCAGGAGCACGTCATACACACTTGTGACTTCGGGGCGGTGTAGCACACCGAGCGCAGTTGAGGCGTTCCCCTGTGGGTCAAGGTCGATCACCAACACGCGAGCCCCGCGACGGGCAAGTGCCGCGGCGAGGTTGACTGTCGTCGTGGTCTTCCCCACGCCGCCCTTTTGATTCGACACCGTGATGATCCGCGTCTCCGAGGGGAGCGGGGATACCGTTTCGGCGAGTTTGCGGCGTCGCCGAATCTTGTCGACGAGGTGATCGCCGACTAACGACTTCTCTGAATCAGTCATGGCTTCTGATCGTAGCCCGAAACACCCGCGTCGTCTCTGCAAGCTGGCCCGCACCGAGTTCTTCGACCCGGATATCGCTGGCGCGGTGCTTCCGGAGCACCTTCGCCGCAGCCTCAATCTCGGTCTCCACCGAAAGGCCCTTCAGGAACAGCATCTCGCCCCCGTCTCGGAGCAACGGTGCCGTGATGGGGACAAGCTTGCGCAGCGCGGTGACCGCGCGAGCGGTGACCTGGTCCACCTCGAAGGCGTCGTGAAATTCTTCGGCGCGGCCACGGCGCACCTCAGCGTTGTCGAGTCCCAGTCGCTGGATCTGCTCGGTCAGCCAGTTGCACCGACGCTCCATCGGTTCAATCAACAAGAAGCGCGCGTCCGGGCGGATGATTGCGAGGACGAGACCGGGCATACCGCCCCCTGTCCCGATATCGGCGACCCGCCCACCCTCACGAACGAGGGGGGCGAGTACGGCACTGTTCAGCAGGTGCCGGGTCCAGAGTCGCGGAAGTTCAAGCGGCCCAATGAGCCCGAGCTCCTCACCGCGCTCTGCCAGATCAGCCGCGAATGCGCGGAGCGGCTCAATACGGTCGCCCGCGATGTCGATCGCGGCGCTCGGCTCGAGTTCCACCGTGGGGTGATCGGAAGTAGTCATCGTGTGCACCCCGGGAGTTTCACGTGAAACCGGTTCATTCAAGGCCTCACGCCCGACTGATCACGAGGCGCCGATCACGGCCCTCGCCACGCGACTCCGAAAGGTAGCCCCGTTCCGCAACCTCGTCGTGCACCAACTTGCGCTCGTATGAGGACATCGGCTCGAGTTCCACCTCGGTGCGGCCTGCGGCGATCTGTGCAACCGCGGCGTCGACCATTCCCTTGAGTTCGATCGCCCGGGCATCGCGTGATCCACCGACATCAATAATGAGTCGTGAGAATCGGCCGGTCTTGGCCTGCACAGCGAGGCGCGTCAGATCCTGCAGGGCCTGGACTGTGTCGGGAGCAGCGAGGCGATCGAGCTCGTCGCCGCCGCCGGTTACCGAGACATAGGCGCGGCCGTTTGCCACATCAATATCGATGTCGCCGTCGAGATCCGCGATGTCGAGGAGGCCCTCGACATAGTCAGCCGCGAGATCGCCGTCGGATTCGAGTTCTGCGAGGCTGAGGTCACCCTCAGCAACGGGGGTGTCGTGTTCGGTGCTCACGGGTGAGATCACTTGCCCTTCTTCTTCGCGCGCTTCGAGCTGACCGGCTGCTGCCGCTGGCCCTCAGCCTTGGTCGGCGTCTGTGCGTCGAGTACACGGACCTCTTCGTCGGTCAGCTTCCCCTTGGCCTTGAGACGAGCCTGGCGAGCCCGCCACGCCTCACTTCCGGGCGTGGGCATGTTGCGAATCACGATGAACTGCTGGCCCATGGTCCACACGTTCGAGGTCATCCAGTAGACGTTCAGGGCGAGCGGGAAGGTGACGCCGGAGAACAGGAACGCGAAGGGGATGATGTAGAGCAGGATGCGCTGCTGGCGGTACATCGGGGAGTTCTTGGTCTCGTCGGAGACATTCTTCGACATGATCTGCAGCTGCGTGAAGAACTGCGATGCAATCATGAAGACGACAATGATCCCGAGCAGGATCACGACCACCCAGTTTCCGGTCTCCCAGCCCTGGGTGAAGTTCATTTTCAGCGGAGCGCCAAACACAGAGGCCTCATTGAAGCTCTGGGTCAGATCCTTTGTCATGAAGCCAATGCCGGTCTTATTCTCCGAGGCGTGGCGGAGCACGTAGAACAACGAGAAGAAGACGGGCATCTGGATCAGCATGGGCAGACACGACGCAAACGGGTTGGTCCCGTGCTTCTTGTACAGCGCCATCGTCTCGCGGCTCATGGCCTCGCGAGAGTACTGGTCCTTCTTGTTCTTGTATTTGTCCTGGACCTTCTTCATTTCCGGTGCCAGGTCCATCATGCGGCGCTGCGACTTGATCTGCCGCACCGTCACCGGAATGAGCGCGGACCGCACCACGATCACGAGTCCAACGATGGAAAGCACCCAGGTGAGCCCGGAAGCGGCCTCCATGCCCAGCCAGGTGAGCGCCTGGTGCCACACCGCAAGAACGAGCTCAACGAGCCATCGCAGTGGCCAGAGTATTGTCTCGAAGAAATCCACCGCGTTAGGCCTTTCGCTCGATGGGGCGGACAAAGCCGCGCGAGTTAATCACAAAGTTCTCGTGTTTCCGAGTGGGAACGTCATCGATTCCACCCGAGGTAAAAGGATTGCAGCGCAACAGGCGCCAGACTGTCAGTGCCAGTCCTGCGGTCAGCCCAAAGTGTTGGTAGGCCTCCATAGAGTACCGGGAACACGATGGATAATACCTGCACACTTGCCCGTACAAGGGGGAGATGAGCCGACGATATCCGAGCATGATGGCAATCGCGAGATTTCGCGGTGCGAACCAAAGCTCCGACAACAGGCGAATCATGATGGGCCTTGATCGGGGGCCAGACGCGCCTCGACGCGGGTGAGCGCGCGATTGACTTCACGCTCGAGATCCGCGAACTCTGGGTCCAGGATTGCCGGAAGGGCTCGAAAGACGATGTCGAGGCCACTCATTCCAGCAGCGATTCGTCGCTCCGCAATCGTTTTGAGACGGCGCCTCACGAGATTTCGCTGCACTGCATTGCCGACGGCCTTCGACACGATGAAGCCAAAGCGGGCAGGTTCCCCCGCTTCACGCAAAACCGCGTGGGTGATGCAAAATGCACCACCCACGCGGTAGCCGGATCGAACGACCCGTCGATAATCATCGCCCCGAGTAACGCGGTGCCGCTGGGCAGGCATGGTACTCCTGGGACGAACGAATTATGCGGTGAGCTTGCTGCGGCCCTTGCCGCGGCGCGCAGCAACAATTGCGCGGCCGGCGCGGGTGCGCATGCGGGCACGGAAGCCGTGCACCTTGGCGCGACGGCGGTTGTTGGGCTGGAAAGTACGCTTGCTCATGTTGAAGACTCCGTGACTTATGGAACTGATCCCCGAAGCTCAGTGTCGTCGAGGAAGTCGGATCTGGGACGGGCGACAGTTCACCCATACAAGGTATTTACTCTACGCCCTATCTCGCTTCCCGTCAAAAGGGCGGTGGGCCCCCACTCACAGGCGCCGCTCGTGCGCGTCTCCAACTTGGCCCGGGTGACCAGGAGACTTGCCTGTGGACAAATCTGTGACTAACGTGTCCTCAGACGTACCCACACCGACCTACCCAGCAGGTTTTACCGCATATTCGCGCGGTTCGCCTTGTGGATAAGATTGGGTATAACATTCCCCACAGCCCACCACGATCGAGCCGGGTACCTGCGTGACAGAGGACGAAGTACAAGAGGTCTGGGACCGCGTTACCCAATCGGTAATGCAGGATCCCGCAGTAGGACCCGCCGTTGGCGCCCAGTTGGCGCTCGCGTTGCCGCGCGGAATCGCCGCGGGGACGCTGTATCTCGCGGTGCAGCTCGAGTTCACCCTCAAGCTTCTGGAGAACCGGCTCCGCCCCGCGATCATGCAGGCGATCGCCGCGATCCCGGAGGCTCAGGAAATCCAGAACTTTGTGGTGATCGTCGATGAAGACGCCCACCCCGATATCGAGCCGGAGCCGCAGGCCCCAGCGACGGTCAGTACCGCGAGTGGCACATCGAGTTTTGATGACGGTGTCCCGCCGCGCCCCGAGCCCACCCGTCCGCTCATTGAGCCTCGCGGCCGTCACGGCGGCGATGACGCGGGGGATAGCCGACTGAACGAGAAGTACCGCTTCGACAGCTTCGTGATCGGGCAGTCCAACCGCTTCGCTCATGCCGCGGCTGTTGCTGTGGCCGAGGCGCCAGCGCGTGCGTACAACCCCCTCTTCATTTACGGTGATTCAGGACTTGGGAAGACCCACCTGTTGCACGCCATTGGTCACTATGCGCGGGAACTATTCCCAGATGTGCGTGTTCGTTACGTTAGCTCTGAGGACTTCACGAACGACTTCATTAATTCCATTGCGAATAATCAAGGCGCCGCGTTCCACGCCCGCTACCGGAGCGTTGACATCTTGCTCGTGGACGATATTCAGTTCCTTGAAGACAAGGTGGAAACCCAGGAGGCGTTTTTCCACACGTTCAACACCCTGCATGACCACAACAAGCAGGTCGTGATTACGAGTGATGTGCAGCCCAAGCAGCTCCGTGGATTCGAGGAGCGGATGCTCTCCCGGTTCGAGTGGGGACTCCTCACCGATATTCAGGTCCCCGACCTTGAGACCCGAATTGCAATTCTCCGGAAAAAGGCACAGCGCGAGAACCTCGAGATCGACCACAGCATTCTCGAGTTCATCGCGAGCAAGTTCTCTTCGAACATCCGTGAGCTTGAGGGGACGCTGATTCGCGTGACGGCGTATGCGAGCCTCAATCAGCAGCGAATTGACATGCCACTCGTGCACACGGTCCTGAAAGACCTCATCACGCTTGACGCCGACAACGAGGTACTCCCCTCGGACATCATCAGTCGCACCGCAGAGTACTTCGACCTTTCAGTCGACGACCTGTACGGCCCAACACGCGCCCAGCAAATCGCAACGGCCCGACAGATCGCGATGTACCTCTGTCGTGAACTCACTCCGCTTTCACTCCCCAAGATCGGGCAGCTTTTCGGAGGTCGCGATCACACGACTGTGATGTACGCACACAAGAAGATCTCCCAGCTCATCGCGGAGCGTCGCTCGATTTACAACCAGGTCACCGAGCTCACCACGCGCATCAAGCAGGGAACCCGCTAGCTCGAGTTATCCACAGATTGTGGGGTGGGTGTGGATAGCTGGGGAGAACCCGGGCGTTTCTGTGGAGGAATTCCTGGCGCCTGTGCAGAAGCGGCGCCACAGAAATTTCGCGTGATTACGCCAGACCCACACTATCCAGAACTCACCAACAACTCACATGGCTGTAGTTCTCAATGAACAGCAGGGAAGTACCGAGTTATCCACAGTATCCACAGCCGTTAACACTGTTAACAAATTCTCTTATCTTTATGGGGCACTCGATCACGCACTCCGAACTGGGGAAAAGTCCGGTTCTGGGGCTCACTGATGCCCCACACCGCTGAGTGTGCAAAGATTGTGAAGCCAACGAAACAGCCACGCTTGCGGGGCGGGAGGAGAAGCCACATGCGATTCACCGTCAACCGTGACGTATTCAGCGAGGCGGTATCGTTTGCGGTGAAGCTGCTTCCGCAGCGTCCCACTCAGCCACTGCTCAGTGGCGCCCTCATCGAAGCTGATGGGGAACAGCTCACAGTCTCCTCATTTGACTATGAGGTGTCCGCTCGAACGCATGTCCTCGCTCAGGTGAGCCAGGCCGGTCGTGCTCTTGTTTCCGGGCGCCTCCTGAGCGAGATCGCTCAGCGGCTGCCCCACGCCGACGTCGAGGTTTCTCTCATTGAGAGTCGCGTCGAGGTCCGTTGTGGCTCAGCTTCTTTTAGCCTCCCGGCTATGCCCGTTGAGGAGTATCCGCAGGTTCCCCGTGTCGACGAAGTATCCGGCGCCGTCCCCGCGGATGTGTTTGCGGACGCGATCGCCCAGGTCTCCCTTGCGGCGTCAAAAGACGACGTCACGCCCGTAATCACCGGCGTGCAGTTTGAGATCAATGAGAATTCCCTCACGCTGACTGCAACAGATCGCTACCGGGTTGCCACCCGGGGCATCGACTGGGAACACGTCGGCGCCCAGAGCGCGCTGACCGCTCTCGTGCCGTCAAAGATCGTGACGGAAGTCGGGAAGACCTTCTCAGGTGATGGGCAGGTGCAGGTTTCAATTATCAAGGACGGCGAGCGGGAGCTCGTTGCGTTTACTGGCGCCTCTAAGACGGTGACCTCCCTGCTGATTAAGGGCAACTATCCGCCCGTAGGCCGGCTCTTCCCCGAGAGCGTTGACAACTACGCCGTGGTGAACACTGCGGAGCTCGTCGAGGCCGTCGGTCGCGTTGGCCTGGTCCTCGAGCGTGAGGCCGCTCTGCGGTTCTCCTTCGCTGAGGGGACCGTGACACTTGAAGCTGCAGGCACCGAGTCCGCACAGGCCGTGGAGACCGTTGATGCGCATCTCGTGGGGGATGACATGGTCGTGTCGCTCAAGCCCCAGTTCCTGCTTGATGGCTTGCGGTCAACCCACTCTGAGTTCGCTCGGATCGCCTTCACTCGGACGGACAACCCCGGCAAGCCTGGCCCGGTGCTCATTACGAGCCAGCGCAGCAAGGACGAGGTCGACGAGGAAAGCTTCAAGTACCTGCTGCAGCCAAATCTGCTGCTGCGATAGGGGACTGCGGTGCGAGTCGCGCATCTTTCGCTCGGCGACTTCCGGAACTACCGTACCGCTGAGCTCGCACTGGCGCCGGGGCCGAACCTCCTGATCGGCCGCAACGGCCAAGGGAAGACAAACCTGGTCGAGGCCATTGCCTATTTCTCATCACTGCGATCCCACCGTGTATCCGGGGATACCGCGCTGGTGCGCGCTGGCGCCGAGTCTGCCATCGCACGCATGCGTGTGGTTGGGGCTTCTCGTGAAGTTGTGCTCGAGCTTCAGATTCATCGCGATCGTGCCAACCGTGCTCAGGTCAACGGGAATGCGGTTCGGCCACGAGAAGTGACGCGTTGGTTCTCTTCCGTTGCGTTTGTCCCCGAAGATCTCACGATCGTTCGTGGAGAGCCTACCGTTCGGCGCCGGTTCCTCGACGACGCTCTGGTTGCACGGCACCCAGTGGCCGCGGGCGCCCTCGCTGACTACGATCGCGTTGTTCGGCAGCGGACCGCGCTCCTCAAAGCGCATCGAGGGCGTGGCGGCGCCCCCGAGTCTCTCCTCGCGGTCTGGGATGACCAGTTGGTCAATTTCGGGACCCAGATCATGCTTGCTCGACGAGAACTCGTTCGCGATCTTCAAGCGCCACTTGCCGAGAGTTACGAAGCTCTCGTCTCTTCTGACCACGGCCCACTCCTCACTCTCGTCGAGTCAATGGAAGAAACGCTATTGATGTCGAACGTTCCACGTGAAACATCGCCTCCCCGCTCCCTTGGCGCCGAGGTTTCACGTGAAACACTCGCCGAGCAGTTCCGTGAGGCGATCACTCGGTCCCGCCGGAGGGAGCAGGAGCGAGGCGTGACTCTCATTGGGCCACACCGAGATGATCTCGGCCTGCAATTGAACAAGCTTCCCGTCAAGGGCTATGCGAGTCACGGGGAGTCCTGGTCTTTCGCGCTCTCCCTCAAGCTCGCACTCGCCTCCCTCCTGCGCGCGGAGTCTGCCGCAGGGGATCCGGTGATTATCTTGGACGACGTGTTTGCGGAGCTTGATGTGCAGCGTCGCGGAAGACTGATGGCAGCAGTGCAGGGATTTGAGCAGGTCATTGTCACCGCTGCTGTTGAGGGAGACGTTCCTGACGAAGTATCCTGGCACCGGGTTCGGATTGATTCCGGAAGGATCCTGGACGAGGCAGCGGACCAGATATTCAGCCGCCAATCTGAGGGAAGTGGCACGTGACCGAGAGTTCCGCGGAACTCGGCTTTGCGAGCGAAGCATATTTGCATGCCAAGTCCGTATGGAAGGGGCAGCCGTCTCGGCGCCGTCGTCGCGTGACGACGGACAGTCCCGGGGGCCAGGCATTTGGCTTGGGCCGTGACCCCAAGACCCTCGGCGATGTACTCATCACTATGGCGGGCGATATGGGGTGGAGTGGTGAGCTCGAGCAAGCGCGTTTGTTGGGGGAGTGGGCCGAGTTTGCTGGCGAAGCCACTGCGGAACACACCCAGGTGATTGGAATCAGTCACGGCGTACTCCAGATTCAGTGCGACTCAACGACCTGGGCAACCGAATTGCGGCGCCTGCGAGCAGAGATGTTAACCAGAATCCTCCGGGAGTATCCCGGCGCGGAGATCCGTGACCTTCGGTTCCTGGCGCCCGGGGCGCCAAGTTGGCGCCACGGTCCGCGGAGCGTTCCCGGCCGGGGTCCACGGGACACCTACGGGTAGATCGCCGAGCGAGCCGCCTCCCCAGCCGCGGCGGGGGAGGACCCCGACTGGAAACTTATCCCCACGCGCCCGTAATCCCCCGCCACAACGCGCAAACTTGATAGACTGGTGTGCGGAAGTATCCGGGGTGAAAAAGCGCTCTGAGACGCCCAGAAAAGGATTATTCAAGGCATGAGTTCAGAACAGGCTACGGCCGCGGAAGACTACGGCGCCGGTGCCATCCAAGTACTCGAGGGTCTCGACGCTGTTCGTAAGCGGCCCGGAATGTACATCGGGTCTACTGGCCCTCGTGGTTTGCATCATCTCGTCTATGAGATTGTGGACAACTCTGTGGATGAGGCGTTGGCCGGCTTCTGCGACACGATCAACGTGACGATCCTTGAGGATGGCGCCGTTCGAGTTGTTGACAACGGCCGAGGTATTCCCGTGGATCCCCACCCGACTGAGGGTCGGTCTACGGTTGAGGTTGTACTTACCGTGCTTCATGCCGGCGGGAAGTTCGGCGGCGGTGGATACGCGGTGTCCGGTGGTTTGCACGGCGTCGGTTCGTCGGTGGTGAACGCCCTTTCCACACGTTTCGAGGTTGAGGTACAGCGCCAGGGTTTCACGTGGAACATGGCGTTCACGGGAAGTGTCCCCGACGCACCTCTGGCTCAGGGTGAACCCAGTGACGGTACCGGCACCACGATCACGTTCTGGCCCAGCGCAGACATCTTTGAGACCGTCGAATTTGACTACCAGACGCTCCGGACCCGATTCCAGCAGATGGCGTTCTTGAACAAGGGCCTCAGGATCACGCTGATGGATCTCCGCCCACAGGACCCCGAAGAAGGTGTGGATGGACAGCTTGTTACTCCGGCGCCACGACAAGATGAGTTCCTGTACGAGAAGGGCATTGAGGATTACGTCGAGTACCTGAATGCGACAAAGCGCGCCGACCTCGTACACGAGGACATCATCGGGTTTGAGGCCGAAGATCCTGAGCGAAAAATCGCCATCGAGGTCGCGATGCAGTGGACCACCTCCTACACGGAAAGTGTGCATACGTATGCGAATACGATCAATACGCACGAGGGTGGCACCCACGAAGAGGGGTTCCGGGCGGCACTGACCTCACTGGTAAACCGGTACGCACGTGAAAAGAACATCCTCCGCGAGAAAGACGACAATCTTTCGGGCGACGATGTGCGCGAGGGTCTCACCGCTGTCGTTTCGGTGAAGCTCGGTGAACCCCAGTTTGAGGGGCAGACAAAGACGAAACTTGGCAATACCGAGGCCAAGGCGTTTGTCCAGAAGGTCGTGGGGGATCAGCTGGGGGATTGGTTCGAGCGGAACCCCGGGCCCGCAAAGGACATTATCCGAAAGGCGATTCAGGCTGCGACCGCGCGTCTTGCGGCCCGCAAGGCTCGCGAAACCGCTCGCCGGAAAGGCCTCCTGGAATCGGGAGGCATGCCAGGCAAGCTGTCAGACTGCACAAGTAAAGATCCCTCGATCTCCGAAATCTTCATCGTTGAGGGCGACTCCGCAGGTGGCTCAGCGAAGACTGGTCGAGATCCGCACACACAGGCGATCCTCCCACTTCGCGGAAAGATCCTGAATGTTGAAAAGGCACGGCTTGACCGGGCGCTGAACAATACTGAGGTTCAGGCCATGATCACCGCATTCGGTGCGGGAATCGGCGAGGACTTCGATCCCGAGAAGGCGCGATACCACAAGATCGTCCTGATGGCCGATGCCGACGTGGACGGGCAGCACATTACGACACTGCTGCTCACCCTGCTCTTCCGCTACATGCGCCCGCTCATTGATCTGGGCTATGTCTACCTCGCTCAGCCGCCGCTGTACCGCATTAAGTGGTCCAACGCAGAGCACGAGTATGTCTACAGCGATGCCGAGCGCGATGAGCGCCTGGCCGCAGGCGCCGAGGCCGGGCGTCGTCTTACCAAGGAAAGTGGCGTCCAGCGCTACAAGGGCCTTGGTGAGATGAACCACGAAGAGCTGTGGGACACCACGATGAACCCCGAGACCCGCACCCTCCTGCAGGTCACCATGGAAGATGCTGCGGCAGCTGATGAGACGTTCGCCACCCTGATGGGCGAGGACGTTGAGGCACGACGCAGCTTCATTCAGCAGAACGCGAAGGACGTGCGCTTCCTTGACATCTGAGAATCAGACCCCCGAAACCGATGCGGACGCCACGGTCGACCCGGACGGCGTGACCGAAGTCGCGAACCACGGTCGGATCGACCAGGTCGACCTCCAACTCGAGATGCGACGCTCGTACCTCGACTACGCCATGAGTGTGATCGTGGGCCGCGCGCTTCCGGACGTGCGGGACGGCTTGAAGCCTGTGCACCGTCGCGTGATCTACACAATGTACGACGGTGGCTATCGCCCGGATAAAGCATTCTCGAAGTGCACCCGTGTGATCGGTGATGTCATGGGGCAGTTCCACCCGCACGGCGATACTGCAGTGTACGACTCGCTGGTGCGTCTGGTGCAGCCGTGGTCGTTGCGCTACCCGCTCGCGCTGGGGCAGGGCAACTTCGGCTCCCCGGGGAACGATGGCGCCGCGGCCCACCGATACACCGAGACCAAGATGTCGCCGCTCGCGATGGAGATGGTTCGGGACATTGACGAGGACACCGTTGATTTCCAGGACAACTACGATGGGCGCACCCAGGAGCCCACGGTCCTCACGAGTCGCTTCCCGAACCTGCTTGTGAACGGTTCGGTGGGTATCGCGGTCGGCATGGCCACGAATATCCCCCCGCACAACCTCCGGGAGGTGTCCGAAGCCGCGATGTGGCATCTCGAGCACCCGGAGGCGACCCGCGAGGAGCTTCTTGAGGCACTCATGGAGCGCGTCAAGGGGCCTGATTTCCCCACCGGTGCCCAGATCTTGGGAACCAAGGGGATCCGGGATGCGTACCAGACCGGACGCGGCTCGATCACCATGCGCGCCGTGGTGAGTATCGAAGAAATTCAGGGTCGTACGTGCCTCGTCGTCACCGAACTGCCGTATCAGGTGAACCCCGACAACCTGGCCGTCAAGATCGCTGACCTCGTGAAGGATCAGAAGGTCCAGGGGATTGCGGATATCCGCGACGAGACCAGTGGCCGCACCGGACAGCGGCTCGTGATCGTGCTCAAGCGCGATGCTATTGCCAAGGTTGTGCTCAATAACCTCTATAAGCACACGCAACTGCAGGAAAACTTCGGCGCCAACATGCTGGCGATCGTGGACGGTGTGCCCCGCACGCTGCCGCTTGACGGCTTTATTACCGCGTGGGCGAAACACCAGGTTGAAGTGATCGTCCGCCGCACGGAGTATCGCCTCAAGAAGGCTGAAGCCGAGGCACACATTCAGCGTGGCTATTTGAAGGCGCTCGACGCGCTTGATGAAGTCATCGCCCTGATCCGACGCTCTCCGACGGTTGACGAGGCCCGTTCCGGTTTGATGTCGTTGCTCGACGTTGACCAGATTCAGGCCGATGCAATCCTCGGGTTGCAGCTGCGTCGTCTTGCGGCGATGGAGCGCCAGAAGATCCTCGACCTCGCCGCGAAGCTCGAAGCGCAGATCGCTGAGTATCAGGCCATTCTCGCCTCCCCGGAGCAGCAGCGGGGGATCGTGGCCTCCGAACTGCGTGAACTCCTGGACAAATTCGGTGACGAGCGCCGCACCACGATTCTCCACGGTTACGACGGGGACATGTCGATGGAAGACCTCATCCCCGAAGAGGAGATGGTGGTCACCGTCACACGTGGTGGCTATGTGAAGCGCACCCGAATCGACAATTACCGGTCGCAGCACCGCGGCGGCAAGGGTGTGAAGGGGGCACAGTTGCGTGCCGACGACATCGTCGAGCACTTCTTTGTCACCACAACACATCACTGGCTGCTTTTCTTCACGAACACCGGCCGTGTGTATCGTGCCAAGACCTACGAGATTCCCGAGGGCGGTCGAGACGCCAAGGGACAGCACCTTGCGAATCTTCTTGCGCTCGCCCCTGACGAATCAGTCACCCAAATTCTGGACGTGCGCGACTTCGAGAGCGGGTACCTGCTGCTCGCGACGCGTGATGGTCTTGTCAAGAAAACCGCGCTGGGGGAGTACGACACCAACCGAACCGGCGGCATCATCGCGATCAAGCTGCGGGAGGGTGACGAGCTTGTTTCTGCGCTGATCGCAGAAGCCGATGACGACGTATTGCTCGTTTCGCGGCACGGGATGTCAGTTCGATTTACTGCTTCTGATCAGGCGCTTCGTCCAATGGGGCGTTCCACAAGTGGGGTCCGGGGAATGAACTTCCGTGACGGTGATGCACTGCTGTCGGCCTCGCGGGTCAGCGACGAGGGTGGCTTCGTGTTTGTGGTCACCGAGGGTGGCTACGCCAAGCGCACGGCCGCGAATGAATATCGTGTGCAGCAGCGCGGCGGCTTCGGAATTAAGGTCGCGAAGCTCGATGAGAACCGCGGGGATCTTGTCGGAGCACTCATTGTGGATGAGACCGATGAGGTGCTTGTCGTGCTTGCAAGCGGTAAGGTTGTCCGATCGAACGTTGCAGAGGTGCCGGCAAAGGGGCGGAACACTATGGGAGTCGTATTTGCACGATTCCCAGAGGCGGACCGTATCATTGGCATCGCGCGAAATTCGGAACGCGGGCTCGACGACGATGAGTCCGAAGCACCGGGCGCCGAGACCGCGGAGAACGAGGATAACCTGAATGAGTAATACCGTCGCAGACAAGCTCGCCAAGAAAACCCGAAAGAAGGCACCTGCAAAGCAGGTCCGCCTGAAGCTCGTGTACGTCGACTTCTGGTCCTCTGTGAAGTTCTCGTTCCTCGTATCGATCTGTCTCGCGATCGTCGGTGTCGTCGCCACGATCCTGATCTACACCGTCCTGCTGCAGACCGGTGTGTTCGGTAAGGTCGACGAGCTCTTCATGGACATCGTGGGCGAAGAGAACAGCCTGATGAAGATCATCGGCTTCCCGCAGGTGATGGGTCTCTCAGTTGTCGTGGGCATCCTGAACGTCATCGTGGGCACTGCCCTGGGCGCAATCGGTTCACTCGTGTACAACCTGCTGGTTCGCGTGCTCGGCGGCTTCCAGCTCGGTTTCACGAGCAACTAGCTTCGGAGCTCCGCGAGTGCCCGATCCTGATTGGATCGGGCACTCGTGTTTCCGGGCGTGTCGGACGCAAAAGGCGAAGCAAAACCTCAAAATGCGCCCTGATCTAAGGGGAACGCGCCCGAGCTGCGATTTCGATTTCGATTTCGCGCGGTCTTCCGGTAGAGTCATTTCTTGGTCAAGGGGCTATAGCTCAGGTGGTTAGAGCGCTTCACTGATAATGAAGAGGTCCCAGGTTCAAGTCCTGGTAGCCCCACCAAAAACCTGAAGGGCAGTCGAGAAATCGACTGCCCTTCAGTGCTTTTCCCGGTCTACTCCGAGACCCGCGACACGCCGGATTTGCGTGCGTGTGGGTGCCTGGATATAGTTATTCAGTCGGGAAGGAAACGCACCGCAGGGTGCGAATTGCTTCGGAGAAATACCGAGTTCCCAGCGAAGTTCACGCAAGTGAAGTTCCAGACGGGTCCTTAACTCAGTTGGTAGAGTGCCTGCTTTGCAAGCAGGATGTCGGGAGTTCGATTCTCCCAGGATCCACCGCAAGCCCGGTCAGAGAAATCTGACCGGGCTTTTTTGATTTTTAGGGCTGTGGAGCTGACGAGACAGAATCGCTATTCATGCGTCATTTGCGCAAATGATTGAATATTGGTACTGTTGAGCTTGCGCTTCGTTCGGTGAGGCTCTTACGTGAACACAGGCCACTGATCTGACGGCATCGAGAGATGTTCAAGATCAGGACAGGTTCCCTCGGCTTAAGGGGGTGCCCCAAGTGGCTGCCATTTGGCTACGTCACGCAATGCCGAAGCTCTGACATGGAAGCGCATGTCCACGATCCCCGAATCGTCTCAGTGAGGCGTGAGAGGAAGCTCAGCCATGCCTGCAGCGATCCATGAACCCATTCTGTTCTGGCAAGTCTTTACGCCACCCGTGCAGATCCGCGACGGCGCCTCACACGGCCCGAGCGGCCCGAAGTCACACCCGCCCCAGCGCGCGTGGCACAGCCAAGTGTTTGCGGCCGCGGCACCGCAGCGGACCAGACGCCGCGCGACCCGCTACGAGAAGTTCACGACGCGAATGGTGCTCTTGAGCGCCTGCATTACCTTCGGCGTGACGCTGGGGTTGCACGTGGCGAACTACGGCCTTGAAACTCGCACCTCGTCGACCTCGGGTACACACAGCACCTTCTACAAGGACGGTGAATGAGCGCGCGTGCGCGTTTACTCCCACCGGAAAGAGACACAATGACTATGACCCCACCGCACGTCGCCCGTTCCGGCCACGTCGAATCCATGCTCGGAGGTCGCTGGCAGCGCGTCCTCGGCGGCGACCCCCAGCTGCTTGAGCGCCTCCGAGAGGACACGGGTGCTGACCTGCGCGAGGCGGCGGCCACCCCGTTTCGGGACGGTGGCGCCTTCGTCACCCTCGCCGTCACCTTTGTTGACCGTGACGCAAACGCCTACCGTGAGACGAGCATCGTGATTGCCGTCGGCCGTGACGTTGTGATCACGCTCGAGCCGTTGACCGGGTGTGCCCCCATCGATCTGGCACTCGCCCGTATGGACCGAGACGGCCGCGAGGGCGACAGCCCCATCGAAATCGCCGCAAGCATTCTGGAAAGCATCGCGGACACCACCGACGAACTTGTCACGAACCTCAGTATGAGCAGCGAGCGCATGATGACGCAGACGAGCGCCATCTTGCGGAGCTTGGAGACAAAAAAGGCGCGGGAGTTCGGGGTGAGCGACGTCACCACCACCCAGCAAGAACTGACGGACATGGAAGAGCTCCTGTCCCACTGCATGGAGAGTCAGCTCGTTCTTGCCGAGGCGGCACGTCACCTGCGGACGCTGACGCGCGGGCGCGACTGGGACAACCGCGCCGACTTGGCTCGGCTGATCGAGGACATTGAAGCGATTGAGCCGCATATCGACTTCGTCCACGACCGGGTCCGGTTGTTGCAGCAGACCAACAACCTGGCGCTCAACGTGAAGCAGAACCAAATCATCAAGGTCTTCTCTGTGGTCACCGCCGTGTTCCTCCCGGTGATGCTGCTCTCGACCTACTACAGCATGAACTTCGAGCTCATGCCGATCCTGAGCTGGACCTACGCCGAGCCGATGATCATCGTGCTGAGCTTCGTGTTCGCGATGCTGCCGCTGATCTACGTGCGCCGTCGCGGATGGCTGCGCTAAGGCCCGCGCGCACCCGCTCCTTGCCGCCCGCGCGGCGCGACCTGAATGACGAACCGCAACCCGAAGGACACGAACATGTCGACCAAGAACCTGCAGACCTCAAGCACCTCACCCAATGTGTGGAGCTCACGCCTTGAGCTCAACAACCTGGGCACTGATGCGCCCGGCACCGAGCGCTCGCTCGCGAAGAACGAGCCTGTCCGCGCGCAGACCTCCAAGATCGAGAAAGAGATCATTTGGGCAGTGGTGGTGCTGTACGCCGGCATTATTGCCTGCTTCGCGGGCCTGCACCTCTACGGCCTCACCCTCGGGTAACCCGAGCCCCACATGTCTGGTCGGGGGCCACACACGAGCCCCCGACCCCAGAAGAAAAGACGTTCGACATGACTGAGAAGACATCCCAGACTGTACACACTGAGGAGCTGACTGCGGCAGATCTGCCCCGCAGCGGCTGGCTCCGAGTGCGCGCCTCCGACCGGGCGATGCTCGCCAACATTCACCGCCAATACGGCCTGTCGCTGAACCGCGAAGTGCGACATCCGATCTATGAGCAGAACTTCGCGGTGCTGCCCGTGGATCTCCCGCTGCCTGACGCGCCGGCATCGGCATCCGAGACCGTTTTCACCGGCGCGCCGATCCTGATCGCACTGAATGACGATCTGCTCATCACTGTTGAGCCGGATCACCCGGTAGAGGCGTTCGCGACGGCGCAGGAGCGTGTGGCACGGCTTCCGGAGTCCGCGACGAGCCGTGAAGCCCTCTTGATCATCATTGAGGGCCTGAACGACGCGATGCAGCAGACAGTGGACCGCATCTCCCTCGTGCTGAACCGCCTGGCGGACGATGCCGTCGATAGCAGCGGGGGATTCAAGATGGAGGGGCGCCAGGTTGGCGTCGCGGATATTGCGCAGACGGCGGTGTCGCTTGGTGGTGCGGAGGAACTGATCGCCCGCACGGTGCAGGGTCAGCTCATGCTGGAGCGGGCGGCTCGGCGCGTGCGTCGATCCAGTGGCCACGCTGAACAGGACTACTCAACCCTCCTCTCGGATATCCAGGGTGGGCGGCGTCACGCGCGGTTCCAGCACGCAAAGGTGCGGAATGTACAGCAGTCGCTGATGACCACGCTCGATCTCAAGCAGAACCAGATCATCAAGGTGTTCACAGTGGTCACCGCGGTGTTCACGCCGCCCACCCTGATCGCCGCGTACTACGGGCAGAACTTCGCCAACATGCCCGAGCTCGCGCTGCCGTGGGGGGAATGGTTTGTCATGGGGACGACCGCGATCTTTGCGCTCGTTCCGCTCGCCTACATCAAGCGGAAGGGATGGCTGCGATGAGCTTGCGTACCCTGACACACCGCAGCTGGACCCGAGTGATGGTGACGGGCCCCGAGGAGCTCGAGCGAGCAGAACTACTGGGCACCACCGTCAGTGACGGATCGGAAGCGGGAATCCGCTTCCCTGTCCGGTTCGTCACTCCCGATCCCGCCGGAGCGACGGTCAGCGAGGCCACTGTCCTCCTGGGGCGCGACGAGATCATCACGATCGAACCCGGGAACGGGGTGCCACTCCTGCAGGACGTGGAGGCGCAGCTGCACTGGGATGATGCGCAGGATCGCGGCACGGGAGGCGTGGGTCTGGCGATCGTGCGGGCCGGCTTCCAAGCGAACGCCGAGAGTCTCGGGCGCATCGAGTCTGACATTCGTCGGGTCCGCAGCTCCGTTGCGGTGCTCGCGGAGGACGCCGGAGACACCCGGGGCATCAGCGTCAGCGACCTCCCGAGCGTCAACTCCGTACTCACTGACATCGACGCGGTGCTCTCCCAGGTGTCGTATTCCGTGGGCCGCCTCACGCAGCTGGGCCGGCTTCTCCGGCGGCAGGCCGCGGAGGGTGAGAGCGTGCTCCCGCGGGAAGAACTTGACGCGCTGATTCAGCAGGGGGATGCCCTTGCGGGGCGCGTGGAGTTCCTCGTGGAACGGCATCGCTTCCACGCTCGCGGCACCGCGCAGCAGATCTCGACGAGTGACCTGAACGTTGTCAAGATCTTCACCGTGTTGTGGGCGATCCTCATCCCGGGGTCGACCCTCATCAACTGGTACGGGCAGAACTTCGAGGTGATGCCCGAGTTGAGCTGGCCGTACTCCGCATGGGTCCAGATCATCGGGGTGTTCTGCCTCGCTGTGATTCCGATCTACACAGTGAAGCGCGCAGGCCAGCTGCGTTAGCGACGCGATGGCAGTTCCGGGCGGGAACGGCTACAGCGGCTCCCCGCCCGGAGCAGTGTCGTCCCCTCGGAGGAGTTCCGTGAAGCCCGCGGCAAGTTCGGTGAGCACGATCTCTCCGGAGTCGGCGTCGTAGTCGAACAGCTCGCCGTACCGCCCCCAATCGATGGCGAGATCGAGCTGTTTCTGCGCGTCGTCGGCACCGTACGCCCGGCGAAGCACATCGCGGAAGAAATCATCACGCAGCGCGCCCTCGTTGCTGTGCTCCAGCGCCCGCACGATCGTGCCCACGAGTGGGGCGCGCGCCACGGCAAGCTCGGCGAAGAGCCGCTTGCTTGCCTGAATATCCGCGGACTGCCAGGCCCAGCCGATTTCGGTGAGGAAGGCCTGCGCACCTTCAACCTCGAGGAGCCCCAGCATCTGCGCGGCATCCACGAGCGGCAACAGATCGTCGACGTCGAAGGCGAGTTCGTCCGCGAGATCGGGAAGATCGGTTTGCCCGTCATGCGAGACAACAATCTGGACGAGCCCCGCTAGCCCGCCGACAGTCGCCGCGGGGAGCGGATGGGTGAGCGGGCCGGGGGTGCCTCCCGAGCGGGTGGTGGTTTTGTCCTGCCCAGTAAGAAGGGCGTAGAGATGGTCAACTGCGGCCTCAAACGTGGGGCTGCGGCGATCGCGCGGGCGGGGGACCAGGATCGGTACTTCAGCGGTGATGCGTGCCGGGGCACCACCCAATACGAGCACGCGATCGGCGAGCAGCACCGCCTCGTCGATATTGTGTGTCACGATGCAAATTGACCGTGTCGGGAAGCCTGGGGCCTCCCACATCGAAATCAGCTCTGCGCGGAGGTTCTCGGCCGTGAGTACGTCGAGCGCGGAGAACGGCTCGTCCATGAGCAGCACGTCCGGCTGTTGCACAAAGGCGCGCGCGAATCCGACACGCTGCCGCATGCCACCAGAGAGCTCGCGAGGGTAGGCGGACTCGAATCCGTCAAGGCCGATCGCGTCGATCGCCGCCAGCGCCCGTTCCCGGCGCAGCTTGCGCGGGATCCCGGCACCCCGAAGGCCCAGTTCCACGTTGTCGAGCACCGTGAGCCACGGCATGAGCGCGAAGGACTGGAACACCATCGCGGTACCCGGGTTTGCGCCAGCAAGCGGGGTTCCCCGATAGGACACGGACCCGGCCGAAGGGTCAAGGAGCCCCGCCAGGAGCCGGAGGAGCGTGGACTTGCCGGAGCCTGATCGACCCAGCAGTGCGACGATCTCACCAGGGCGCAAGGTGAGGCTCACATCGGAGAGCACCTCAAACACACCCCCGTCGGCTGCAGGGAATGACAGCGATACCCGGTCTGCGCGAATCAGCTCGATCGGGTCGGATTCTGGTGAGGTGAGATTCATATCTGGTCTCCGCAGGTGAACTAGTTGAGAGCGTAGCGTGACTCGGCCAGCGCGTAGAGGCGCCGCCACAGCACCCGGTTCAGCACGACAACACACACGCTCATCACCAGAACGCCGACAAGAACGTTCCCGAGTTCACCGTGGCGTGTCGCATCCGCGATGTACGCTCCGAGACCGTGGGCGGTCAACGTGGTGCCGCCATAACTCACGATCTCGGCGACGATGGAGGCGTTCCACGCGCCTCCCGCGGCGGTGAGGGCACCGGTAACCCAGGAACCGAACACCGCAGGGAGCAGCAGCTGGCGCCACGTCATCCAGCGCGACAATCGCATTGTCTGGGCTGCGTCCCGGAGATCGATGGGGATCGCAGCGGCACCCGCGATGACGTTGAACAGGATGTACCACTGCGCACCGAGCGACATCAGCAGGATTCCACCGATGTCCAGGCTGATCCCTGTCGAGAGCAATAGGAGCGCCGCGAAGGGGAACAGGAAGTTTGCCGGAAAGCTTGCGAGTACTTGCACGAGGGGCTGCGCAATGCGCGTTACGCGCGGGTTCAAGCCGATCCACACGCCGACGGGCACCCACACGAGCGTGCCGAGAATGAGGAGAACAATAACGCGGGCGAAGGTCAATACTCCCAGACCGGCGGCCACCGCGAACTGCTCCAGCCCGGACTCCGCCGTGATGAATCTGAGCATGGCGATAAGACCCCAACCGAGGAGGCCGGTCACCACGAGCCCGAAGGCGATGTCCGCGGCTCGGCGGCGGCGAGGGCTGGTTCGGTGGGGCCGGTCCGACAGTCCGAATCCTCGGGTGACTCGGTCGAGTAGGTCACCCAGCGGTTCCCAGCTGCGCCGGAGGAGCTGGGGCACCGCGGAGCGGCGCAGCAGGTCCAGGACCAGGCTGCGTTGCGGGGCGGCGGTGTTGGTGTCGCCGGTGCGGAAGCGTTCCGCCCAGGCGGTGAGGGGGCGCCAGAAGAGGACATTGACGCCGAGGATCACCATCACCATCACGCTGGCGGCGAGGAGGAGACGCCCGGGTTCTGCCCGTTCTGCAGCAGCAGCAGCGTAGGAACCGATGCCGGGCAGCGCCAACGTGCGGTGGTTGACAGTGATCACTTCGGAAGCAATGAGAAAGAACCAGCCCCCGCCAAAGCTCATCATGCCGTTCCACACGAGCGGGAAGGCACCGTGAGGGGCGTCGAGGACCCAAAACCGTTGCCACCGGGTGAGCCGGAGCGTGTGGGCAGCCTCGGCCAGATCCCGCGGTTGGGTGATGAGCGACTGGTAGTAGGCAAAGGTCATGTTCCACACCTGGCTCGTGAAGATCGCGAAGATCGCCGCGAGCTCGAGCCCGAGTGCGGTCCCGGGGAACAGTACGAGCCACAGCCCAATTGTCACCGAGAGAAACCCGAGAACGGGCACGGACTGCAGCACGTCCAGAGCGGGGAGAATCACACGGCCGGCCCGGGGGAGCCGCGCAGCCGCGGTCGCCACCACCAGAGCGCACACAGTGGAAGCGCCGAGCGCGAGGAACATGCGCAGGAGCGAGCGCCCAGCGTAGGCCGGGAGCTGCGCGGGATCCGTCGATACGCTCTCGGGTGCCACCTCCGGGTCGAAGGGGTCCGTGAACCCCTGACCGAGCTCGATGAGGAGCCAGAACGATACGGCCACGGCGAGGATCACCACGATGTCTGCGATGCGACGTTTGCGGACGCGCAGCACCCCGTCGACCCCGCTGAGGGGACCGGAGAGCGGGGGAGTCACGTCGGGGTTCCTCTTCTCCGCTCGGGGATGCGCTGCGGACGCCCGGCCAGAGGGGTGTGCTGCTGGCGGGGCAGCGCCCCCGCCAGCATAGTTCGAATATGCATTGACTTGCGCAAGTTACAGAACGGAGGATCATAGAGGTATGGACCTTCCCCCTGAACCGATGGTGACCGACGCCCAGCTGGCTGCGGCCGCGGGCACCTTCGATATGCTGTCGACGCCGAATCGCCTCCACATCGTGTGGCTGCTCTCAGAGGGGGAGTACGACGTTACGACGCTTGCGGAACGCACGGGGGCGACCGTGCCCACCACAAGCCAGCATCTCGCGAAACTGCGGGCGGCAGGAATGGTTGCGTCGCGGCGCGATGGGCGGCGCCAACTGTACCGGATCGAAGATCCGCACATTCTCGCGGTTGTCGAGCACATGTTTAGCCATATCGCCCCCGACGGCACCCTCGCTGGGGAGTCCGATGCGCGCCGGCCCCCGAGGGCCCCGCGCTTCGCCGTGGCGACTGCGCCGGTGATCGATATGGTGGCCGCCGGGCACCCAGAGTAGGGAAACCCGGAACGCGAGTCTCCGGCCTCCCGGCTGCCGCGGGCGTCCGGAGCGCTCTACCGTAGGGGTATGAGCAGTTCTCCGAGCGCACCGGCGGCCACACCGCGGCCCCCACTTCGCATCTTCCTGACAATCCTGCATCTCGCCGCGATCGGCGTGATGGGATGGGTCGTTGTCGCGATATTCTGCGCGCTGCTAGGCGTCGGTCTCGGCACGATCATTTTGCTGGGCATCGGTATCTTCCCGCTCATTGGACTTGTGTACTCGCTGTTTGGTGTGGGCTGGTTCGAGATTGTGCGGGTCGGTGCCCTCTACCGTTTGGAGCTCCCCGAGCTGCAGCCCGTGAGGCGGCAGGAGCCTGGCTTCGCCGGTTACCTGCGCACCGTGTGGTGGCAGTTCGTGGACGGCCGGATGTGGCGCGCGGTCTCAAGCTTCCTGATCACGTGCGTGCTGGGTGTCATCATGCTGACGTTTGTGCAGAGCTTCCTGTGGTCGGTGGTGACGGGGATCGTGCTGCTGTTCGGCGGTAACCTCCGCACCCTGCCACAGGACACCTCGATCGTGGGACTTCTCGCGACTCTGGACACTCCGCTGTGGGGGATCCTGAGCGCCCTGATCAGTCTCGCGTTGGCCGTCGGAATTGCGCTCCTGCACCGTCTCATTACAATCCCACTCGCGACCGCCGGTGCAAAAGCGCAGCAGCTGACCCGGCAGGTGCAGGCGTCGGTCCAGCAGCGTGCCGGGGCCGTGCGCGCGGCCGAGGTTGAGCGCACCAGGATCGAGCGGGACCTCCACGATGGGGTGCAACCGCGCCTCGTGTCGGTGGGGATGACGCTTGGCCTGGCGCAGCAGCAGATCGACGCGGATCCCGCGGGAGCGAAGGCGCTCATCGCGGAGGCACACACCTCGACGAAGGCGGCGATCACCGAGCTGCGTCAGTTGGCGCGCGGGATCCATGCCTCCGTTCTCGACGACCGGGGCCTGGACGCCGCACTCTCGGCGCTGGCCGGGCGCTCGCACATCCCCGTGGTGCTCGATGTGCGCTTGCAGGGTCGCTGCAGTCGCGAGGCGGAAACGGCCGTGTACTTCGCGATCGCCGAGTCACTCACCAATGCCGCGAAGCATTCTCGGGCGAGCGAGTGCCGCGTGGTTGTGCGACTGCGGGACGAGAACACGCTGTGGGCGCGGGTCGAAGACAACGGCATCGGCGGGGCACGCGTGCTCCCGGGCGGTGGCCTCGATGGCATCACGAACCGGATCCAGGCGGCCGGCGGTACGGTCCGTATCGATAGCCCGCAGGGCGGGCCGACGTCCTTGGAGGTGAGTGTCCCGTGCGCATCCTGATCTGCGAAGACTCCGTTTTGCTCCGCGAGGGGCTGGTCCGGCTGCTCGAACACTCGGGCCACGAGGTCGTGGCGGCCCTCCCGGACACAGATGGGGTGGCCGAGGCCGTGCGCCGGGAGGTCCCGGAGCTGTGCATCCTCGACGTGCGGCTGCCGCCCACGTTCACCGACGAGGGGATCCGCCTGGCGCGGGAACTCCGCGCGGCCCACCCGCAACTCCCCGTGCTCGTGCTCTCGCAGTACGTTGAGGAGCGCTACGCGAGCGAATTGATCGCCGCGCAGGGCGGGGCGTTCGGCTATCTCCTCAAAGATCGTGTGGCCGATGTGGCCGACTTTATCGATGCGGTTGAACGAATCGCGGGCGGGGCGACCGTGCTGGATCCAGAGGTCGTGGCGCAGCTGCTCAACCGGAGGGGCCGGGGCGACCGTATGGCGGCGCTCACGGATCGCGAGCGTACTGTCCTTGCCGCGCTGGCCGAGGGCCGCTCAAACCAGGCGATTGCCGGGCTGCTCTTCCTCTCGGAGGCCAGCGTTGAAAAGCACATCACCGCGATCTTTCAGAAGCTCGGGTTAAGCCCGGACGAAGCGGGCAATCGCCGCGTCCTGGCCGCGATCGCGCACCTGGAGAGCACCGGTGCGGTGCCTCCGCAGACCTTTCCGAACCCCCAGACTGGAGTGTGACCTCATGACTCAGCCACAGCAGCCCACGCCCACCGAACGTACCGGCCGCAGCGCCGCCGGATCCGCCATCCTGTGGAGCACCGCCGCAGTTGGTGGCTTGATGATCCTCGGGATCGGTGCCTCAGCGGCCTCAGCCGCCGTCGGGGCCACGGTGAGTGGTGCCTCGGGCGGGTCCAACACGGCGTCTGCGCAGGGAATCACCGAGCTCGACCTGGACATCAACACAGCCGAGTTCACGCTCGCCTATGGCCCGGTGACGGAGGCCACCCTCGAGGTGACCGGCCCGCGCGCGGATCAGTGGCGTCTGAGCCGTGACGAGGAGAGCCTCGTGGTGACAAGTCCGCGAGGCGTCGGAGGGAGCTGCTGGTTTGGATTCTGCCCGCCGGATCGCGGCACGTCCACGGTAGGAACGCTTACGCTGCCGCAGGAATTCGCCACCCGTGCGCTTGACGTGGACGCCTCGCGGACTTGTCACCACGAGGCTCTCCTCGTCACGGCTCAGACGCCACTGATCCGCGCGCGGGCCGGTCACCTCGAGGGTGGCCTCCGTCACCGGTGAGGCGCGGGAGCTCGACATCACTGTCGGAGTGGGAAAGTTCACGGGTGAGTTCACCGGGGTTCAGGCCGCGGATTTCGAGGTGTCGATGGGGGATCTCGACGCGCGCCTGCGCGGAGACGCACCCACCACAATCGATGTGGAGGTGGGGATCGGGAGCGTGACGCTTGAACTTCCGGATGAGAGCTACGTTGTGCAGACAAGATCCAGTATCGGGGAGGTTCGGAACGACCTCCGGACTGCCGCGGACTCGCCCTACCGGATTTCCGCGGAGGTGAGCATGGGCGAGCTCACGCTGCGCCCCGGCCACTGATCGAACTCCCGTGCCGACATAGACTGGCCCCATGACGGTGTGGCGAGAAGACATCCTGGGACCGGGGTATGTGTGCACTGACATCGACCTTGGTGCCGATGAGGAGGGGCCGCTGAGCGCGACGCTGGTCCGGTCGGACCCGCCGCAGCGGCACCTCTGGGCCCGGATCTGGGGACAGCGGCGTCTGCTCGAAGGGGTAGACGTGCTCTACGTTCACGGCTGGTCGGACTACTTCTTTCAGCGGGAACTCGCGGAGTTCTGGACGGTCCGTGGTGCCAGGTTCTTCGCCCTCGATCTGCGAAAGTATGGCCGCAGTCTGCGCGAGGGGCAAACTGCGGGCTACATCGACAATTTGGAAGAGTACGACGCGGAGATCGGGCGAGCGCTCGAGCTCATCGCCGAGGCCGGAGAGAGCGACCCCACTCGGAAGCTTGTGCTCTGCGGGCACTCAACTGGCGGCTTGGTACTGAGTCTCTGGGCCGGTCGGCATCCGGGGCGGGCGGACGGACTCGTGCTCAACAGCCCGTGGTTGGAATTCCAGTTCACGACCGCAGGCCGGCAGCTGATCGCGCCGCTTGTCACGCTGGGCGCGCGGTTCAAACCGAAGGACGTCGCGCCGCAGCTCGACTATGGCTTCTACTCGCGCGCGCAACATGAGGTTGGCCCGCAAGCCGAGCTCGCGGCGATCGATCCGCGGTGGCGTCCTGAGCGGAGTCACGCGGTCTCGACGGGCTGGTTGCGCGCGATTCTCGCCGGGCATGAGCAGGTCAGTCATGGGCTTGGCATCGAGGCACCCATCGGGGTGCTGTTGTCTGCACGTTCGGCGTTGCCGCTCCGGTGGAACGATGACCTGACCCGGGCTGACACCGTTCTTGACGTCGAGGAAGTGGCGAAGGCCGCGCTCAGACTGGGGTCCTCGGTGACAGTGGATCGGGTGAATGGCGGGCTCCATGACCTCTTCCTGTCCGCAGAGGGACCGCGCGCCGATGCATACGCCCGCCTGGAACGGTGGCTGATCGGTTGGCGGGCGCAGTGGGGAAGCCCGCGCTCCCTCGGGGCGGCGACGGGCCACGCGGGCCCAACGGAGTAGGCTCGGGGACATGGATCTTCGAGTGGCCGCCTACGCGGTGGTAGAGCGCCGCGGCAAGATCCTGCTCACGCACTGGCGCCGCGGTCACCTGCACGGGTGGACCCTGCCGGGCGGTGGTCTTGAGGACGGTGAGGACCCGCGCGTTGCGGTCGTTCGGGAAGTGATGGAGGAGACCGGGTTGGAGGCCCGCGTCGGGAAGCTCCTCGGAGTTGACTCCCGCGTGATGGTCCGTGAAGAAGTCCCGGCTGGCAGCGATCCGGAGCTGCACACGATCCGGATCGTCTATCGGGCCTCGGTCAAGGACGGTCCGCTGCAGAACGAGGTCGATGGCTCCTCCGACGAGGCGCGCTGGGTCCCGATCAAGGATCTCGGTTCACTGCGGACGCTCTCGCTCGTGCAAACAGGGCTACGGATGGCGGGAATCTCCCGTCGTGCCCCAGCGCGGGGCGGCAAAGGCCAGGGCAAGAACGCGGGCAAGGGCGGTAAGCCGTCGCAGCGCGGTGGGAAGACCGCGGCGAAGCAGAGCAAGCCCGCCGCAAAGGGCGGGAAGTCCGGCGGCCAGCGAGCAAAGCCCACCCAAGACTCCACCGAATAGCGAAGCCGCCGACCCCAGGGGGATCAGCGGCTTCGATTGGCTGCCCGGTAGCGGGGCAGCGCGGGGAGCTAGTGCTCGGGGGCGACCCACAGCTCGTCATCGGTGCGGAATGCCTGCCACAGGGCGTATCCCACGCCAGCTGCAGCCGCGACACCGAGGCCGAGCGCGATGAAACCGCCGACGCGGCCCTTTTTCTTGGTCTTGATCGGCGCGAGGTACCCCGCGCGCTCACCGAAGCCCCGCACCTTCGCGGCGGCGTCGTCGTTGTCGAGCTCATCAAGTGTGCGGATTGTCCGTGCGAGGGCATTCGCTACGAACGGGGTGGTGACACGACGCACGCTGTCTGCTGCGCGCCGTGCCGAGGCGACGCCTCGATCAACCGTGGGACGCACAGCGTCGAGAGTTTCTTCGACGCGAGGCGCGAGGTGCTCGTCGCTCAGGAGCTTGGCCTGATGGCCGGCCTGGCTGAGTACATCGCCGGCCTGGCTGAGTACGACGCGCTGCTGATCGAGCAGCTCCTGCGCATTGCCCCGTAGGCTGCGCAGTTCGCGGCGGCGCTTGCGTGAGAGATTCATTACGGTCCTCCTAGCTTGGCGAGGCGGTGAGCGTGAGTGCTCTGCTCCCTCCCACGCTACACCGAGAGACCTGGGATTTTGGAGACTCGCCACACTCTGCCTGGGAAAATGGTCCGGTGAAGACGCTGAGAATCCGCACGGCGAGTGCTCAGGGGTCTCTGAGGGCCCCGCCTAGACTAGGACCCATGACCACTCACACCTCGGTAGCAACTATCCACACCAACCACGGCGATATCGTCATCAACCTGTTCGGGGATCACGCCCCGAAGACTGTGAAGAACTTCGTTGAGCTGTCCCAGAAGGGCTTCTACGACGGCGTGATCTTCCACCGCATTATCCCGAACTTCATGATCCAGGGTGGCGACCCCACGGGCACGGGCACCGGCGGCCCCGGCTACAACTTTGATGACGAGATCCACCCGGAGCTCGGCTTCACCCAGCCGTACCAGCTGGCCATGGCGAACGCGGGTAAGCGTCCCGACATGACCGGGCGTCTCGCGGGCACCAACGGTTCGCAGTTCTTCATCACCACGATTGCTCCGGACTGGCTCAACGGCAAGCACACGATCTTCGGCGAGGTCGCTGACGATGCGTCGAAGGCTGTTGTTGACGCGATCTCGGCCGTGCAGACCGGCGCGATGGATCGCCCCGTTGAGGACGTCGTGATGACCGGCGTCGACATCGTCGAGGCCTAAGCAGCATGGTGGCGAGCGGATCGGGGCCCGCGTTCGGCGAGCGCGTCGAATACGGACCGAATGACGTCTGCTATCGCCACCCGCGCGTGCACAGCTTCACGCTGTGTCAGCGTTGCGGCCGCACCATCTGCCCGGAGTGCCAGGTGGTGTCGGCCGTGGGCGTGCTGTGCCCAGAGTGCACCAAGCAGACGCAGCCGAGTACAGCGAAGCGGGCGGCGCGTGCCTCACGAGTGACCGGGCGCCGGATCGCAGCCTCGGATACCCCGGTGACCTACGGCATCATGATCGCCTGTGCGGTCGTGTTTGTTCTGCAGCTGATCAGCTCCTACTTTGGCGCCAACGAAGTCACGCGCACCCTGTGGTACGCCCCGCTGTATTCGTTGCCCGCCGACGTGCTGCCCGCCGATCTGGGTTTCGAGCCGTGGCGGTTGTTCACGGCGATGTTTACCCACTCCACCGGGTTCATCTTCCACATCCTGTTCAACATGTATGCGCTGTGGCTCTTTGGGCGCAACCTGGAGCAGATGATCGGACGCGTGGCTTACCTTGCGCTGTACCTGTTCGCGGGTGTCGGCGGCTCCCTCGGGGTCATGTACTGGGCGTACGTTTCGCCGGAGACGATCAACGTCCCCACTGTGGGGGCGTCGGGTGCGATTTTCGGCGTGCTGGCAGCAACCCTCGTCGCGTTCCGCGCCGCACGGGTCAACGTGACCTCCTTGGCGGTACTGCTCGCGATCAATGTGGGTATCGGCTTCTTGCCCGGGGCGAATATTTCCTGGCAGGCGCATCTCGGCGGCATGCTCGTCGGTGCCGCCACAATGGGCGTCTTGCTCGCAACCCGCGGTCCGCGCCGCCGCACCGCGCGGATCGTGGCCCTCGTGGGTATCGGGGTGGTGCTTGCGGCGCTCGCCTGCGGCTACCTTGTCGTGATGCCCGCGATCTTCTAGTTCTGCTGAAGTACACGAATGCCCCCTCCGCTTGGAGGGGGCATTCGTGTACTCACTGGGAACCAGGTCCCGTGATCGAGCGTGAGGGAAAGTTATCCACAGCCTTGTCCCCAGCCTGGGGAGGAATTACACCGGTGTGATTCCATGTGGAAAACGCCGCGGCTGCGGTTACTTCCACCAGGGGGTCATCAAGAAGCCCACGAGCACCAGACCAAAGCCGACGAAGATGTTTGCCTGGCCGAGGGCCGGAACGGGGAGCTGCATGCTGCCACTCGTGATGTAGTACAGCACGATCCAGATCAGGCCGAGGAGCATGAACCCGAACATGACGGGCTTGAACCACACTGGGTTCGGTGCCTCCTTGCGCGCGGCAGCACGTTCTGCCCGATCGCGCTCGAGTTCGCCCGACTGACGCTTGCTTACGTTTTTCCCTGCTGCTGCCATGGCTCGATTCTAGCCGGAACCGCGGGGAGACTCAGGCTCGCAATCTAGAATGTCAGCATGTCCCAGACTCGAGGCGGCCGCCGTCGCCGTCGCAGAGCGCGCCTGAGCCCATTGACCGTGATCGGCGAGCTGCTGCTCGTCGCGGGACTCGGGGTGCTCGGTTTCATTGTGTGGCAGCCCTGGCACACGGGCGTGACTGTCACCGCGAAGCAATCGGAGCTCTCCGCGAGCGACTCTGCGAAGTGGGATGCGGAGGCGCGGCCGCTGCAAACGGACGGCATCCCTGTGCCCCCCAAGCCCGCGCCGTCCGAGGCGTTCGCTGTGCTGCACGCGCCAGCCTTCGGGACCACCTACGCGAATCGAATCGGGGAGACCACCGACTGGTGGACTGTCCTCAACCTCGATGAAATGGGTGTGGGGCACTACGAGATGACCCAGCTTCCCGGCGAGCCCGGGAACGTCGCGCTTGCGGGCCACAGGTCCGGACCCCTGATCAACTCCTTCCGCGAGGTGATGAATCTGCGCGTCGGGGATCCGATGTTCGTGGAAACCGCCGACGGTTGGTATTCGTACCGCTTCCGGTCGATCGAATACGTGCTCCCCGATGAGACCGACGTGCTGAACCCGTTCCCCAGGCTGGAAGGTCAGCCGGGTGTAGATCAGATCCTCACCCTCACGACCTGTCACCCGAAGTGGGCGGGCAGTGACGAACGCGCAATCGCGTACTCCGTGTTCGAAGGCTTCCAAGCGCGCGCCGATGGCCCGCCCGCGGAGCTGCTCGAACTGAATCCGGCACTGAAGGGAGCTGCGAGCTAGTGTTCTCGATCCTCTGGCGGTTTTTCCCCGGCCCCGCGTGGCTCCGGGTCCTCGTGTTGCTCGTTGCCCTAGCGGCTGTCGTGTACGCGCTCATCACATATGTATACCCCTGGGTTGCGCTGCAGCTCCCCGCACAGGAAGTTACGGTGGGAACATGACCCGCATCCTCGTTATCGACAACTACGACAGTTTCGTCTACACCCTGAACGGCTACTTGCAGCAGCTCGGGGCAACGACTCGAGTGATCCGCAACGACGAGGTCTCCGCCGGTGAGCTCGAACAGCTTCTCACCGAGTTCGATGGCGTGCTGATCTCGCCCGGGCCGGGAACTCCCAGTGACGCGGGGGTGTCGATTGCGATGGTCGGGATCGCGCTGCGCACCGGTATTCCGGTACTCGGGGTGTGCCTCGGCCATCAGGCCATCGCTGAGGCCCTGGGCGCCACGGTGACCCACGCGGAGGAACTGATGCACGGCAAGGTGTCGCGCGTGCGGCACGCGGGCGACGCCTTCTTCCAGGGGGTCCCCGAAGAGTTCAACGCCACCCGATACCACTCGCTCGCTGTGGTCCGTGACACGGTTCCGGAGACCCTCGTGGTGACGGCGGAGACTGCAGGCGGGATCGTGATGGCGCTGCGCCACCAAGAGTTGCCGATCTACGGCGTGCAGTACCATCCGGAATCCGTGCTCACCGAGGGGGGCTACCAGCAGCTCGGCAACTGGCTCGGCACCGTAGGGCTGCCCAACGCCGCCGAAATCGCGCGCTCGCTCACCCCGCTCATGCGCTGAGGGCCGCACGCCAGAACCGCGAAGGGCCGGACACCACACGGTGTCCGGCCCTTCGCGATTCAGCGGGGTGTTTAGCCAGTGCAGTACTTCATTTCGAGCGCCGATCCCTGCGCCTGCTGACCGACAACGGACTGCTCGAGGATCGGGTAGCCGGCCTGCGCCGGGCAGCTGTTGATCGGAGTCTGCGTGATGCTTAGCCCGAGCCCGTCGATTAGAGAGCTCGCCACGTCCATCGGTTGGCCGGTGATATCCGGCACGAGCACAAGCCCGCTTGACACGGTGAGGTCCACGCTCTTGCCTGACTCGAGCTGAGATCCCACCTCGGGCGAGACACCAAGCACGCGGCCCTCCGCCTCGAGCGGGTTGTCCTCAGTTGTCACCACCCCAATCGTGAGCCCCAGATCTTCGATCGCCTTCGTGTAGTCGTCGAGCGACATCCGGGAGAAATCCGGGATCTTCGCGGACTCGGGGCCCGTCGAGATATAGATCGTCACCGCGTCGCCCGGGCTCAGCACAATGCCAGTCTCGGGGTCGGAAGAAATGACGTGGCCGGCGGCGGTCTTGTCACTGGTCTGTTCGACAGGCAGTGCCACAAGATCCTTCGAACGCAGCAATTCGATTGCCTCGCCGCGCTCCAGATCCACGAGCGCCGGGATCTCGCGGGAGGAATCCGGGAGGAACTGCTTGGGAGCGAGCGTGACGAGCCAGAACACGACGGCGATGATGACGGCACCGATGGTGAGGATCGCCGCCCACGTCCACATCACGGGGGGCCGGCTCTGCGTGCGCGATCCGCCGCCACCCTCGGCGAGCTGGCGCAGTGCGAGATCCGACTCGGACACCTCTTCACCACCCGAGAACAGCACGGTGTCCTGCTGCTGCAGATCCAGCTTCGGCATCGTGCCGTTCGCGGCGAGGCGCAGGGCCTCACGGAACTCCGAGGCGGACTGGAACCGCTTGGCGCGGTCCTTCGCAAGCCCATAGAGCACGACGCGGTCGAGTTCTGGGGAGACCTCGGGGTTCTGTTCGCTCGGCGGCTTCGGGCGCTCGCTGACGTGCTGGTACGCAACAGCCACAGCGCTATCACCGCGGAACGGCACCACGCCGGTGAGGAGCTCGAACAGCAGTACCGCGGTCGAGTACAGGTCAGTCCGAGCATCGATCGCCTCACCCTTTGCCTGCTCCGGAGAGAAGTAGGCGGCGGTGCCAAGGATCGCGGTAGTCTGCTGCAGCGTCGACGAGGTCTCGGACACCGCACGAGCGATGCCGAAGTCCATGACTTTGACCTGGCCGCTCTGCGTCACCATGATGTTCGCGGGTTTGATGTCGCGATGCACGATTCCGGCACGGTGCGAGTACTCGAGCGCCGTCAGCACCGAGTCGACAATGCGGCACGCCTCCGCCGACGAGAGTTTGCGCTCCGCGGTGATCTCGCGCAGGTTCCGTCCCTCGACGTACTCCATGACGATGAACGGGAGCCGCTTCGGACCGTCCGCGGTCTGGATGAGGTCGTCGCCGGCATCGAAGACGCGCACCACAGTGGGATGCGCCATCCGTGAGGCGGACTGCGCCTCCTGCCGGAACCGTGAGCGGAACTGCTCGTCACCCGCAAGATCAGCCTTCATCACCTTGATGGCGACCTGGCGTCCAAGCTTCGTATCGGTGCCGCGGTAGACGGTCGCCATGCCGCCCTGCCCGACGAACTCCCCGATGGCGTAGCGCCCGGCGAGAATGCGCTGCTCGCCGTTGTCTGCCGTATCGGGCATGGTCACCTCTTCCGTGCTCATGGGACTGTCTCCAAGTTTATCGGGATCGGGCGGGGTCAGGCGGTAGGCGGGCGGCGAGGATTAGTCGCCGGACCCCTGCTCGGGCTTTTCCGGGTCCGGCTTCGGTGCCGCGGGCGCCTTCACCGTGATCGTGGTGGCCTCTGACACCGGCGACGTGCGCGTCACGGAGGAACCGTTGCCACACGTCACGGAGTAGCTGACCGTAATGGTGCCGTCGCTTGCGCCGGCGGCGAGCTCGTTCGCGGTAACCGCCACGTTCGGTGACTGCACGGAGCCCGGACCGGTTCCGTCGCCGCCAATCGTGACGTTGTACGCCTGCAGCGTGAGTCCGGTCGGGCAGCTCGCGACGCCCCAGCTGACGTTGGAGACGCCGCCGGAGTTGACGCTGGCGGGGCTGGCCGTCGGCGCGGAGGGCTGAGTCACCTCCCCGTAGGGCACGTTGTAGGTGAGGGTAATGAGCTGGTCGAACGGCACACGGTCACCGGTGGGGTTGACCGAGGTGACGATGTTGAGCTGATCGTCGGGGGCCTGGTTGCCCGGCTGCGGCTTCACGTTCGAGAAGCCGAGGCCCTGCAGGTACCCGACGGCCTCATCGATGTTCATACCAACGAGCTGGCCGTCGTCCACCACGCCCGTGGTGACGGGCGGCGGCGTTGTAGTCGTGGGCGGCTTCGTGGTCTTTGACGGCTTGGGGGCGGAAGATGTCGGCTTCGGATCGCCCGAGTTTCCGCTCAGTATGGCGTATGCCGTGCCGCCGCCGATAAGCAGAAGTAGCGCGAGCAGCGTGATCAGCGGCCACGTCCAGGCGCTCTTCTTCTTTTTCGGAGTCTCTTCGACTTCGCCGTCAAGACCGTCTTCGCCGAGGACCGCAGTGTTTGCGGCCTGCCCGGGCAGTGCGGTCGTCCGGGGCAGCGCCGTGGTGGCGGCGTCCATGCCCGCCGTTTGCTCGGCCATGACCGTGGTTGCAGGCTCAGTCTGACCCAGTACCTGCGGCACATAGCTCGCCGCGAGCTGCACGTCGCCGCGGTGCAGTGCCGTTGCGGCCTGCGCAAGCTTTGCTGCGGTCTGCGGGCGCCCGGCAGCGTCCTTCGCGAGGCACGCGTAGACGAGGTTGCGCACGGGCTCCGGAATGTCGCTCGGCAGATCCGGCGGGGTGTCGTTGATCTGCGCCATCGCGATCGCGACCTGTGATTCGCCGGTGAACGGGCGCCGGCCCG
The DNA here is from genome assembly GCF_900163635.1 of Leucobacter sp. 7(1). GTDB lineage: Bacteria > Actinomycetota > Actinomycetes > Actinomycetales > Microbacteriaceae > Leucobacter. Next base: position 79,790 of record NZ_FUID01000066.1, on the reverse strand, counting down.
CGAGGCACTCGTAGGCGACAACGCCGAGCGAGTAGATGTCGGTCGTCGAGGTGGCCGTGTGGCCGCTGGCCTGCTCGGGTGCGAGGTACTGCACGGTGCCCATGACCTGACCGGTCGCGGTGAGGGGAACCTGGTCGGCGATACGGGCGATCCCGAAGTCGGTGATCTTGACGCGCCCCTCAGGCGTGATCAGCAGGTTGCCCGGCTTGATGTCGCGGTGCACGAGACCAGCGTCGTGAGCGGCCTGCAGCGACGTCGCGGTCTGCGCGACGATGCCGAGCACACGGTTCGGTGGGAGCCGCCCCTCTCGCTCGATGATCGCGGAAAGCGGTTCGCCGGGAACGAGCTCCATGACGATGTATGCGGAGCCCTGTTCCTCGCCGTAGTCGAAGACGTTGGCGATGCCCTCGTGGTTGACGAGTGCGGCGTGCCGGGCCTCGGCGCGGAAGCGCTCGAGGAAGCCGGGGTCCCCCATGTACTCGTCTTTGAGGATCTTGATGGCGACGGTGCGACCGATAATGCTGTCGGTAGCGTTCCATACCTCGCCCATGCCCCCGACGGCGATCCTCGAGCTGAGCTCGTAGCGTCCGCCGAATGTGATCCCTGCTGCTGGTCTCATTCGCTCAACACCGCTTCCATTACTCGTTTTCCGACGGCCGTGGGAATGTCGTACGACGACCCCACATAACCGTATGCTTCTCCGCCACCATCTTCGACCACAACGGCGACGGCAACCTTCGGGTCGTCCACTGGAGCGAACCCTGTGTACCACAGCGTAAAGGGAAGGTCATTCCCTTCGGCGTTAGTGCCGTTCTCTGCGGTGCCCGTCTTCCCCGCGACGCGAACGCCCGGGATCGCAGACTTCTGCGCGAGCCCCTCCGTGGAGGAGACGCCCTTCTCCATCATCCCGGTCACCGCGTCAGCGGTTTTCGAAGAAATGGGCTTGCTGAACTCCGTCGGGCTCACCTGCGTCTCCACCCGGAGATCCGGGGTGATGACCTGCTCAACGAGGGTCGGCTTCATAACCGTACCGCCATTCGCGATCCCTGCGGACACCATCGCCATTTGCAGTGGGGTGGCGCGCACGTCGAGCTGCCCGATCGAGGAAAGCGCGGCCTCGGCATCACTCTCCGGAGTGGGTGCGACGCTCTGGGTGACGGGCAGCGGGATTGTCAGATCCTGCTCGAATCCAAAGGCCCGCGCCATTTCAGAAACCGCGTCCGAGTCCAGCTTCATCGCCAGTTCGGCGATGGGAATATTGCAGGAGAGGACAATCGCCTGCTCGAGGGTCGCTTTCTCATCCGGCCCGCAGGCGGTTCGAGAGGCGTTCTGCATCACGCTGGACGACTGGGGCAGAGTGAGTTGCGCGGGGTTCGGGAACGCCGAGCTCGGGCTCGCGTCGCCGTTTTCGATCGCGGCGGCCGCGACGAGCAGCTTGTACACCGAACCGGGATGGTACAGATCGCCGGCGATGGCACGGTTCTGGAGGGGCCGCGTGGGATCCTCCTCCAGCTGCTTGTAGTTGGTGATGATGTCCGCGTTGCTATTCGAGGACAGCAGATTCGGATCGAAGCTCGGAGTAGACACGAGTGCCAGGATCTTGCCGGTCTTCGGCTCGATCGCGACCACGGCACCTTCGAAGCCCTGTTCCGACATCGCGGCCGCGGCGGCCTCCTGCACGCGGGCCTGGATCGTGGTCTCGACCGAGCTCCCCTGCGGGGCGACCCCGTTGAGCGTATTCATGATGCGGGTAAAGAACTGGGCATTGCCGATACCGGAAAGCTCCTGGTTCATCGCCAATTCGAGGCCGGAGATTCCCTGTGAATGCGAGAAGTAGCCCGTGATCGGCGCGTAGAGCGGCCCGGCGGAGTACTGCCGCACGTAGCGGAACGAGTCGTCCGTCGGCGTGGAGAACGCGACGGGGTCGCCGCCCACGAGGATCGAGCCGCGCTCCACTTTGTAGCCGTTTTTCACTGTTCGGCCGTTGAGCTCGTTCGCCCGCAGTTCGTCTGCGGTCACAAACTGGATCATGGTGACCGCGAAAAAGAGCGCGATAAACATCGCGAACACGGTCCGGGTTATGAACTTCAGTTGCTTGTTCATGCGCGGATCACCAACTTCGGTCGATTGCGGACGGAGTTGGACAGCAATATCAGCAGGGCGATGATGATCCAGTTCGACACGAGCGAGGAACCACCGGCCGCGAGGAATGGTGCCGTCAACCCGGTCAGCGGGATCAGTCGGGTCACGCCACCGACCACGATGAACACCTGGAGCGCGATGGCGAAGGCAAGGCCAGCGGCGAGCAGCTTGCCGAAGTCATCCTGGCCAGCGAAGCCGATGCGCAGGCCGCGACCCACGAGGAGCAGGTACGCGGCGAGGATCACGAACAGCCCGATCAGGCCGAGTTCTTCGCCGAGACTCGGGATGATGTAGTCGCTTTGCGCGAGCGGGGTGTCGGCCGGGTAACCCTGCCCCAGCCCCGTGCCGGTCATGCCGCCATTGGCCATACCGAACAGGCCCTGCACCATCTGGTGGCTCACCCCGTAGGGGTCCGCGAAGGGGTTGAGCCAGTTTTCAAAGCGCTGGTTCACATACTCGAGAGTCTGACTCGCGACGAGACCACCGACCAGGAACAACCCGACGCCCAGGATGATCCAGCCGATCCTTCCCGTCGCGAGATACAACATCGACAGGAACAGGCCGAAGTAGAGGAGCGAGGTGCCAAGGTCGCGTTGGAAGACGAGGACGCTCATGGCGGCCAGCCAGAACACGAGCAGCGGGCCCAGGTCCCGGCCGCGCGGGAAACGGATCCCGAGCAGCTTTTTCCCGACCATCGCGAGCGAGTCGCGGTTGCGCACAAGATAGCCCGCGAAGAAGATCGCGAGCAGGATCTTTGCGATCTCGCCAGGCTGGAAGGAGAAAGAGCCGATGTGGATCCAGACCCGTGCGCCGTTGATCGTCTTGCCGATTCCCGGAAGCATGGGCATGAGCAGCAGGATCACGGCAGCGAGGCCGGTGAGGTAGGTGTAGCGGAACAACACAATGTGGTTGCGGATCAGCGCGAGCACCACGATCGCGGCAACAACCGCGACGGTGGACCACACGAGCTGCCGCACCGAATCGGCACCCCAGCCTGTGAGCTCGTTCGCGAGATCGATCCGGTAAATCATTGCCACGCCGATCACGTTCAAGAACGCGGCGATGGGCATGATCAGGGGGTCCGCATCTGGGGTGACCTTGCGGATCGTGAAGTGCAGCGCGAGCAGCGACACGATGAACAGGGCACCGGACGGGAGTAGCGTCGCCGTCACCGCCCCGTTCACGGTCAGGTCGATGATGATGACGGCCGCAACGCCCACGGCGATCGCGAACAGCAGCAGTGACAGTTCGAGGCCCATGAGCAGACGGGGGGCGCGCAGCGCGGTGATCCGCTGCAGCACAGTCTCACTCGTGCGGGTCTTCTCGAAGGTCCGGGGCTCGTCCTTCCCCGTCTGGGCGTTACTCACCATGCACCCCCAACCGGAGCACGATCTCGCGTGCCTCCTCGATGGATCCGGCCGCGAGTGTGCGCTCGACCTGGCGCTGTTCGAGCCCGTCAAGTTCGGACACTGGAATGTCGGTGTCTTCGGCGACGGAGTGCAGCTGGAAAGAGCCGATGTTCTGTTGTACGCCGCGATAGATGATTACGGTCTCACCGTCGGTGCCCACAAAGTAGCGTGTCTGCGTCCACTGATACCCGAACAGAAGCGCACCACCGATAGCGACGAGCACGGCGACCCCGCCGAACGCCCACAGGAGGCGGCGACGGCGGTTGCGGCGCCGTGTTTCGGCCATGAGTTCTGCGAGGTACTCGTCGACGCGTGGCTCGAAGTGGCTCTCCGCGATGAGCGGCGGGCGGCGCACCGGGCGGCGGCTGAGGATTCGGTTGCGCGCGGTCGACACCGCCCCGTCGCGCGGGGCCGGGGCCGTGGCCGCGGATCCCGCGAAACGGGGGTTGGGGGCCGGAAGCTCGAGGGTCTCGTTCGGGTCGCGATCCGGCGCTTCGACGGTTTCAACGAGCACCGCGGTGACGTTGTCCGGGGCGCCATGCGAGAGGCTCTTGTCGATCAGGCCGTCGATTGCACCCTGCAGCGAGGTGCGCCGCCGCATGATTTTCTCGATGTCCGGGTCGTCGACGTAGCCGCAGAGCCCGTCAGAGCAGAGCAACCAGACGTCTCCGGGGCGCGTCTCGAGCACCTGGGTGTCAACCTGCGGGGAGGAATCAACATCACCAAGTACGCGCATCAGGACAGAGCGCCGCGGGTGCACCGCGGCCTCTTCTTCTGTGATCTTGCCGCTGTCAACGAGGCGCTGCACAAAAGTGTGATCCTTGGTGACCTGACGCAGCTCGTCGTCCCGGAGCAGGTAGAGGCGGGAATCGCCGATATGGGCGAGGGCCAGCTTGTCGCCGACCGTGATGAAACCGGTGAACGTGGTGCCCATGCCGGCCAGCTCGGGTCGGTCGAGCACGGTAGCGCGGAGCTTCGCGTTGGTCTCCAGGACCGCGGTGCGCAGTGTATTTGTTGTCGCCTCGGGGCTGCCGAGCGGCGCGACATCGAACGCGGCCATCTCCTTGGCGGCGATTGCGGAGGCGACATCGCCGCCCGCGTGTCCGCCCATGCCATCGGCAACGAGGAACAGGTGATCCCCGGCGTACCCGGAATCCTGGTTGTTCGAGCGCACCATTCCGACGTGGGAACCGATGGCGCTCTCATACGCAACCGTCACGCTTATGGCCTCAACTCAAACGTCGTCGTGCCGATCGTGACCGGCGTGTAGAGCGGGACGATGACCGGCTTGGTGACACGCTCCCCGCCCAGCTTCGTGCCGTTCGTGGAGTCGAGATCCGTGAGGAGCCACTGATCGCCAGAGCGGGAAAGTCGCGCGTGATAGGTCGAGGTGTACTCATCCACGATCACGAGCGTGGAATCTCCGCTGCGCCCGATCGTGACAAAGTCCTCGTCGAGTGGGATCGTGGTGCCCGTGGCGACGCCGGAGATGATCGCGAGCGTTCCGGCCGGTCCGCCCGAGTGGGAGACTCCGGCAGTGGGGAGCGCCCCACCCGAGGGGGTGAGCGGGGGGACCGAGGAGGTGGGCTGACTTCCGCCCCCGGGCGGTGCCGCGGCTGCTGCCACTGGCACCGGGGTGGGGTGGGGCGCGACGACGGGGGAGCCGCCGCCGGATCCGGCGCCCGTGGCACCCTCGCCGCGCATTCGGCGCACGGGGGCCCCGAATAGATCGCTGCGGAGGGCGTAAACGATCGCGAAGATGAACAGCCACAGCAGCAGTAGAAACCCGATCCGTAGGACCAGGAGGGTGAGCTCGCTCATAGGCCTCTCCAAAAGTCCTCATCAATGCCGGGCGTGTCGCCGCCCGCCTGTCCGCCCGCCGACTGAGCTGAAGCGGGCGGCGTCGCCCGTCGTGCGCTGGGGAGGGGGAAGTTTCCGGGATCCGCTGCAGGCGGGACCTGCGCCTCGGCCGGGCGCGCAGGCGGCGCAGGGCGTGTGGGTGCAGCCGGTGCCGGGGGTGCCGGCCGGCGCTGCGCTGCGGCGTCGCGGGAGGGCACCATCTGGAACACCAGAGAGGTCTGCCCAATCGTGATCGTGATGCCCTGCACGAGGGCGGCCTCGCGGAAGCGCTGGCCGTTGATCTTTGATCCGTTCGTGGAGCCAAGATCCCGCGCGATGCCGGCGGAGCCATCCCAGATGAGCTCGAGGTGCTTGCGCGAGGCGGCGGTGTCTGAGATGCGGATCCCGCAGTCGCTGCCGCGTCCCACAGTGGTGGTGCCGCGGGGGAGTTCGTGCCGTGTGCCGTCGACGTCAATGGCGGCCACCCAGTCCACGGAGCCCTCGACACGCAGGGCGTCGATCTCCAACACGCCGGTTGTCAGGGATTCGTCGGCGCGGACTTCAACGTCGGGCTCGCCCAGCAGCTGATAGCTCTGTCGCTTCGCGTGCTTCAGCACCACTCCCCGCAGCTCCTGCTCGAGTGCGGTGCCCAAGTTCTGCAGCCGCTCAGCGTCCTTCGTGGACACGCGCACGGTGAAGCGGTTCGGGGCCAACACGCGGTCCCGGTCCACAATCACCGCGCCAATATCGAGCTCCCGTTTGAGCGCCGAAGCGATCTCCACCGGTTGCACGCCGGAGCGGAAGGTGCGAGCGAATGCGCCGTTGACGGCGCGTTCGAGCCCGCGCTCTACGCTGTCGAGAATGCCCACGAGTTGGTGACGCCCTTTCGGTTTGCACCGCGAATCCGCGATGACGGTTCGTTTCAGTTTAGCCCGCTTTGGTGTGAGGGGCATGGTGCTGCTAAGGTTGTGGAGTTGGCAGGGCGGAAACGCTCAGCTCGACAACTCGCGCGAGTGGCGGAATGGCAGACGCGCTGGCTTCAGGTGCCAGTGCCCGCAAGGGCGTGGGGGTTCAAGTCCCCCCTCGCGCACGCGAATGAAATGGCCCCTGACCTGGGATTTAGTTCTCCAGGTTGGGGGTCGTCTTCGTCGGAAGTGCTAGAAAAAGTGCTAAGCGTGGCCGAGATGGGCAGCGAAGCGGGTCACGGCCGACCGCTGCATGGTCGGGGTGACGTGGGAGTAGATGTTCATCGTCGTCGTGATCGTTGAGTGCCCAAGGCGCTCTTGGACGACCTTGGGATGCTCGCCGAGTTCGAGCAGCAGGGTCGCGTGGGTGTGACGCAGCCCCTTGATCGTGACCCGGTGCATGGTGTCGTTCTTCGTGGTGAGCCAGTTCATGCGGCGATCCCAGCGGCTCGTCATCGCGTCGGGTGAGCGCAGCTTCCCGTCGTCGTCGCCGAAGATGTAGGCGTCGGCCTTGGCAAGCTCGAATGCCAGTTCCGCGCGGGCGACCTTGTAGGAGGCGAGCACTTTCAGGGTGTCCTCGTCTACGTCGATCACGCGCGCGTTGCCGGTCTTCGGGGGCTTGGTCTTCGTCCAGTCGTCGGTATCGACCGCGCGGCGGATGCTGACGCGCATCGCCTTGGTGTTGAGGTCGCTCCACTTCAAGGCGAGGGCTTCGCTTCTGCGCATGCCGGTGTAGGCGATGAGCCGCCACAGCGGAAACAGCTCGTCTTCCAACTCGTCGCGGTTCCAGGTGAGGAACGTCTGCAACTGCTCGGCTGTCCAAGTGACGATTTCAGGTTTCTGCGCCCGCACCTCGCTCGTGGTCGGAGGCTTGACGGTGCGCTTCTTCTTCGACGGGTTCACCGTCAAGTGCCCCTCGTCCATCGCCGCATCGAGGATCGCACCCAACACGACATGCACCTTGTGAACCGAGTTCGCAGAGAGCGGTTTGCCCTTGCCGTAGGTGTCCTTGCGGCCCGACTTCTCCAAGTCGCGATAGTGGCGGGCGATCCTGGTGGCGGTGAGCTTGTCGAGCCGGATCGTGCCGAGCTGCGGGCGGATGTGGTTGCGGATGATCTTCTTGTACCCCTTGATCGTGGAGGCCGCGAGCTTCAACCCTGCCGCCCACTCGTCGGCGTAGACGCCGAGTGTGGGTACCTTGTTGCCGAACTTCTCGTTCTGCTTGCGCTGCTTCAACGCCTCCTGCAAGGCGTCGTTCGCTTCGTCGGTGCTGGTGAACCCGGAGCGGGTGAGCCTGCGCGATCCCATCTCGGGGTACTCGGGGTCTTTCAGGACGTAGATCTGGAACCGCCACCGTCTGCCCTTGTCGGTGTCGTAGGCCTGGATCGAGCCGGGCTGCCGGGAGCGCGAACGCCGCTGCTGCTTCTCACCCCCGCCGCTGTGCTCGGGCTGCTTCGTGGTCATGACAGGGTGCTCCTTGCGGTGGTCTGTCCGGGCTGGTGGGTGTCGGCGTAGTTCTCGGTGTAGTCCTTGGCGTTGAACACGCGCCCGGTCGGGTCGATCTGCACGCCCCGCTCGCGGATCACCTGCTCGCGCGCCCTGGCGGTCTGTAGCCGCTCGGTGTAGGCGGCGATGGTCTTGGGGTTCGCTCGCGGCTTCTCGGGGTCGTCCGGGTCGGGAGCGGTCATGCCCGCGAGCGTGGTTTCGAGGTAGTGGATGCGGTCGGTGCAGATCACCCATTCCTGCTGCCAGTAGTTGAACAGCCCCTCATCGGTGAGCACGAGTTCCCCGCGCATCCACCTGTCGATCTCTTCCGGCTCGTACCCCTCCGGTACGCCCGTGAGCGTTGTCTGCTCGTCCGGGGGCGTCAAGAGCGCGGCCGGGGTGGTGCGCAGCAGATGGGCGATCACGGTCAGGTCGTCCACGTCCACGCGGCGATCCCCGGCCTCCAACTTGCTGATGCCCGAGGTGGAGAGCTTGCGCCCGGCCGCTTTCAGGCCCTCGGACATGGTGCGCAAGTCCATGCCGATCGCTTGGCGAGCCGCGCGGATGTTCTGCGCGACGTGCGCGTTCGTGGTCCCTGCGGGGTTGCCCCGCACTCTTTCTCTTTCCATAGTAGAAATCTACAGTGCGATACTTGACAACGCAAGTGTGATTCTCTACGGTGTAAAGAACCACATTTCTCGGCGCTGACACGAACGGACGGTGTGATGATGCGGCAGAGCACCCTCGACATGGACGACCTCCGCAAGCGGCGCAGCCTCGTCATCACCCGCAAGGAAGCCGCCGAAGCCCTCGGCGTCGATCCCCGCACGATCACCACGAGCATCAACGAGGGCACCATCCCGCACGTCAAGCTCGGGCGGCGCATCGTGATCCCGCGAGAGAAGTTCCTCGCACTCTTCACCAGCGCCCCGAGCGAGAGCAGCGAGTCCTGATGCTCCATCGCCCGTTGTGCCGAATCGGCACCCCCGTGCCCTGCTTCCATGTGAATGTCGGCCAAGCGCCGTAAACTAGCCCAAGAACGCCGACCACAAGGAGGCACCCGCATGGCTACGAAGACTCGCGTATCCGAGGCGCACGTTCAGCGCGTCCTCGCGGAAGTGCAGGCCGGGCAGCAGACCGCTGGAGAGGCAATGTCGCCCGAGGGCCTGGAACTGCTGGCGCGGCAGGTGCGGGGCGAGGTCACCGCTGACGAGGCTGTGGCCGAGGTGATCGCACGGGCCGAGGCTCGTTTCGCTCCTGCGCGGTAGCTCGCGCTCATGCCGGATCACTACACCTATCCGGGCTCTGATGTTCTGGTCAACAAGCTCGGCATCACGGACTATGAGCACTGGAAGTTCGTGGAAACCGAGGTCATCGGCCAGCGCATGGGTGAACTCCGCGAACACCCGATCCCCGGCAGCTACGACCTCCCTCATCTGCTCGCGATCCATCGGCACCTGACCCGCGACCTGTACGACTGGGCGGGCGAGATCAGAGATACCGACACCCACCCCGGCGGCACCGGCATCATCCACTGCCGCCCGCAGTTCATCGTCGGCGAGGCCGAGCGCGTCTTCGGACAGCTCGCCGCCCGCGACCACCTGCGCGGCCTCGACGCCGATGCGTTCTCCGACGGGCTCGCCTGGGTGTGGGGCGAGACGACCTCGATCCACGCGACCCGCGACGTGAACACAAGAAGCCAGCACGTCTTCTTCAACCAACTCGCCCGCAATGCCGGATGGGTGATCGACTGGTCGCAGATTCCCGGCGACGTGTTCGCCCACGCCCGCACCCTCGCCATCGTTCAAGACCACTCAGGCCTGGACGCGCTGCTCCGCCCAAACCTCGTCACCGTCCAGGACGCCGAACAGCACGACCGGCTGATGGGGCTGCTGGACGAGCACGCCCAGGGTTTCACGACACGTCAGAGCACCCGCGACCCTGCCCTGCTCGACCACGAGCTGGACGCCGCCCGCGAACACCGCCGCACCCTGCCTCCGCCAGATGCGTTCGGACACGACGACTCGCCTGGCAGCGGGCGTAGCGGCCCGAGCCTCGGACGGTAGCCGAGGGCAAGGGCGCGACAAGCCCGCGGCAGCCCGACCGTGCTGGCTTACAAGCCGCGCGCCGGGCCGTCTTGTCGAGGTGCACTGCGATGCTGCTGGTCGAAGTCATGCAGCCTGGCGCGTTCCCGCTCCACCCGCTGGGCCTCGCGTGCGGCCTGTGCTGCGCGGGTCTGCTCGATCCTCCCGACTGCCTCGGCAGGCGTGAGGGAGCGCAGCAGCTCGGCTTCCTTGCGCGCTCGCCTCGCCGTCTGCGCCGCGCTTGCGGCCTGTCGTGCAGAGTTCGTACCGAGGTACGCCTGCCGATTGCGGCTCACCGTCTCCGCACCGAACACCCGCGCGAACGCCGCGAGTCGTGCGGTCTGCGCTCGCTCTGGTCTGCTCAGCATCGCGTCGCGTGCCGCCCGGTGCTCCTGCTCGGCGTCGATCACACGCGGGTCGTTCTCGATCCGGGGCCGGGTGACTCGCTCCACCCAGGCGTCGGCACGTTCGTTCCACTTCGGCGGCTCACCCCACTCGTTCGTCAACTGCTGGCGCGCTTCGCGGGTTCGGGCCTGGGCGTTCTCGTGCTCGTCGCGGGCGCGGCGCTTCCCGAACCATGACACCGCCCGCACCTGCTCGCCTGCCGCCTGCTCGGCGGCGTCGGCCTGCTCCCACTCGGTGAGTGCCGCTCTCGCCGCGGAGACGAGGGGCGCGGTCACCTCGGCGCGCACCTGCTCGGAACGCTGCCGCGCGGTCTGCTCGGTGGCGCGTGCGTTCTCGCGTAGTGCCGTCTCGCGGTCGCTGAGGTCGGCAAGGGCGGCGCTGACCTGTTGCCAGCGTGCCGCCTGCGCCTCAGCCGTTGCCGCACGCTTGTCGAGCGCCGCTATCTCGTCGCTCACGAACCGCACGGGGCCGTTCTCGACCAACCCGGCCACTTCCTCGACGGCTCGGCGGGTAGCGTCGGCAAGTCCGCGGTCGGCGCGGTCGCGCTCCATCGCCTCGATGAACTGCGCCCTGGCGTCGGTCAGGTTCCCGGCGACGACATGCAGCACGTTCGACTCTCGCCCGCGGGTCATGCCGACGTACACACCTGCGGCACTGGTGGCATCGGTGAGGATCGTGTGCGACCCCGCGACGGTTGCGCCCTGCACCCCGTAGGCGGTCACCGCATACGACAGGTGCGCGTGCTCGGCCACATACTCAGCGGGGAGCCTGACGGTGCGCTGCCGCTTCCGCCCGCTCCCGGCCTCGCGCACGGAGACCGCGCCGTCGTCCTCGACGCGCTGCACGACCCATTGCTGCCGATTCGCCACCCCCACATCGGCGTTGTTCTTCCGCGTCTGAATCACATCCCCGGCCCCGATAGGCAGGCCGTCGTTCCCGTACACGGTCGTCGTGTCGTCGACGACACCTTGCGAGACTCGCTCCTCGCGGATGCGGGCGTTGATAGTACGGGCCTCATCGTTCGTGCTGACGGTGACGGCCTCGCCATCCTGCCGCTCCTGGGCGATATGCTCGCGCGCCTCGTCGCCGCTCTCGTGCAGACGGATCAGCCCGAGGCTGGCGAGCTGGTCGAACACCTCGCCGGGGTCGCGTCCGTCGCGCATCCGTAGCGTGACCTCGGCGTAGGCGGGGTCGGTGAAGCGGTGCACCTCGGCCATATCGAACGTGCGCCCCCGAATGTGCGCGGCCATATCGAGCACCCCGCCACGACCAACTGCGGCGAGCTGCGCGCGATCCCCGACCAGTGCGACCGTCGCGCCCGCCTCGGCGGTGACGGTCAGGAGGGCGATTGCGGTGTCTTGGTCGAGCATCCCGGCCTCGTCCACGATCACCCGCTCACCCCGCGCGAGCCGTGCGTCCTTGGACGGGCCGCGATAGGTGCGCCCCGTCTCCGAGTCGGTGTCGCCCGGTACGAGGCGCGTCCATACGCCGTCGCTGTTCCACCGCCACCCGTGGGCATGCACGAGCGCCGCAACACTGGTCGCGGGCACCCCGAGTTCATCGTGCGCGACCTGAGCGGCGCGCAACGTCGGCGCAACCACCCGCGACGCCCGCCCATGCTGCGCCGCGACCTCGATTGCGACGCCGAGCATGGTGGTCTTGCCCGCCCCGGCTGCGCCCTCCACGATCACGAGCGGATCACTCGATGCGACCGCTGCGGCGGCGCGCTCCTGCCCCGCATCGAGACCCCGCGCCCTTGCCGCGTCGCGCACGTCCGGGTGCCTCGGCTCCCGCTTCGGCACTCGTGCGGTCAGGATGTCGCGCAGTTCCGTCTCGGCCTGCACCACCCTGAGCGACGTGAGGTGCGCCACATGCTCCGGCGTCGGTGCGCCGTGCGGGAGGATCGAGAGGCAATCCTCCATCGCCAGGGCGGTTGCGATGCGCAGGAACTCGCGTATCTCTTCGGGTGCTGCTTGCACGCCGTACTCGGTCATGATCCGGGTCGCGTGCTCCTGCACCGTGTGCCGCGTCCACGCCGAACCCCCTGCCGCGCAGCGATCCAGCGCCCTGCTTGCGACGGTCTGCACGGAGAGGTCATCCAGCGACGCCGGCACACGACGCACAGGCCGGCGCAAGGTCTCGGGGTCGTAGCCGGCGTCGCGTAGCTCGGTCACCCAGGCGTGTTCTTCGCGGAGGGTGGTGGGCTTCTTCGCTGGCCGCTCATACGCCCACGCTTTCGCCGCGAGCCGGGCGGAGACGACCGGCCCCATCGCCTCGCCCGGATGCGCCGCCTCCCACTCCGCTTCGAGCCGTTCGAGATGCTTGCGTACTTGCTCGCCCCGCTTGCTCATCACACCGTTGAACCGCTCGATCTCGACCACCTCGCCCGATACCGGATCGAGGGTGAGGCCGTGCCGATCCAGCACCTCCGCAAGCTCCGGGTGCGCGGCGATGACGGCGGTGCCGAGGGCGCGGATCGCGCCTTGCTGCTTGAACAGCGCCGCCGTGTCCAGCGCCCGCCACTTCCCTGCCGCCCATACTCGTGTGCCGATCTGGAAGTGGATATGCCGGTGCGGATCACCCGCCCGACTGCTGCGGTGCGACACCGCTACCGCCTGCAACTGCTCGACGGGCACAACCTCCTGCTTGCCGCGCGGCCCGACACGGGTCACAGAGTGCTGTGCGAGCCACCGTTGAATCTCGCCCACGGCGTCCTGCTGCGCCAGTTCGAAAGCATCAGAGACTTCGGGGTGGAGCGCGGCGGCGATCGAGAGCGACTTCGGGGCGTTCACCACCATCTCCGCAAACCTGGGCGAGCCCTGCCGCCCTTCCCCCGGCAATCGTGGCTTGCCCATCGACTCACCCGTGACCGGGTTCGTCCAGTCCACCCAGCCCGCGTACACCTCTGGTTCCAGTCCGAGTGTGGCGGTCACGTTCCCGGCACCGTCGAGCGCGGTGAACTCCGCCACGGAAGTCTCTGCGCCGAGGTAGTAGTCATCGGCGCGGGAACGGTCGGCCTCGACATAGCGGCGCGCATCGGCCCCGGTTCCCCGGAACAGGATCACCCCGCCGCGCATATGAATCACCGCCTGATGTTTCTTGTATAGAAACTGATGTATCTACCACGGTAGCATACGTCCATTCGGAAGAGAGCGTGAGAGCTCTGTGAGGTCCAGAGAGCGGGACGATCGGAGGATCGGTCCGTAGCGTCGAGATGGAAGCAGGATCGGATGGTGCGGGCTTGGTGAGGATGACGAGGAGACGGCGGGCGGGGATCGCGGCCGTGGCCGGGCCGGTGACCGCGATGGATCTGACGGGCTGTGTCCCGTTCGCGTGCCCGGTGAGCGGGCCGCGCGAACACCATCGTCATCCAGCTCGACGGTGACACCTCGGCCGTCGATCAGGTGCAGATCTGCACCGACGAGGGCTGCGCCCCGACTGAGGACGTGGACATGGCGGGGCCGCTCGGGTTCGCCTCGGTCGAAGGTCAGGACGGGGACTCGTGGACGTTCTCGGTCGGCATGACGCGGCTGGAGCGCTTCACGGTGCGTACGCTCACCCGCGACGGCACCTTGCATTTCCGAGGCGGAGATCACGGCGGAGTGGGTGAGTGTCGGCAGTAGCGAGCAGTGCGGTGACCCAGGGGAGGTGACCGTCACTGTGCAGCCCTGAGCGCGGCGACCCGTGGGGAGGTAAACGTACCTACGTCTTGAGAGACGAAATGAGGTACCGAGCACCTCCGCGGTTCGGCTTTGGGGTTCCGGAACTCGACGAACTACATCACCCGATCGCTACTCGAAACCGGCGGGTTCAGGAAGCACCTACGCCCTCATCTGCGATGAGCCGGTTCACTCCGAAATAGCAAAACCCCTGATCCGTCGGTGCCGCCACCGTGGCGGGACCGTTGGATCAGTCTGAGGTTGTCGCTTCGGGGAGTCTGAGTCCTTCATATGGGGCTGCGCGCTGGATGAACTCGTCGCGGTCGCCCTTGCTGATGGTGGTGATGACATAGAGCAGCGAGACACCGGTCACTAGCTCGTCGTCACTGTCGCTGGTTGCGTGTTCAGGGTTGAGTGTGTCGTCCTGGACCATGATGTCGAACGACTCTGTCCCGCGATAGAAGCCTCCGAATCGCATCCACTCTGGGTACTCCTCGATGTACGTTTCGTTCCTCTCCTCAGAGATCTCGTACTTTTGTGTGATTGTTCGCACCGTGTCGATCACGTCGTCCCATTGCTCGACAGGGATACGGATTTCTGCTCCGTAGCTGGCGGAGTTGTAGGTGGTGAGCAGCGAGGTGCCACCGTACCCGTTGCCTTCTTCAGGGAACCATCCGCCTTCGTTCGATGTGGTCCATTCGGTGATCCCGTATTCGGCTTCGAGGGCATCCTTCACTTCGCTGATGAGTTGGTTCGCGCGAGCTTCCACCTCTTCGGCCATGGGCAAGGCGAGCACGTCGCTTGCGGGGATGCCCGCGTTGGCGGGGTAGTCGACCCAGTCGATCGTGACCGTGTTTCCATCGGCGTCTGTCGTGGTGGTCGTTGCGGGCTGGGTGCATCCGGCAAGCAGCAGCGTCGCTAGCACGCCTGCCGCCAGCGGCACCAAAATGCGTTTCCGTGCGTTGTGTTTCATGATTCTTCTCTCACCCAGGTATTGTCTTCGCCGTCGTCGTGTAGCGCCCACCTGATGGGTTCGTCTACGTATCTGACGCGGGGCGTGAACCAGTAGGTTTCGTCCGGCCCCCACCCGGCGATCACACTCGCCGTTTCGTTATCGACCGGGATCGCCGTGCTTGCGGCAGACGGGTACGTCAGCGTGCACAGGTGCACGGCGTCGTAGTGCTCTGCGACTTTCGCCCAGTCCGGGATCACCCAACTCCCGTCTCGGCCGGTGGTGCGATACCAGTCGTGCCGCTTCTGTGCGGTCACCTCGATCGGGAACCGGCGGCACAACGATGCCCAGGCTTCTGCGGTGTCGATCTCGAAGATGCGCAACCCCGCAGGTATCCCGACCCGTCTCGTGGTCGCGTGTTCCCACCCGAGAGTATCTTCCACGAACCACAGCCCAGCAGGAGCACCGTCAGGCAGTGCGCGGGTTGATGAGGGCAGTTCCCACGGTGGTCTCGACCACCAGCTCCCGCTCCAACTCGCCGCCGGGTCGGTAGGACGTTCACGGCGAGCGGTGAGTTCTTCTGCCAGAACCTCATCCTGCACGTGTCGGAGCCTCGAGAGCGGGTCTTCGAGCACGGTGCGGGGTGGTGCTCCATCCTATTCGACCTGCCATTGCAAACGTTCCTCCACCGGAGCACTCCACCAAGCGGTGTGCGGCGACGCGGCAAGGTGTGCTGCGACACGACGCAGTGACGCAGCCAGTTCGGGCATTCCCGCAAGGATGTCTGTGCCGTCGGGTTCTTGCCAGTACCTCGCACCACTCACTGATTCAGCGACGCAGTCGCGCAGTAGCTCCGGCGTCACCTCAACCAGCGGGACGGCCCCCATACGGGATGCGATCTCGGCGGGACTGATTTCCTGAGTCTCCGCACCAACGTCACCAAACAGTTGCACCGAGGTGCCCTTGCCCGGGTCGAGATGGTACGAGGCGAGGAACACTCCCGCAGTCAGTGATTCCTCCCGATACTCGGGGTCGCGTTGACGCTCAGATGCGAGCGCGAACTCGAGCAGCAACCGTCGCCCACGAGGACCGGCCAGAAGCATCTCCATGATGCGTGTCCTATCTTCGTTCATCGAGGATCCCGTCGGTTCGTCACCGGTTTGTAGCCTGTGGCGGTTTCGATGAGCAACTCGATATCTCCTGGGGCAGGCCACCCCATAAGCTCGCTCAGATCGCGTCCGGTGTTGTTCCAGCTGTCTCGTGCTTCGTCTGACCAGTCCGCGCCCTCGTCTATGCGGATGCTCTCCAACCGGCCGTCCTCAACGAAGATGCGGATATCGAAGGTGCGGTTTCCGAGTGCGCGGAAGCCCCCGATAGCCGGGAACGTCGCATCCCCAGGCACAGCCCGCGGCAGACCCTTCGGCGTGTCGAACTGCGCAAACGATATATCGAGCGCCCCGTCGCCAAAACTGACCACACGCGCCCCGGCAAGCTGTTCCCGCAACTCCGGTGCACCGTGCCCATCCGTCGCAGACAGCACATGCGACGCCATCTCTCGAAGACCAGCAGGCATATCGATCAGTGCGCGCTCCGGTTCCTCGAAGTCGTCCAGATCATCGACGCCAGCGCGATCGCTCACACGACCCATCCACCACGCCAACGCGGAGAGCGCCGCTTCACCTGCGGCGAGCCAAAGTCTGGGCCTTCTCGCGCCAACGCGCACAAGCCCATCGTGAAGACGCGCATCAATGGCTTCACCAGCTTCGGCAAACCCAAAGACCGCACCCGCCGCTCCCGTAGTCACCGCCACACGTCCGACAGGACCGAGCAGATCGGGGCCGGTGTTCTTGCTGGTGCGAAGGCTTACCCACATCGTCCACGCCGCCACCGCGGCAACCCCGACCCGGTAGCCAAGGCGGCGACCGGTGGTGAGTTTCCGCGGCTCAACCAGCGCCAGCGCTGCAACCAGCCCCGTCGAGACGACTCCGTGCACGACACTGCTCGGATCATTCGACCGACGCGCAAATCCACGAACACCCATACTCTCAGGCTACCGATACCTCCTCACTGCAACCCGAATGCCGCCGCCGAGCGCACTCGCTTTAGGTGGCCCTTCACACACTAGGGATCGAGCAGAAGCGAACGAGATGTGCTTTCCCCGTCAGCGACAAATCAAGTCAGTTGTCCAGCCTGCTGTCAGTAGTCAGGTGGCGCAGATAACGGCCAGGTGCATCAAGAAATGATCGCCAGCTCTGCACCATGTCGAGTTCGTCGTATTCGCTGGCTCGGAGCCCCCATTCGCCTACTTCAAGGAGCTTCGCTTCGGGAAGGGAGGCGAGGATCGGCGAATGAGTGGACATGATCACCTGCGCACCGCTTGCCAGGAGTTCACGAATGTGCGCCAGCAACACGAGGCATCCGTTGAACGACAGAGCAGACTCGGCCTCATCGAACACCCACAGGCCACCGATCCGGGATCGAGTGGTGAAAAACTCGATGAAGGACTCGCCGTGGCTTTGGAAGTTGTGCCTCCCAGAGATGCCCACGTCATCGAGATAGGAAAAGTGGCCGTGCATCGTCTCTGCTCGCAGGAATACTCCCTGGCGGGTGCTTCCTGCGCCGCGCACGAGTTGCAGGTGGTCGGCAAGTCCTGATTCGGTGTGCTGGGTTCGGTGGAGCGAGTTTCTGGTTCCGCCTTCGACTCCCAGCCCGTAGGCCTCGGCAATCGCTTCGACGATCGTTGATTTGCCAGCACCGTTCTCGCCCACAAACACCGTCAGAGGCGAAAAATCAAGCCCCTGATCGAGAATCTGGCCCACAGCGGGGATAGTGGCAGGCCAGGAGTCACGTGTAATCGGGGCAAGACGATGCTCTTCAACACGACGCACGGGAAGACTTGAAAACAGATCACTCATACCGTGGCCAGATTACCCGTCCACTATCTGCATGAGCGGAGCACATCAAACGCGGCGATAGCGCTGGACATGATGTCTCGGACGGTTCGGATTTCCTCCGAGATGGCCCGGTATTGTGAATGTGCGTACTTTCGGAAAAGCCATCATCGGGTTATCGGAATGCTCGGCTGATGGCGCTGCCGGTCTGGAACAGTCCGATCCAGATCACGAACTTCAGCAGCGGGCGCATCGGGAGCCCGACGATACGCCTCCAGCCGGTCGATCGCGCCCAGGATGTCGTGATCGTCACCTGGGTTCCCCCGGCCGTGCTCGCGAGGTCGAACGTCGTCAGTGTCGGCCCACGGTGGGTTGCATCCGGATAGGTGAACTGCCACACAACATGGGCAGGTTGTTCTGCCTTCACGAGTTCGATGGTGCGTCGGTGAAACTGGGGTTTGATCTTCAGGGGCTTGCCGTCTGGCCGGGCCTGTGGTGCGCGCCCCTGCCAGAGCATCCCCGGGCGTGCTGACTCATCGGTCGCATCGATGGAGCCGACGCTGACTTCCCAGTCGGGAACCCGAGACGGGTCGGTCAGGAACTCCCAGACCTGATCGACCGATGCGGGAACGAATGCCTCCGTCGTGCCCGATACGCGACCTTTCTCCTGCGGTCTCCGCGGCGTCGCTTCGGGCAGAGTCGCGTCGGCGTGGTCGAGTCGACCCATCACTTCTGCGGGTGTCGTGCCGAGTCGTTGCAGGATGTCGAGGATCAGACCACTGGGTTCGATCACCAGTTCCCGGAGCACCGCTGCGGCGTCACCTTCGCGTTCTTTCCCACCAGAGCGTGCGATGAGGTCGGAGGCTCGTTTGCTCCACTGGTATCCGTCGGTCTCCTGGAACACGATTCGCCCCGGAGCGGGGAACGATGCGTCGATGCCGAGCGACGCCAGCTGCGCCTCGTGCTGCTCCTCCACGGCGAGACGCGCGGCATCCAAGTCGATGCCGATTTCACGCAGCACCCGCCCCGCACTCTGGTCACTGATAACGAGAGCAAGGAACATGTGATCAATGTCGGCCTCGCGGCGTCCCATCCGGGACGCTTCCTCCATAGCAGCCAGTGACAGGGATTGGCTGGTCTGGGCAGCGCGAGTGAACTTGCTCATGCGTTTCTCCTGAGGTTCGGGATCGTGGGGTCGACTCTCTTGGCGTGTTTCTTGTGCGCGGCCTGACGGGTCACGCCGAGCGCATCCGCGATCTCTTGCCACTTCATGCCCGCCCGCAACGCCGCTTCGACCTGCCGCAACTCCAGCGTGTCGGCAAGCACCCGCAAGGACGCGACCGCGCGGAGCCCTGCCTTCGGGTCAGTGGTGTCCGCAGCAACTTGTGCGATCTGTGAGGACTCCATAATGTCAACCTACGTTGCACACCGAGATTCTGTCAACTAGAGTTGCGGCAGCGCGTCGGACGCACTCAAAGGAGGAACGTGCACTACGGACCACTCACGGCCATCACTGGCGGCATTGCCGTGGCCTCCAACGACGCTCTTCATCTACGCATCACCCCTGAAGGCGTCACACATCACCGAGGCGCGACGGTGATCTCTGAAACGATCCCCTGGAGCGACATCATCGGCATCGAAGTGAACCTCCCGAGTTCATGGTTTCCGTGGCCTGGCGCACTTGCGACTACGGGATACGCACTCGTTACGCTCTTGTCTGGACAAGTCGAGGACGTTCACTCCGAGGAAAGCTCGATCACGGTGTCTCTCGCGGACGACAAGCATTTGGAGCTCCCCGTCAATCACGCAGTCGGAGGGTACTGGAAACGGGCGGTCACCAACGCTGGAATCCTGCTCAACGGGTTCATTGCCAAGCCGGAGCAGCGAAGCCTCCTGGCGCACCCGGAGCAAGTCATCCACCGATACGCGAACGCAACCCGCTGGCGCACACGACTCACCTCCGAGTAGAGGGCACCACACCCAGGACGCATTCGGTTCAATGCTAATCAGTCGCGACCAGCATCCTCCGACAAAAGTGCTAACAAAAGTGCTAAGCAACCTGTAGCTCGGCGTATTACGGTGGAGTTATCCACAGGTCACATGCTGTAGATCGTTGATTTTATGCGGCAGAACGCTCGGTCGAGATTCACGGCGCGAGGGGATCGAGGTCAGTTCAAGTCCCCCCTCGCGCACGAGATACCGCAGCAGGCCCCCGGGAAACCGGGGGCCTGCTGCGTTTTGTCTGGAGCCCTGTGGCCTGTGGCCTGTGCCCGAAATGCCACTTTTGCACCTTTTCGCCGGCCCAAACGCAATAGATTGCGTTCTCGGTGGAGTTCCGGGCGATGGGGGCACCGGGAGCGAGGTGCTGCACGGGAGCCTCGTGAGTGCATAGAGTACTGGGATGGCTCCGTCTCCTCAGCTGCGCACGCCTCAGCCCCACGTCGTTGCCCGGGCGCTGCGGGATCGAGGTTGGGTACTCGAAGCTTCGACGGACGCAGACACGAAGCTACCTGACGCGCTGCGCGACGCACCGCCCGAGCTTGTCGACTGGGCGACCTCGTTTGCTCGGCTGAGTAGCGCGGACGACGCGGTGTGGTTTCTGTCCGCGGGGGACTACCGCGATCCGGTTACCGAGGCGTTTGCCTGGAACGCCTTCGAGCAGATGAGTCTCGATGCCGCGGCCAACGACGCGCAGCGCGCCGAAATCACGCGGTTCTGGCGGCGGCACTGGCCGCTCGTGTTGTCGGTGCGGGGGCACTACGCGTATCTCGCGATGCGGGACGACGGGGTGATCGTGCACGGTGAAGAACCGGAGTTCGAGGAAACCACGGTGATCGCCCCGGAACTCGCGGCGCTGCTCTCCGCGGTTGCCGCTGGGGAGGATATCTGGGTGTTTGGATAGCGCCCGATCTGAGCACCTCCGAACTACGCTGATCCCATGACGTTAGAGGAGTATGCCGCCGCGCTGCAGGGGATTTTATCCCGATCCGGCACCGCTACCGGGGTGGCTGGGCACTTGGAACAGCTGCTGGACGCCGCTCGCGCGCAAGCTGGCGGTGCCGAAGCGATCCTTGTCGACGTGTTCGTCGATCAGGACGCCGAGGGTCCATTTGACGTGTGGGCACGCTTCGAGGGCCAGGAGGCGTTTGCGCTGGATCGACGCTTCGAACGCGAACGGCACCTCTTCGGCGTCGAGTGGACCGAAGACGGGTGGGATCCGGACGTGCCCGCCCGGCCCGGCGGTTGGAGCCGCGAGGACCTAGAAACTGCTGTGGTCTCGGCGGTGCACGAGTGGATTGCGACGCTGCGGCCCGCGGCTTCCCCTGAGAATTTCTGGATCGTGGGGACCCCAGACGGGCGATTCGACTGATGCGCCCGGAACTCGTCACGTATGACGGGCTCCCCGCATCATCCGGCGGTGCCCACCGCCTGCGCACGCGGAAGCCCGGCACCGCGCTTGCTCAGGTACAGAGCTTCTTGGCGGCGTGCACGCTGCCCGACGGGCCGTCGCGGTGGGCGTTCGAGCTGTGGTCCGGTGGCCCCGAGGCTGCCACGGAGCGCTGGCGGGCGTTCGCGGCCGAACGGCTCGGAGGGCCGCGCCGTAGCGGGAGGACGCACCGTGAGTGGAGCGTTCACGAGCAGGATGTAGCGGCGATCATGAGGGCCCTCGACACGGCAGACCCGGTCGAGGTGACGCGGCACGGGCAGGCGCTCGCCCGGCTCACGCTGACGGTGCCAGTCTGCCTGCGAGATCCTGCGACAGGCGCACCATATTCGGGGGTCAGCGCAGACGAGACGGGTGCGTTCGCCGTGGATGGTTACGGCCGGATGCTCGGTGCCTCAGGGATCCGTGGGACGTTCGCGACGAGCGGTTCCACCCTGTCCCTCTGGCTCTCCTTCCCGGGAGACGAGCGCCTCGGCCCCGCGGTCGCGGCCGTGCGTCAGGCATGCCCGGTACGGCCCTCCGCAACGCACTGGCGGCGCTGGGTGCCAACGAAAAACGAAGCCGGGTATCGCTCGCTGAAGATTCAGATGCCTGTGTCAGCGCCGGTGTCAGAATAGGGCGCATGGGAGTCATCAATACGTACTTTGCGGCTGTCGACGATGCGGCGGCTGCGGAAACTGTGGACGCGGGCCCGGCGGGCATACACGCACCGACCGTTGACGGGGTCGACGCGAGTGTGCAGGCTCGGACGCTGCTGGCGCTGCTCCTCGATGTTCCGGAGGACGCGGTGCCGGGTGGCCGCCCGTGGACCCGCCTTGTCAGCGACCCGGAGCACGAGGCTGCGTGGGTGGTTGCGCTGCCGGAGGCATTCACCGCGGCGTTGGCGGATTCTGGTGGCGAACGCCTGGCTGCCGTGGTGGGGCCTTGGTCGGAGACCGAAGAGTTTTGGGGTGCGGGGGATCCGGCCCAGCTCCTCCCGATGCTGCGGGATTGGCGCGATCTCGCGCACCTCGCCCGTGATCGCGGCCACGGCCTGTACTGCTGGATGGCATTGTAGGAGTGGGCGCGGCTACTCGGTTGTCGTGGAGATCCGTTCGAGCACGCGGGCGGGCAGGATTCGGGTGAGTGGCTGCGCGAGACGGTAACGCCAGTCCGACACCAGCACAGGCTTGCCGGCGCGGACCGCGCGCAATCCCTCCCGGGCAACGCGCTCCGTGCCGGCCCAGGCGAGCGGCGGGAGCCGTGGCAAGTGGTCCTCGCCCATGCGCTCGTGGAACTCGGTGGCAAGGAGCCCGGGGCACAGCGCGGTGACCCGGACCCCGCGCCGCCGGTATCGCGCGTTCAGCGAGCGAGAGAGCGATACGACTGCCGCTTTCGCGGCACCGTAGGTGCCGGTGGGGGTGAACGCCGCGACGCTTGCGACGTTCAGGATCCAGCCGCGCCCCCGGTTGAGCATCCCGGGTACGGCGGCGTGTGCGAGCCGCAGTGGGACCCAGGACAGGAGCTCGTGCAGGCGTCGTTCATCCGCGATGTCGCTGTGCTCGAATCCTGCGTACACCCCGAACCCCGCGTTATTGATGAGGATGTCGACGGGCCGATCGGGATCTGCCAGGCGCTCAGCGACGCGTTCGAGTCCGGCTTCGACGGTGAGGTCCGCGGCGAGCACCTCGTGTGGCGATTCGGGGGCCCCGAGCTTTTCCGCGAGCGCCCGGAGGCGCGATTCGTCACGGGCCACGAGGACGAGGCGGACGCCGGATCGCGCGAGCTGTCGCGCAAACTCCTGGCCCAGACCCGCGGATGCCCCGGTGATGAGTGCGGTCACTGCCATGTGGCTAGTGTGGCATGTGATCCGGGGGAGCTGCAGACGAGCTCCGGCCAGACGAGCTCCGGCCATACGAGTTCCGGCCAGACGACCCCGAGCTGACATCCGTGCGCGCGTTGTGGTGCTCCACGATGAGCTGCTGGTTCGCGAACTCTCGGATGCCGAGCGACCCTAGCTCGCGTCCGAAGCCCGAGCGTTTGACGCCTCCGAAGGGGAATGCGGGGCTGCCCCCCTTGGGGCCGTTGAGCGAGATCATTCCGCATTCGAGCTCCGCAAGGAATCGTTCTCCTTCGACCACGTTAGATGTGTACACGGTCGCACCGAGTCCGTACACCGAATCGTTTGCGAGCGAGATTGCCTCAGAAACGTCAACTGCCGAGTGCAGGATCGCGACGGGGCCAAAGAGTTCCTCGGTCCAAACCGCGTGGTTGCGTGGCGGGTTCACAATAAGCTGCGGCGAGAAATTGCGGCCGGTGCGCTCCAGTTCGGCACTGTCGCCGCGCACATCAATGCCGTTGGCTACCGCGGATCGCAGGATCTCACGCAGCGACTGCCCTGCGCCTGCGGTCGCAAGCGGGCCGAGGACAGTCTCTTCGAGCAGTGGATCACCCGGGGTCGCGGCGAGGAACTGCGCGCTGAACCGGGTAACGAATTGGGGCATGATGTCGGCCCGCACGATGATTCGCTTCGGGGAAACGCACGTTTGGCCGGCGTTTGAAAGACGGGCAGTCGCGAGTGTGCGGGCGAGCTCATCGACACGGGACTCGTCGAACACAATCACGGGGTCGTTGCCGCCGAGCTCAAGGACGACCTTCTTCACAGCCCCACCCGCTGCGCGTGCAATCGCCGCGCCAGCTGTGTCACCCCCCGTGAATGAGACCCCGGTAATCGCGGGATGCGAGATCGCTGATCCCGTCTGGGCGTGGGTGAACTGCGAGTCGGCGACGAGGCCGGCAGGCGCACCGGCGGCGGCGAAGATCTCTGCAACCGCGAGAGCACTTGAACCGCAGAGTCGCGCGTGCTTGAACAGGACTCCGTTCCCGAGCAGCAGATTCGGGGCGATGAGCCGGATGAGTTGGTAGTGCGGGTAATTCCACGGCATGATCCCGAGCACTACGCCGGTGGGAAGGAGTGCCACCCGAGCTGAACTCCCGGGCTCGCTCGCAATTGTGTCGCCGCGCAGGAGTGCGTCGGCCTCGTTCGCGGTGTATTCGAGGATGCGGATACAGCTGCGAATCTCCTCGCGGCCCTGAGAAATCGGTTTGCCCATCTCTTGCGCCATGGTCCGAGCCAGATCTTCGGATCGAGTCCCATAGATCTGCGCCGCGCGCAGCAATACCGCTGTGCGGTCGTGCACGGGGGTACGGCGCCACACGGCAGCTGCTTCGGCGGCCGTGCGGATCACCGCTTCAGGAAGGTTTGCCGTTGGGATCATCGTGTTTCAGTCTCCGAACCGTCGTGGAGTCCCAGTCCCTCGTTGATCCTGGGCAACAGAATGTGGAAGAACGTTGAACCCGGCGACGCGAGAGCCGCTGCAATGCGCGGCGCCAGTTCGTCAAGCTGTTCAATCCGGTGCGCGACTATTCCGTGCGCACGGGCGATGCCGGCGAAATCAGGGTTCTGGAGATAGGTTCCTGCCGGTCGGTCCGGGAAGGAACGCTCCTGATGAGCGTGGATCGTGCCATAACCGCCGTTGTCTAGCAGAAACACGAGTGCCCGTCCCTGGAACATCGTGAGTGTTGCGAGCTCTTGGCCGTTCATGCCGAAACAGCCATCGCCAGCGAGCGCGACCACTGTGCGCTCGGGGAAGGCGAGTGACGCGGCCACCGCCCCCGGAACGCCGAGCCCCATCGCACCGTTGCGAGGCCCGATGAAACTGCGCGGAACCTCGTGGTGCACATAGCGAAGCGCGCCGATCACGTAGTTGCCGGCTCCCGCGGTGATGATTGCATCGTTCGGGAGGGCCTCCTGGAGGGCACCGAACACTGTCTCTCTGGACAGCACGTCGGGGGCGGACGGCCGCGGCTGGCTCCACGCGAGGTAGGTGGCTCTGAGCTCAGCGAGCCTGGCTGTTCGGTGAGCGTGAGCGGCGCCGCTTGCTGCACCAGCGCCGGCTCCCACCCCCGCGAACCCCTGTAACCACTCATCGGGTCGGGAGACGAGGTGGGTGTCGAGTTGCCCCGTGTGCTCGCGCAGATCGGGGTCGGGATTCACCACCACGACGGATTCTGCGCCGTTTCCAAGCAGGAAGCCGTCGGAGAGAACGTCCTTCCGTGCGGTGCCGAGATACACCACAAGGTCTGCCTCATCATATGCGCGGCGCGCACCCTCGTTTCGGCCATAACCAAGGCTACCCACCCACGCGGAGGAGGAATGGGGGAACGCGTCATGCGACCTGAAGTCAGAGACCACTGGGATCGCGGCTTGCTCAGCGAGGCGCCGCAGGTCCGCGGCCGAACCGGTGTCCCAACACTCGCCGCCCACCACGAAGACTGGTCGTTCCGCGGCCGCGAGCCGTTCCGCGAACCTCGTGGTTTCCTCAGGGCCGAGAATACGTGAGGGGGTGTGTTTCGGAGGGAACGCAGGCGCCTTCGCAACGGGCACTGCGAGGAGGTTTTCGGGGAGACCGATGACGACGGGACCGGGTCGACCTGACTGCGCAATGTCAAACGCGCGTGAGACTCGTTCCGCGGAGGATCCCGGGTGGTCGAGCACCATGACTGCCTTCGCGGTGCTGCCAAACCAGGCGTGAATATCGAACTCCTGAAAGGATTCTCGCTCGCGATCCGTCGTCGGGATGAGGCCGACAAACACTACCAGTGGGGTCGCATCCTGGAAAGCCGTGTGAATCGCGATTGCGATGTTGGCGGCACCCGGTCCTCGGGTCACCATGGCTACACCGGTGTTGCCGGTCACCCGCGATTCAGCGAGGGCCATGAACCCGGCCCCGCCCTCATTACGCGCCACGATAAGCCGGCTGGATTCATCGCGCAGCGCATCGAGGAGGCCGAGAAAGCTCTCTCCGGGGACGTGGTAGATCCTTGGAATTGCACGATGGGTGATCTGACGAGCGATTTCGGTAGCGACTGTGTGGGTCATGGGGGTCCTTGGGAACGTACATCGGAAAACGGGGAGGGGTGTGGACGCGGAGTCCACACCCCAGGGAAGCTACTCGGCGTAGTTCTTCGCTTCGTCCCTGATCTGCGCCGGGTCGAAGTCGTTGATCTGGTCGATGAGGTCGTGGTGGAACAGTGCCGAGACATCGTAGTCGGCTGCGTTACCTTCAATAACTCCTGACTCCGTCAGTAGATCCACCATCTGCTGGAGATCCTGAGTGGTCTGTTCACCGTACTTTCCAGCTGAGCCCTCGCCGCCTGTCAGGTCGAGACGGGTTTCGAGCTGTCGCACCGCGAGTGCGAGACGTTCCTCTTCGGAACCGTCGGTCGGCTTTGCGGAGGGATAAGCGTCCCAGTGCATCTTGATCGCTGCCTCCGGGTTCTCCGAAGAGAAGACGGCACCCTTGTAGAACGCACGCCAGATTCCCGCGATCATCTCGGGGTCGTTCTCGAACGCCGCGGTCGAACATACGAATATTGACGTCCCGTTCAGGTCGTTCATGGCCGAGTCGGGATTCACGAGCTTCTCATCGAGGAGGGACTCGATGACCAGGTTGGGGCTGTCCCACGCGGAGTACGCGTCGATTTGACCTTGCTGGAACGCGAGAGCTGCCTGAGCGCCGAACCCGACGGGGAGGAACTGGTCCTTCGAGGCGGTTACGCCCGCGGCTTCCATCCCACCGATCGCGTAGTTCACCCCGGTCGCGGTGGCAGAGTTGCTGCCGATGGTTTTGCCCTCGAGGTCGGCGACTGAGGTGTATCCCTTTGACTCGGGGGCTACAACGCGGAACATATTGCCTTCAGTCGACCCGACGAGCGAGATCGTGGGATCGGACGCTGCAGTCGGAATCGCGGTGGCAGCAGAGGCATACGTGCACATGGCGTTCCCGGCCGCGACTGCCTGGACGCCAGCGAGGGCGGTCTCGACGGGTTGCATGGTGACATCGAGCCCTTCCTCCGCGAAATAGCCGAGCTCTACAGGGACGGTCGCATAGCTTGCGGTTGCCGCGGATAGAGTCTGATCGGTGACGGCGAAGGTGACCTTCTCGAGCGCAGGCGCCGTGGTGTCCGTGGCGTTGTCAGCGCCGCCAGCGGAGCAGCCGGCGAGAGCGGCCGTGCTGAGTAGCGCGATAGCGAGGGTTCCGGTTCGGTTCATGATGGGGTGTTCCTTTCGAACGGCATTGTTCAGGGAGAGTGCGAGCGATGCGCTCAGCGGCGGTAGCGGCGGAGCAAGAAATTGAGGCCAGCCATGACAAGCCAAATGATGACGCCGAAGCAACCCAGCACGATCAAGAGCGCGAACGTTGTCGAGACGCTGCCCGTCTGGACCGCGGCCTGGATCGCGAACCCCATACCCTCACGCGCTGAGACGAACTCGGCGACAATGGTGCCAATGAGGGCGAGCACAGCCGCGCTCTGCATCGCCGGAAGAAGGTAGGAGATAGCGTTGGGGATACGGAGTTTCCGGATCACTTGCCAGGGCGAGGCCCCGACAGACTTGAAGAGGTTGATCTGGTCCTGATTGATGTTTGTGAGCCCAACGAGGGCGTTCACCAGAATCGGGAAGAAGGCCATCAGCGCCGCGAGAATTACTTTTGGGGTGGTCCCGTAGCCGAAGCCTGCGATGATGAGTGGCGCGATGGCGACTTTCGGGAACGTCTGAATGATGAGAAGAAAGGGATAGACGGCCTTTCGGAGCGACTCAGAGAACACGAAGACGAAACTAATCGCCAGGGCTGCGACGATTGCGATCGCGAGCCCCAGTAGTGTGATCAAGGCGGTAGCCCTGAGGTTCACCCAGATGGTGCCGCTCTCGATCATCTGTCCAAGCACCTGGAAGGTCGCATCCGGTGGCGCCACCAGCAATGGGGAGATCAGGCCAGACTTCGCGCTGTAGTTCCAGAACCAAAAGGTGCCCGCAACCAGAGCGAGCGCGATGAGCACTGCCCGAGTCGTCGTCGACGTGAGTAGGCGCCGGAGATCGGACGAGCCGAATCGCGGAGCAGGGCGGGGGTGTTCTCGTGTCCCAACGGGGAGGAGTTCAGTAGTGTTCGCGCTCATAATTCAATCGCTTTCTCACGCAACGGCGTCGACACGCGCTCCGGCTTTGGCCGCTTCGAGACTGAGCCTTCCTTGGCGTACGAGCTCGTTGAATGCGGGGGAGGTTCGAAGGTCCGCGGTGCGCGGACGGGGGAGGTCGACGTCGATGACATCGACGATACGACCGGGACGGGCGGACATCACCATGATCCGATCAGAGAGAAACACTGCTTCGGAGATGCTGTGGGTCACAAAGACGACAGTCTTGGGTTCGGCCTCCCACAGGTTCAGGAGCTCCTCGTTGAGATCCTCACGAGTGAACTCGTCGAGTGCTCCGAATGGCTCATCCATCAGGAGAAGCTCGGGTCGGGTGACAAGCGAGCGAGCGATTGCGGCCCGCTGTTCCATTCCGCCGGAGAGCTCCTTCGGGTAGTGATTGGTGAAGTCCTGCAGGCCAATCATCTCGATGAGTTGTGCGGCGTATGCGCGATCCTGCGCAGCGGGACGGCCGTCCCGGACCTCAATGGGAAGCAGAATATTGTCGATCACGTTGCGCCAGGGGAGCAGTGTCGGTTTTTGGAACGACACACTCGCGGAGCGGAGCGGCTTCGTGACGACCGTGCCGTCGACCCGGACTTCGCCGCGAGTGGGTGAGTCGAGACCGGCGATCAGTTTGAGGAGCGTCGATTTGCCGCACCCACTCGGACCGATCAGTGAAATAAACTCACCCTCACGGAAGTCGACGCTTGTCTCACTGAGTGCCTGGATTTCGAGTCGATTGCGGCGGAAGGTCTTCACCACCGAATCAACCTCAACCGCTCCGGTGCCGTGCGAAACTGTGGTGCTCATGTGGTTCACACCTTCCACTCAGGAGCGCTTTCACGCTGCGTATCGATGACCTCGGTGTAGAAGCGCATCCAGTTCCCGCCGAGGATCTGATCTCGTTCCGTGGCCGAGAATCCGCGCCCAGCGAGTGCCTCGCCAAGCGCGCTAAAGTCCTGGGGCCCGGTGAACCAGTCGGGGCGCTGCGACGGTGCGACGCCCGGAGGTGGTGATGCTCCGATCTGCGGTCGGCGGCTCCAACGCCCCTTCCGCATCCATTCCCGGTACTCGTCCGTGCCGCGCTGGTTCGAATCCGTCCCAATGCCGATGCAGTCGATGCCGAGCAAATCGACGGACCGTGCGACCATTTCAGCCCAGTCTGACGGCGTCGCAATGAACCCACGTGTGAGGTTGTGATACGTCGTCAAGCCGATCATTCCGCCGCGCTCGGCGAGAGGTTTGAGTACCTCGAGTGGTGCGTTTCTCGGGTGCTCAACCAACTCAAAAATGTTCGCGTGTGTTGCGGCCACGGGTAGGGACGACGCGTGCACGGCGTCGAGGGAAGTACGGTTCCCGACGTGGGAGAGATCAATCACCATGCCGTGTCGATTCATTTCCGCCACGACTTCCTCACCAAAGCGTGTGAGGCCAGAGTCGGTGGGGTCGTAGCAACTGCCGCCCACATCGTTTTGAATGTTGTAGGTCAGCTGGGCGACCCGGACACCGAGATCCGCGAACGCCTCAACGTAGCCAAGCCGACCCTGGAGGAAGGAACTGTTCTGGAAACCCAGGACAATCGCGAGCCGGCCGTCGCGTTGCGCCTCCTCCATCTCCGCGGCGGTGGTAGCGATTGCGGCGATATCTTGATTCTGCGTGACGAGTTCACGCCACCGCACTACCGAGTCGAGCGACTCGGTCGCATCTTCCCAGAAACCGCACGTCACGGTTACCGAGTCCACGCCTCCGGCGCGGATCTCTTCGATCCCGTCCCGGTCAAGCCGGGAACAGATCAGACTGTCGACGATCATGTATTCACCTGTTTTCTGATGGGTCACTCACACCGAGTAGTGCAGGAGGGTCTCGCTCACTCCGGTGTGTGAACGAGAAACTTCTGTCTCCTCGCTGAGTGCGAAATTGGAGGGTTGGTACACGCGCCACCACTGGGTGCCGCTGCACTCGACGCCGGCACGCAGGAGCGTGACCACGTCGGCCGACGCATCCGGGGTTGTTCGCGCTGCCCGGATCTTGAGTTGGCCCAAGTCGTGGTCTGGCGTGAAGCTCAGGGTGAACCCGTGATACGTAGCTCGGACTGCGAGGCCCTCGAAGCCGCGCACATCGGAGAGGCCGGTGACCGTGAAGACACTGTCGGGGGAGTCGCCGAGAAAGGCGATGAGCGCGTTTGCGATCGAGTTGCCAACCAGTATCAACGGGGCCCCATCAGCGTCCATCGCTGCGGGTTGCGAGAGCGCGACCCGCGGCCAAGGGGCGCGGTCGCGGTTGACGAGTGCCGCTTCGAGGAGGTCAATGGTGCCTGGACCCACCTGGCTCAGTGTTTCGAGCACGTAGTCCCGCGCGCCTGGCCAAGCTCCAGCACCGCATCCCGCGGCCATCAGCAGGCGCTCGGTAATGAGTGAGAACTCTCGCCGTGTCAGACGTATGAGTTCGGGAACATGGTCCGTGACAGGCAGCGTTGTCGGATCGGTGCCTGGAAAAGCGCCGATCAGCGCGGGGGCCGTGGCCGTGGAGGAATGCTGTGACATGCTGACTAACCAACTTCCAGTTCGCGGTTGATGGCGGCCGATGCGTCAAGCATTGACCGGATCAGGACCTCATCGGGATGAGCCCCTCGCTCGGCGATCACACTCAGCGCGCCGATGCAGACTCTTCGGTGGAAGATGGGGGCCGCGACAGCCGTGATCAAGTCGCCCAGCCACTGCGAGTGCACGATCGAATAGCCGAGCTCGCGGATCTCCTGGTAGTCAGGCTCTGCAAGCACCTCTTCCACGCGGCTGATCGCGCGACGCGCTTCCGGAGTGGAATAGGCCACGAGGATTCTGCCGGACGCGGAAGATTTGGGGGAGACGCGCGCCTCAAATCCACGCCGAATAAACATCGCCCGCATGGGTTCGACGCGCTCGACAATGATGGGCGAAGTCTGCTCGAGTACCGCGAAGGAGACTGGAGCGCCGAGCTTATCGACAGCATCCTGCATCGTTGGCAGCAACACTGGTCGGATCTCCTCAGCAGGATTGACCTTGGACCCCACTTCCGCCGCATGAAAACTGAGCGAGTATGCGGAGTTCTGATCTTGGAATGCCCAACCCGCAGCGACCGCGGTCTGGAGATACTGGTGTGCGGTTGCCCGGCTCCACTCCATCGTCTCTGCAACGGCCGAGACTGAAATTGGCTGGCCGGCGCGCGCGAGCGCATCGATGGTCGCCAGCATCTTGATCCCGGTTTGCAGGACGGGCGTGCCGCTCTTTGGGGTGGCCCCGGTCTTCGGTTCCTCGCTCATCGCTGTACCTCCCAACGCCAGTCGCGGGCAGGTTCATCTCGGTCAGCTCTAAAATGTGCGCCCTCGAAGATGAGACCGCGAAGATTTCGCTGGTGTACGTCGTGTGTCTTCTCGAGGCCGAAGCAGAACGCGTTGAAGAGGCGAATAATATGCGCCGGAACGAAGTTGGTGTCGCGCACGTCGAAACGGGGTACCGCGTAGGGGAGTGCTGCAAGGCACTGCACGTAGGCCATGACTTGCTCAAGATGCGGGTGAGCGATGGCGAGGGTTCCCACCCGAGTGTTCGGCGATTCGTTCCGCAGGAGAGCCTCGAGCTCCGTGACTCCAGCTAGCAGATCCACTGCGAGGTCGTTCGTTCCCTCCGGGACCTCCCAGGAGGGGCCGCTGCGAGGCTCCTCAGAGTTGCGAGACTTGTACCACACCCGTGTCTGCTCTTCCGTTGACACGACGGGGAGTTCCCGCACCCAGGCGAAGCCGTGATCAATCTGTGCGCGGAGTTCCGCGACCGTCGTGAGGGGATCCAACTGTTTCCGTTCCGAAACACGCAGGGACCTGAGTTGTTCGTCAACCTCTGACTCGGGTGCGAGCTCGAGGAGGAGGGACCGGAAGAGTTCAATGGCCTCCGGCAGGATTGACGATGGGGCACGATCCGTTACGTCGGTGAGCGTGAAGGATCCTCCCTCGTGTCTGTTCGCGTCGGCGAGGCGCCGGAGAACCCGGCGGAGCACGCGAAGGTCGATGGCGAGTGCCTCGCCGGAGGGGAAGACGCCGTAGTCAGTGTGATCGTCATTCTTCTGCCCGATCGCCTGATCCAGCATGGTCGTCACGGCGAGGAAGTGTGCATCGTCAATCGTGCGGCGCCCGACGTTCGCAGCGATCCGCTCGTACGCCGACAGCCAGGCGTGTACGATCTGTGGGCGGTTCATCGTGAGGAGAACGAGACCGAGGGCTGAGCCGTTCCCCACGGCAATCGTGTTTCGCGTCGCTGCGTCGACCGAGGCGGCCTCCACGTTTCGCACGCGTGCTGTGGCATTCACGAGGTCTACCGAGATTTCTCGCATCATGTAGGCAGTGAAGAGCTGCGCGTGAAAGGGGATTCCGAGGGGATGCTGAGCTCCGTACTCCTGGAAGTCTTTTGTGCCGAAGGTGCCGTTGCCGTCAAGGCCCGTGTTGCGTAGGAGATAGCCGACGTCTCGGATACGTTGAACGTCTGGCTGGGTGCCCGCGACGAGCGCCTCAATGACATGGTCGAAGAGCCGGATGCTTCGGTTGGCCCGGAACCAGATAAGCGTTTCCGGTGTCGCGCGACCAGCGTACAGGCGTGGAATTGCCTCCTGCGTGGCGAGAAGCTCGGCCTCGGTGACTTCGCCGTCGATGAGGGCCCCCTCGATGTCCCAGCTCGAGCCGATGATGCGAGGGCTGCGGTCTACGAGTTGTGGCTCGTAGGAGAAAGCCACGAGGTGCATGATGTGGCCAGCCGCATCGATGCGGTACAGCATTCGGCCAGCGCCGGTGGCCTCCACGCGCGCCTCGACCAGGTCGATTGACCAGTTTTCGCGGACGAGTTTCGCGTAGATGCTGCGTGCAGCGCTCAGTCGTGTCGGCTGGAGGGCGCCAAGACGTCTGGGGTCCATGACGACGCTGGGTTCCCGCATCGGGGCGGGTAGCAAATCGGTAGTCAACATTGATTCCTTGCTCATCGGGAAGATTCTTCCGTCTGGCTATGTTAGACGGTGTCTTGTTAATCCGTACGGTGATGCTAGCATCGACGAATCCGGAAGACAAAGCATTTCTTCCAGCGAATTTTCATCGAGGAGGAATCGTGTCTGTGTCAGAGGATCCGCTCACGAAAGTGTTGGCCGAGCTTCGCACCTGCCGTGCGGCTCTCGCGGCCCGTGCAGGGATCACGGATGATCCCGCGCAGTTGCGAGATGAGTCGCCGGTGGCGGAGGTCGCGCGCTCGCTTCTGGTGTTTCCGGAGACACCAGAGGAGGTTGCCTACCTCGTGCGCCTCGCCCACCGGTTCAACGTGCCTATGGTGCCGCGCGGCGGCCGGACCGGGGTGGTCGGGGGTGCCGTGCCTCTTGAACCGAGCCTGGTTATTGACCTGTCTCGACTGACAGAGGTCGTGACATTTGATGTGCCGGGTCGGTACTTGCGCGTGGGGGCTGGCACGACGCTCGGTCGCATCGAGGAACTCCTGGCTCCGCACGGGATGATGTATCCGCCGGACCCCGCGAGTTATCGCCGGGCTTCAATCGGAGGAACAGTCGCGACGAACGCTGGCGGGCTCAGATGTGTGAAGTACGGGACCACGGGCCGCTGGATTCGGACGCTCGAGATTGTCCTCGCGGATGGCTCAATTGTGGAACTTGGGCACGCAGTTGTCAAAGACGCTACGGGCTACGACTTGCGCGGCCTGATGATCGGTTCTGAGGGAACGCTTGGAATCGTGGTGAGCGTCGGAATCACCTTTTGCCCACGGCCCGCCAATAGTTGTCTGCTGGTCGCCGCGTTCAGCACGGTCGAACAGGCGCTCGAAGCGACCCGAAGTATCCAGGATCGCGTTGTTCCGAGTATGTGTGAGCTGCTCGATCGGGGGGCGTTGGAAAGCCGCAATACTAGCGTAGTTGTCCCGCTCCTGGGTGAGGTCGCGCAGTGGGGACCTGATCCGACTCTCCTGCTTGTTCAGGTCGATGGGGCCGACACAGACGCAGAGAGCGCACTGGTCCGTGACGCAGTGGCGGCGCGCTCCTATGCCATCCAGGTCGTGGCACCCTCAGTCGAAGCTGCAGTGCTCGAGATGCGGCGGGGCGGTTCGGCTGTCCGCACGGGAGCCCCGAGCAACGCGGTTGAAGAGACGCTCGTGGCTCCGGTTGCGGGAGTGTCAACGCTTCCCCAAGACGTTTCAGTCCCGCTTGAGCACGTGGTACCGATCGTGCGGAGCATCAGAGAGATCTCAGCGCAATTTGGGGTTGAGAGCCGGATCGCGGCCCACGCGGGCGACGGGAACCTGCATCTGCTCTTACTCGCGAGCGAGCCGGAGCCAATGGATGGAGAACGGACGCTCACCCTGCTTCGTACGGCTATGGGGCAGGTGATTGATCGAGTGCTCGAGGCGGGCGGAACAGTCTCTGGTGAGCACGGGATCGGAGCTGCAAAACGGCGCTGGGCGAAGCGGGATCTCGGCCCCGAAATCATCGGAGTTCATAGGCAGATCAAGCGCTCGCTCGATCCACACAATCTCTTGAATCCTCACAAAGCATTCTAAAAACACGAACGACTGCAGGACTCACTCGCCCGAAAGGAACCTCACGCATGACCGCCTCCCGAATCCATCGTTATCCGGTTGACACCGGCGCAGCCCTGTCCGCTGAGTTCACCGTCCTAGACGGCACGGCTTATTTCACAGTCATTCCCAGCGCCCCGGGCGGAGGGCTCAGTGACGGGGGAATACTTGCCCAGTCTGAAGCGGTGTTTGACAACCTGGAGCGAAAACTCGCAAAGATCGGCGCAGAGCTTGCGAGCATCGCTCAGATGACGATCTACCTGGTTGACATCGGCGAGACGCGAGCTGCCTTCAACGAGGTGTACGCGCGGCGGATGCCGCAGGGCCGGATGCCGATCCGGTGTGCGGTCGGGGTTGCGGCCCTCGCTCGGCCCGACATGCTTGTGGAGGTGAGTGCTGTCGCTGAGGTTCCCGATACCGAGGGATAGCTCCCCGGCCGGTCGCACACCGTCGCATAGACGTCAGTGATGTTGATGCGACGAGTTTGCGCGAGGTCCGCACTTTGAGGTGATTGGGGTAGGGCCCAGTTCACCCCGGCAGCATCGGCTTTCCAGTGGGAGGCGGATCCGGCACACCCCGCAGCGTCGCGATGGTCCATTCGGTGAACCACGCGCTCGCCGCCGAGAGCGCTCGTGGGGCCGTGTGTGCCCGGACTCGGCTCGTGAACTGGGTTGCCGGGAGCGGCCACGCCTCGAGGTCCCACGCCGCCGCCCAGTACGGGACGACGCCGTGCGGCACGAACGCGATCAGCTCGGAACTCGCGAGCACGGCGGGGATCGCGGAGAAGGCGGGGAGCGAGATTGATCCTGCGATGGGCGGCGGGAAGCCGGACTCAACGAGGGTGTGGCCGATGGACCCTTTCATCACGATGCGGGGGAGCACGGCGACCTCAGCGAGTGTGGGTGTGTGCCCAGGAAATCGACCGCGCCGGGCAATACAACAGTAGAGGTCCTCTCGAATCATCGAGCTCCGGAGGTCTGCCGCGAGCAGCGTGGAGGACACTGCAAGGTCCACTTCACCGACCCTGAGCGCGGCCGGCGCGCGATCCGCGTCGAGGTTCACGACGTCGAGGCGGCTCTGCGGCGCAACCCGCATGAGCTCAGGACCGAGCGTGGGCAGGAACAGGGTCTGACCCACGTCGGTAAGCGCGAGTCGAAACGTCTCGCGAGTGCTTCCGGGCACAAACTCGCTGAGGCTGTGGAGCGCCGCCTCGGCGGCCGCGGGCATGTCACCGACCGTGGCGTACAGCTGCGTCGCGGCGCGGGTGGGGACAAGTCCGCGGCCGGATCGGACGAACAACGGATCCTGAGCTTCGGCCCGGAGCCGGTTGAGTGCCTGGGTGACCGAGGGTTGCGCCATGTGGAGCCGCACGGCGGCCTCGGTTACGGTGGGTGCCTCATACACGGCGACGAATACCCGGAGCAGGTTGAGATCCACGGGGCGATCAGCCCTTCTCCCCATCCATAGTTATGGCCTATGTGTTCGGGCCTCAATCTATATTGGTGCGCCCGTTTGTGGGCCATTAGTTTCGGTACCCACAGCGTGGCATCAGGAAGGTTCCTGCGGGCTGCTCGGACTCCGCCACGCACCCGATCGTTTCGGAGCGTGACAGTGCCGTCAGTACTCGAATCCACCCTCGCCCTCTTGCAGGAGCGGGGAATCACGAAGGTCTTTGGAAATCCCGGATCGAACGAGATCCCGTTCCTTGCCGGGCTCGGAGCCGATGTCGAGTTC
Organism: Leucobacter sp. 7(1); assembly: GCF_900163635.1. GTDB lineage: Bacteria > Actinomycetota > Actinomycetes > Actinomycetales > Microbacteriaceae > Leucobacter. The sequence continues at coordinate 43,176 of NZ_FUID01000066.1, read as the reverse complement.
GTGCTGGGTTTGCACGAACAGGTTGTCGTGGGACTCGCCGAGGGCTATTCCCGAGCGACGGGAGACGTGGCGCTCGTGAACCTCCACGCGGGATCGGGCAGCGGAAACGCGATGGGTGCGCTCACAAACGCGCACTACGGGCACACGCCGCTTGTCGTGCTGGCAGGCCAGCAAGTGCGCCGCACTGTGGGGCAGGAAGTCATGCTGGGCAATAGCGATGCTGCGCTGCTCCCACGTCCACTCGTGAAGTTCGCGCACGAGCCGCTCGCCGCGAGCGATGTACCGCGCACCCTGTCTCAGGCGCTTTTGGAGGCGGGTACGCACCCCCGCGGGCCGGTGTATGTGTCCGTTCCGCTCGATGACTGGGGGGAGGCTGCGCTCGACAGCGATGCGTTGCTCGGCCGCCGAACGGTCACAAATCATGGGGGGCTGAGCCCCGACACGCTCACGGAGCTGGCTGCGGATCTCGACGCCGTCACTCGGGTGGCGCTCGTACTCGGGCCGCAGCTTGATGCGGCGGCGGTGCGGGATTCCGGCGTGTACGACGCGGTCGTAACCCTAGCCGAGCGCGTGAACGCTGCCGTTTTCGTCGCACCCTCGCCAGATCGCTGTCCGTTCCCGACCACGCACCCAAATTTCGAGGGGGTGTTGGTCCCCGGCATTCGATCCGTCCGAGACCGGCTTACGGGGTTCGACACGGTACTCGCGCTCGGGTCCGCGGTCTTCCGCTATCACCGCTGGGAGCCGAGTTCGTATCTCGCACCGGGAGTGCAGCTGACACAGATCACTGAGGACCCGCGCGAGGCGGCACGGGCCCCGTTCGGGAACGCCCTGATTGCTGACGTCGGAGTCGCAACGGCGCAGCTCGCCGCGGCCGTCACTGACCGCGAAACACGGCGTGGAGCCCCGGGGAGCCGGAGTTTTCCCGAGCCGGAGCACTCCGAGGCCGGCTTCACCGGGACAGAGCTCCTTGCGCTCCTGAACGAGCAGATGAGCGATGCGGTCGTGTACGTGAACGAGACGACAACGTTGGATCTCGAGTATCTCGAACGAGTCGCGATCGAACACCCCGGGCAGTACCACTTCCCCGCGTCGGGAGGCCTCGGATTCGGACTGCCGGTTGCGGTGGGGCTCGGGCTGGGAGACCCGGCGAAAACGATTGTCGCCACTGTCGGTGACGGATCAGCGAACTTCGGAATCAGCGCCCTCTACACGGCCGCAGAACACCAGACCCGCACCGTGTTCATCATCGTCAATAACTCGGGATATGGGGCTCTCGCCGGATTCGCTGCGCGGATGGGGGCTGAAAACGTCCCCGGCCTCACCCTTCGGGAAATCGACTTCGTGTCGATCTCCCAGGGGTACGGGGTGCCGGCGGTGCGGGTTGCCACCGCGGCGGACTTTTCCCAGGCCTACCGTGAGGCGCTCCTCGCAGATGGCCCCGTTCTGATCGATGCGCGCGTTGTCTAACGCCGCGTACGCATTTCCCTCTAGGAAGGAAGCTTCACTGATGAAACTCGCCTCTCGTATTCGAACGTCGATCGTGCGCAGTGTGGCGCTCGGCGGTGCTCTCAGCCTGGGCCTGGTTGCGTGCGCGACCCCCGGCGACCCCGACCCGGGAGGAGCGGCTGGACCCTCGATCGAACTCAACGTGGTCTCCTGGGCCACTCCAAAGAGCCTGAGTGAGGTGATGGGCAACTGGTGGTACGACGAAGTTGAAGCGCGCAGCGACGGCCGAATCACCTTTGCTGTTGCCGCTGCCGACTCACTCTGCAGCTCGTCCGAGATCCCGGAGTGTGTGCGGGACGGCCGCGCAGACATCGGACAGACGATCACGGACTATTCCTCGCAGCTGTTCCCGATGGCGACGATCGCGAGCATCCCGTTCCTGAGCCCCGGCGGCGAGGCGGTATCGAAGGCGATCCGGGACCTGAGCGAGGAACACGCGGGTGCCGCCGAGCTCTGGGAGCGAAACAACCTGAAGCCGCTCTCGCATCTGCCGCCGGGTCGACTTCTGATTGGGAGTAACGAAGCGATCACCACAATCGATGATCTCGAGGGCCTGCGGATGCGCATGGCCGGGCGCTTCGCGCAGTACGCGGTCGAGGCGATCAATGCCAGTAGTGTCGCAATTCCCGCGCCTGAAACCTACGAGGCGATGGAGCGCGGCGTCGCGGATGTTGCGGGATTCCCGCTGGAGGGGACCGCCGCCTATCAGCTGCGCGACGTGCTCCCGCACTGGACCGATCCCGGTGTCGGCATGTATACGACCATCGGAATGTGGATGAACCACGAGGTATATACAGGGCTTGATCCTGAATTGCGCCGAATCATCGACGAGGTGACCGAGGAATTCAATGAGACGAAATCGCACGAGTTCTTCACGGAGGTGTCCGAGACGCAGTGTGATGAACTCCTAGACACCGTGGGCGATCTCGGACAGTGGGCGGACAGTGAAACTGAGCGCTGGGTGAGCGCGATTGACGAGGACCTGGAGGCGCTCTGGGTTGAGGAAGCGGAGAGTGATGGGCTCGAAGACGCGGCGGGGTATCTCGCGAGCTATAAGGAGAAGCTCGCCGAATATGACGATCCCGACGCACCGGATCCGACGCTCGTGTGCGCGGATCGGAACTAGGGCCCGCATCAATGACGCTCCGCGCAGCCGCACGCAAGCTCGCGGGCCCACTGGGTGCGCTCGGCTCGATCGCCACCGTCGCCATGATGGTGGCGACCACGCTTGACGTGCTCTCCCGAAACTTTGTGGGGCGCTCGGTGCCCGGGCTACTCGAACTCACCGAGACGCTCCTTGTCGTGACGGTGTTCCTGGGCCTCTCTTACGCGGGGGCCACGAACGCTCACGTCTCTGTTGATCTTCTGACAAGCCGATTTCCGAAGAGACTTGCCCGCCAAGTGACCGGGGCCATGTGGGTACTCGGCGCCGCGATGACCGTGTGGTTCATTATGGCGACCGCGCAGCGAGCGAGTGCGAGCCTCCGGATGGGGGAGATCTCCACCGGGCTCGTCGACTGGCCGCTCTGGCCGGCTCGCTGGGTGGTGGTGATCGGCTTCGCCGCGTTCCTGCTGATTGCGCTTGTGAACGGCTTTCTTGGGCTGCGCGGTGAGCCGCTCCTGGGGGAGGATGACGACGCGGATCCCCTGGCGGAACCGGCTGCTACCGAGACGGAGCAGCGCGCATGAGCGTCGGATTCGCTGTCCTCCTCGTCGGCGTAGTGATGGCGGTACTGTTGCTCCTGCGCATGCCGGTCTGGCTCGCCCTGGGCATCTCAGGCACGGTCGGTCTCCTGGTGCTGCGTGACGCGAGTTTCGTGACAAGCTCACTGGCGACGGCGGCCTTTGAGCAGGCCTCCGCATTCACGCTGACCATCATCCCGATGTTCATTCTGCTTGGCGTGTTCGCAGTGCGAGCGAAAACCGCCGAACAGGTGTTCACGATCGCGCGACGAGTGTTCCGCAACGTTCCCGGCGGGCTCGGAATTTCCACGGTTGCCGCGTGTGCGGGCTTCGCCGCCGTGTCGGGATCCAGCATCGGGACGGCCGCGACGATGTCGAAGCTCTCGGTCACCGAGATGCGCCGGGCTGGCTACCCGACGAGCCTCGCGGGGGCGCTCGTCGCGGTGTCGGGAACCCTGGGTGCCATGATCCCGCCGAGTCTGTTCTTGGTGCTCTACGCGATCCTCGCTTCGGAGTCGATCGGGAAGATGCTGATCGCGGGGATCGTGCCCGGCGTGCTGTCCGCTGTCGCATACGCCGTCTACGTATTTCTACGGATGCGAAAGCGCCCCCGGGAGCGCGGAGCGGAGCTGGGAGACGCCCTCGACTCTGCGATCGCTGAGGCGCGAGTCGGTGAGGGCACCGCCAAGCGGTTGCCGTGGCGTGGCCTTGTGCGGCTTGCGATCATCTTTGTCATCATCATGGGCGGGATCTACTCGGGGCTGTTCACCCCCACGGAGTCCGCGGCCATCGGCGCGCTCGCAGCCTTCATCATGCTCATCATCGAGTTCCGCACACAGCCAGTCCGAGAGGTGCTGGGTGAGATTGTCGAGGCATTGAAGGAGACCGCGAAGACCACGAGCATGGTCTTTGCCATCATGATCGGGTCAGCAATGCTCTCGCTCTTTTTCGTGGTGGCCAGAGTCCCGCAACTGGTGAGCGGTTCCGTGACATCCTTGGCGCTCCCCTCCTGGCTCATCGTCGCGCTCTTGCTCGCACTGCTCATTCCTCTCGGGATGGCCCTGGAATCGATCTCCATCATGGTGATCACGGTGCCGCTGATCACTCCGGTGGCGACGGAGCTGGGGTTCGACGGCATCTGGCTCGGGATCATGATCGTCAAGCTCATCGAGATTGGCATGGTCACCCCGCCTGTCGGGATCAACTGCTTTGTCGTCGCTGGCACGGCGAAAATCCCCACGATCGAGGTCTTCCGCGGGGTGTGGCCGTTTGTGGTGATCGAGATCGGGCTCCTGGTGCTCTTCTTCGTTGCACCAGACATTGTGCTGTGGCTGCCGACGATGATGCAGTGACGGGCACCGGAATATCTGGGGTGGGGGAGAAGGCGTTGATCGAACCGTCAACGTACGACTCACAGAAGGAGAACGAACATGTCACCCCACGCGCACACCGCGGTGTCCCCTGGAGCGCTCGACCAGCAGCGCTGGGACGGTTTGCTGTACCTCGATGGATGGACCGAGGGCGGTGGGGAGGTGATCGACGTGCACGAGCCCGGCACCGGCGCAGTGATCGCCTCCGCGGGATTGGCCACCGCACAGGAGATGACCTTCGCCGCCACGCGAGCCGCCCGGGTGCAGACAGATTGGGCGGCTGCGGCACCCGCCGTGCGCGCAACCATAGCCCGGGGAGCAGGCGACTTCTTTCTGCGCCACGCGGAAGAGCTCATCGAGTGGGTCCAGCGGGAGACCGGGGCGATTCGCGCAAAGGCGGAACTCGAGGTCTCGATCGCGGCGAACGAGTGCTTCGATGCCGCGGCGCTGCCGCACCACCCGCACGGGGAAGTCCTGACCTCCAATGAGCCGCACTGGTCTTTTGCGCGGCGCCAACCGGCGGGTGTCGTCGGCGTGATCTCCCCGTTCAACTTTCCGCTGATCCTCTCCATCCGCTCGGTCGCGCCCGCCCTTGCGCTGGGCAACAGTGTGATTCTCAAGCCCGACCCGCGCACCCCGGTCTCCGGTGGCTACATGATCATGCGTGCGTTTGAGGAGGCGGGCTTGACGCCGGGAGTGCTGCAACTGCTTCCTGGCCGTGTCGCGGCAGGGAGCGCACTGACCGAGGCCCCCGAGGTGCGTGTGGTGTCGTTCACAGGCTCGACCGCCGCAGGTCGCAAGGTCGGCGAGGCGTGTGGCCGGAACCTCAAGCGAGCACATTTGGAACTGGGTGGGAACAACGCCCTCATCGTGCTTCCCGGCGCCGACCTCGAACTGGCGGCCTCCGCGGGGGCGTTCGGTTCCTTCCTGCATCAGGGACAGATCTGCATGACAACCGGACGGCACCTGGTCCACGAATCAATATATGAGGAGTACGTGCGACGCCTGGCGGCAAAAGCACACTCGCTCCGAGTTGGCGATCCGTGGACCACCACGGCCCAGCTGGGACCCGTGATTGATCGGGTCCAGCGCGACCGAATTGTCGCACTCATCCGCGCGGCGGAAGACGCCGGAGCAGAAGTCGTTGCCGGGGGCGGTGCCGAAGGACTGCTCGTTCAGCCCACCGTGCTCGCGGGCGTGGGGGCCGGAAACCCCGCCTGGACGGAGGAGATCTTCGGGCCTGTGGCACCGGTGCGCGCGTTTTCCACCCTCGACGAGGCTGTCGAACTCGTTCACGAGAGCGCCTACGGTCTTGCCGTCGGGATCCTCGGAGACGTGGGGGCAGCGATGACAGTCGCCGATCGGCTTCGTTCCGGCAAGATCCACATCAACGAACAGACTGTCGCTGACGAATCGAACGCACCGTTTGGGGGAGTGGGGAACTCCGGAACGGGCGCGCGGTTCGGCGGGTACACCGCCAACATTGAGGCCTTCACGGAGACTCAGTGGCTCACAGTACGACCCTCGATCGCGCCCTCCCCGTTCGCGGGAGATGCGCGATGAGGATCGCGGTTGTCGGGGCCGGAACGATGGGCCAGTTGTTCGGTATTCTGCTCATTGACGCGGGGCACGATGTCGTGATGATCGATGCGTCACCCCAGCGACTCCACGCGATCCGACGTGACGGGATGACGCTTTGCTTGGGCGAAACCGTGACGCACGTCGACTCCCGGGCGGAACACGCAGCCGACGTTCACGATCCGGTCGAGCTGGTGCTGTTGTTCACCAAGACGATGCACTCGGAGGCGGCGCTCGCCTCGGTCACGCATCTTGTCGGGGAGCAGACTGTGGGACTTTCCGTGCAGAACGGGTTGGGAAACGAGCGGCCATTGCTCGCGTATTTCGGCCCCGACCGGACGGTCATCGGGGTGACGGACTATCCGGCGGACCGGGGTGCCGACGGAGTGATTACGAGCGCCGGTGCTGGCTCCGTGATCCTGGGCGGCCTCACGCCCGCATCCGCGGGGCGCGCTGAGCGGCTCGCAGGGGTGCTGAGCGCGGCCGGGTTCACCGCAGAGTCAGCTGCGGACATCATGGTGCCGATCTGGGAGAAGGTGATATTCAACGCTGTGATGAACACGGTCAGTGCGACGACCGGACTCACAGTCGGTGCGATGGGAGCGGAAGCTCCCGCTCAGGTGCTGGGAGAAGGAGTTCTCTCCGAGTGCTTTGCCGTGGCAGAGGCACACCGGGTGCGTTTCCACGAGGGGCGCGTGCAAGACAAACTCGCTGTCGCCTTCCGTGAACACGGCGAGCACAAGACCTCGATGCTGCAGGATGTGGAGGCGGGCCGTGCCACCGAAATCGAGGGCATCGGTGGCGCGATCGTGCGCGCCGGCGCCGAGCGTGGGATTCCAACGCCGGTGCTGACTACTCTCAGCAACGTGGTGCGGCTGCGGACCGTCGCTGCGCAGGACGGTCGAGGGTGACAAAGGCCGTGGTGAGGAAGTCCCTGCGGAGTTAAGGCACCGAGGCCGCCGCTTCACGAAGCACCTGGATGAGGGGTCGCCGGTCGATCCGGCGCGTGCACAGCTCGACCGCGCAGCGGGGCGCGTCGGTCACCGGGACGTAGCGCACGCCGGGGTGCGTGAATCGCACCCCGATGGACTCCGCGGTGATGATGATGTTCCCGGACACGGCGACCGCGGTCAGCGCCTCCTCCATGGTGTGCGCCCAGCCGCCATAGGTGACGGGGGTGCCGTCGGGACGAGGATCCACGCTCCAGTAGTCGTTCCACTCGGCGGATGTGGCGCTAGCGCGGAGCACCGGGAGCTCCGCAATATCGGCCAGCCGGAGCGTAGCGCGGTCCGCGAGCGGGGAGCCCGCCGCGAGAGCGACGATCCGCGCCTCGCGGTGCACCACGACCGTGTCGAGTTCGTCCTCGTGATCGAAAGGGCGGCGGGCGAGCACCGCGTCGATGTCGCCCGCCAGCAGGCGGCTGGCCTGCTCACCCCAGCCGAGCTGCACAAACTCCAGCTGGGTGTCGGGCTGGGTCGTCCGGAAGCGCACCAGAAACTCCTCGTCGAGGCTCCGCGGATAGCCGCTGATGAATCCGATCCGGAGCCGCGGAGTCCCGTCGGTGCCGAGCGCGCGGCGAGAAGCGTCGAGTGCTTCGCGCGCGTGCAGCATGAACTGCGCACCGCGGTCGGTGAGCGCCACGGGCTGGGGCCCGCGCACCACGAGCGCATAGCCCACCGTCTCCTCGAGCCGCTTAATCTGCTGGGTCATGGCGGGCGGGGAGACGTGCAGGCGTTCGGCCGCGCGGCGGAACGAACCCTCGGCGAGCAGCACGTCGAGGGAGTGCACGAGGGACAGCGGAAGGAATTCGGCCACGGTGACGACTTTCCAGGAGTGCGTGCGGACGGAGGTTAAGCCGGAGCTTAACAGCGTGACGGGAAACTCAATAGTCACAGCGGGCGGGATCCGAGATATTAGGGACAGCCCCGCGAAGGTGCGGGAGCAGTTCGACGGTTCGAAGGAGACACCGTGCAGGCACTCATGTATTACGGGGCGACAAACGTTCGCCTCGAGGAGGTCCCCGAGCCGCAGCTCCGGCCTGGGACGGTCAAGATCGCCCCCGCCTACACGGGGCTCTGCGGCAGCGACATCCACCTTTTCTTCCACGGGCCAATGCCACCCATGCCGTCTGCGACGATCCCCCACCCGCTCACCGGTGAAACGCTTCCCGTGGTGCTCGGCCATGAGTTCTCCGGAGTTGTCGAGGAGATTGGCGAGGGCGTGACCGGCATCGACGTCGGCGACCCCGTCGTAGTGGAGCCGATGCTGGTTGACGGGACCTGCCCCGCCTGCCGTCGCGGGAGCTACAATGCGTGCCAGCAGCTGGGTGCCCTGGGCGTCTCGGGTGGGGGTGGCGGGCTGAGCGAACACGTCGTGGTGGATCAGCGCTGGGTGCATCCGGTGGGCGATCTTCCGCTGGATCAGGCAGCGCTCATCGAGCCGCTCGCGGTTGCCCTCCACGCCGTGGAGCACTCGCGGGCACGCGCCGGGCAGACCGCGGTCGTTGGCGGGGCGGGTCCTGTAGGGCTCTTTGTCGCCGCGGTCTTGGCCGCTCGCGGGATCACCGTGATCGTGAGTGAGGTGTCCGCGGCGCGGCGCGCGATGGCGGCCCGGGTCGGTGAGTCCTGGACGGTGGTTGACCCAGGAGCCGAGGATCTCGCCGAACTTGTGCGCTCCCGCACCGACGGCATGGGCGCGGATCTGGCGTTCGACGTTGCGGGGGCTCCCGCGGTCGTGCATCAACTCCTGGGCCTGCTCGCGCCGGGCGGTCGCCTGCAGGTGGTGGCCATGCACCCGAATCCGATCGAGCTGAACATCGCTGCTGAGCTCACGATGCAGGATCGCGAGATCGGCAGCGCCTTTGGCTACGCGGATCAGCACCCCGCCGCGATCGCGCTGGCACAGAGCGGAAAGCTCGATCTCGCGGCATTCATCACGAGCCGGATCTCCGTGACCGACATCGTGGCTCAGGGCTTCGAGCGACTTGCGAGTCCGGACCATGCCGAGCTCAAGATCCTCGTGTCGATGAGGTGAGGCGAGTGTGCGCGAACCCGCATCTGTTCGCACGCTGCACCACCCATCCCACAGACTTTCGATCGAGAACAGGACAACATCATGACCCCCACCACCCTTCCCACCAGCTACTGCATCATTGGTGCCGGCCCCGTCGGCATGATGGCTGCCCGCGCATTTCTGAGCCAGGGCCTCGAAGTCGATATCATCGAGCGGCACCGCGCCATCGGCGGCATCTGGGACCTCGAGAACCCCGGCACCCCGATGTACGAGTCGTGCAGCCTCATTACGTCCCGCATCGCGGGCGGATTTGTGGGCTTCCCGATGGCGGACCACCTGCCGATGTACCCGAAATGGTCAGACATGCGCGACTACGTCCGCGACTTCGCGCACGAGCACTACCTCGAAGAGCGCTGCGAGTTCGGCCTCTCCGTGGTGCGCGCCGAGCCGATCGTCACTGACGCTGGGCAGTACTGGGAGGTCGAGCTCTCGAACGGTGAGGTCCGTGCGTACCGCGGCGTGTTCGCCGCGGTCGGCTCCCAGTGGCAGCCGCAGCTCCCCGAGGTCCCGGGGTTGGACACCTTTACCGGGCGTGCGCTGCACTCGGCGGAGTACGCTTCCCCCCGGGAGCTGCGCGGCAAGCGTGTGCTCGTGGTCGGTGCTGGGAACAGCGGCGTGGACATCGCCTCCGATGCGGCGTTCCACGCCGAGGAAGCCACGCTCTCCACGCGCCGCGCGTACCCGGTGCTGCCGAAGCAGATCTTCGGTGCCGCGCTCCCCGACGTGATGGACGGCCGCGCTCAGCTGCCCGCTGCCAAGGCCACCTCGGGAATCGAGCCGGAGCAGCTGCTCGAGCTCATCGTCGCGTCCGTGGGGGATCTGTCCGTGTACGGCCTGCCCTCCGCCGAGGGGATCATGGTCGGGCAGACACACCCGATCGTGAGCAACACGATCCTGCACGCCTTCTCGCACGGCCTGATCCAGCACCGCCCCGACATCGCCCACATTGACGGGGAGACGGTCACCTTTGCCGACGGGCGCACGCTCGGAGTCGACGTCATCGTCTTCGCCACCGGGTACGCCCGCGTCTACGACTTCCTCCCCGAAGGCCTCGTCGAGTACGACCGGGGACACCCCCGGCAGCACCTGGAGACCTTCGTGAAGGGGCTCGACGGGTTCTACAGCGGCGGAACCCTGCACGCGGCCATCGGGCAGGGGTGGACCATGTTTGAGACCTACGCGCTCCTGGCCGCCTACGACGCCCGGGCCACGATGACCGGGGAGCGCGCGGAGACCCTGCGCAGCCTCAAGGAGGACTACGACCCCGATGTGACGAACGGCTTCCCGTTCCTGGACGTCTCGCGCAACGTGAATCAGTCGGACGGCGCCATGATCAGCGTGACGATCCCACGAGAGATCACCGAGCGCTTCGGCCTGCCGCTGCCGCAGGGCTACAACGACACCGAGTTCTACGCGCACGTTCCGCGCAGGAGCCGGGAGCGAGCGCTCGCCGCAGCTACGGGTGTGTGATCCGCGTTCCCTGGACCGGATCCGCCTCGCCCGGACCTGGTGCCGCGCGGCTCGCGGGACGTACGATCTGAGCATGAGGATCCTTGTTGAGATCAACGAGTGGGAACATGCGTGTTGCGGCATGGACTTCCAGGTGGGGGATGCTGCCACCTGGAAGCTCCGGGCGGTGGACCCGGAGCTGAGCGCAGCAACTGAGCTGCCGAGGTTCCAAGAAGAGCATCACGGAGAAACCCCGGAGCCGGTACCCCACTTGCCGGTGACGGGCACGGTTCGCGCGATTTACGCGGTCACGTATCCGCTCGTGCCGATCCCGGGAGAACCGCGCCGCTTCACCTCCGATCCCTCGCGCCCCACACGCAGCCCGATGGAGCGGGTCGAGGCGGGGCCCTCGGCCAGCGATATCGCGGTGTTTCACGTGGAACTCGAAGTGTCGGATGCCGACGAACTTCCTGGCTACGTCGAGGACGCGGAGGCGGCCGTTGCGCGGCGGGCGACCGAGGACGCCGCTCGGGTACAGCTGGATCTCATGCGCGATCCGGTCGGCCGGATCCTCGAGGCGGCCGCGGATCTCGCCGAGGCGCAGTTTGGCGGGTGGTGCACCGTCCAGCGCGCGACGGAGCGTTCGGCGCTCACGGTCGATCCCGAACAGGACCGAGCCACGGCAATCTGGTGGGTGCGGGTTCCGCCCGACAACGGGGCGGCCGACCAGGACCCTGATCTCACCGGACGGATCGGCATGCACGTGGGCTACGGGTCCTGGTGGTTCCCCGCGACGCCCGAAAACGCGGCGCTGCCCGCGGACTTCCTCGAGGCCGCTGCACACGGGCGGGTGTCGGAACACGTGCGGGATCGCGGCGCAGACGGGAAACGACTCGAAACCCGCGTAGAGGCGCGGGATGGTCGCGTGTGGGTTGACAGTGAAGATCTCCCGGGACCCGCTTCGGGCATCGGAGTCGCGCTCCTGGGAGGACGTACGATTGACCGTCTCGGCCACGGCACTGCGCCATACGTACCGTGGCAGCAGGAGCGAGTGGCGGGCTGAGCGCTACGGCTCGCGAGGGCAGATGCAACGCCTTCCCAGGGGTCTAGTCCCGGCCGATGGAAACTGCGAGACTGGGAGCACCACTGTCCTACTCGGGCCGCCGTCCGGGTAACGGAGCGATCGGAGGCACGCAAATGAGCGCACTGGAAGAATTTCCCGAGGACTGGGACCGCGGACTGGTGCTCATGGCGCACCCGGACGATCCTGAGTACGGGACGGCAATCGCGGTGAATCGGTGGACGCGCGACGGCAAGGAAATCGCCTACGTGCTCGCGACTTCGGGCGAGGCCGGGATCGAGGGCATGCCGCCGGAGCAGGCGGGGCCGGCGCGAGAGGTTGAGCAGCGCAACGCGATCGCTCACGTCGGGGTGAGCGAGCTCGAGTTCTTGGGGTTCTCCGATGGGCGGACCGAGTTCGGTCTCGAGCTGCGCCGTGCGCTTGCCGGTGCGATCCGGCGGTACCGCCCCGAGGTTGTCATCACCTTGAATTTCGGGCTGTCCTTCGGGGGCGTATATCGGAATCAGGCCGATCACCGGGCCGTGGGTCTCGCGACGCTCGATGCGGTTTCGGACGCGGGGAACTCCTGGATCTTCCCGGACCTCGAGGGTGAGCCTTGGTCAGGGGTGCAGCACATCGCGGTGTTCGCCGATCCCGATCCGACACACGCGGTCGTCGTCAGCGATGAAGATCTCGTGGCGGCCACCGCCGCGCTCGCCGAGCACCGGAGGTATCTTGAGGGTCTCGGCGTTGATGATGTCGAAGCGCACGCGCGGGCTCAGGTGGAGAGTGGCGTGGTGGTCAAGGAAGGCGTGCAGCGTGTGAGTTTCCGCGTATACCGATAGGCGCATATTGCTGACTCGGTGCGCGGTCGGGTCGACGGCGTACGTGAGTGCATGTGGGGTGGGGGATACTGGTGGGTGGCCCGTTTTCGGGTCCGCACGATTCTTTGAGAGGCACACACATGGAGCAGCACGCAGCACCCGAATCCATCCTGAATCGATACGGTTCGCTGGACGAGGCGCTGGTGCACCGCCGGGCCTCAGTCGCGAATCGGGTCTTCTTGAAGCGCCTGCTCAACCGGATGCCCATCGACCGACTCGTGCGTTCGTCCGACGGCATCACCGTGGTCCGCTCAGACGAGGCCCCCAATATCTATGTGCACCGCGGGTACTCCGTCGGGTTCCAGAGCGAAGAAGAGATCATCGCCGTCGTCGGGGCCGCGGCGCCGCGGTGGGAGAGTCTCCGCTATCCCGGCACCTGGGCGGTGGACCATCCCGACCACGGTCGCGGAAAGGCTGCCGAGATCGACCTCGTGACGGAAGAACTGGGCAGCTCGAAGGCCAAGCGTCCCGGAACTCGCCGCGTTGCGAAGCCCAAGGCCGAGCCGAAGGTGAAGCCCGCGGCGGCACCCGAGCGCGTGCAGCCGGTGTGTCCCAACTGCTTCATGCTGATGGCGCTCTCCGGTGTCTGCGGAAACTGCGCATAGCTACCCGGAATGACGGGAGCCGGGGCTGTCAGGGATCTCGCGTAAAATAGGCCCAATGACCGAAACACCCTCTGGCCCCGAGCTGGCCCCGGGCTCTATCGATCCCGCCGACCTCGCTATTGCCCTTCGGGTGCTGGAAGCGGCGGGTGACCTGCCCTCGGACCACCCTGACGTGGTGTCCGTTCGTCGAGCAACCTCCGGAATGTACAAGGCGGCCAAGCGGGTGCGGCGGCGCTCGACGCGCAACGAGATATCCTCGGCGAACCGTGCGGTGATCGCCGCAACCGCGACGGGTGCTGCGGACCGGATCGATGACGAGACCCGTGGCCTGCCACTCACGACGAGTGCGACCGCGCCCATCGCGGGGGAGCTGCGGAAGGCCCAGAACTGCTATATATGCAAGCAGCCGTATACGCAGGTGGACGCCTTCTACCACCAGCTGTGCCCGAGCTGCGCGGAGTCAAGCCACGCCAAGCGCAACGCGCGCACCGACCTGACGGGGAAGCGCGCGCTGCTGACCGGGGGTCGCGCGAAGATCGGAATGCACATCGCACTCCGTCTCCTGCGGGACGGCGCGGACTTGACAATCACCACGCGATTCCCGCGCGACGCCGCTCGGCGCTTTGCCTCCCTCCCTGATTCCGCGGATTGGCTTGACCGGTTGCACGTCGTCGGAATCGATTTGCGAGATCCTTCACAGGTAGTGGCGCTCGCAGACTCGGTCGCGGCCGGGGGGCCGCTCGACATCCTCATCAACAACGCCGCGCAAACCGTGCGCCGCTCGCCAGGTTCATACTCGTTGCTCGCGGACGCCGAGTCGCAGCCGCTGCCCGCAGGCAGCTTCCCCGACACGATGACGCTGGGCAGCCCCGCCGAGCTTCATCCGAGGGCCCTGCAGTCCTCGGTGGGCGCGGACGGCACCGTCGCCCTCGACCCGTTGGACGCCTCCGCCCTCGCGGGCACGGTCGCGGCAGGATTTGCGCACACACTGACTGGTGCGGATCTCAGTGCGCTCGCGATGGCACCTGGCTCGTCGTCGCTGGAGAAGCACGCAGACGGGAGCGCGATCGACGCGGGCGGTCTGGTCCCCGACGTGGCCCACGTGAACAGCTGGGTCCAGCACGTGCAGGAGGTGGATCCACTCGAAATGCTCGAGGTGCAGCTGTGCAACGCGACCGCACCCTTCATCCTGATCAGTCGGCTGCGCGCGTCAATGGCGGCCTCGCCTGCGCGCCGCACCTACGTTGTCAACGTCTCGGCGATGGAGGGGCAGTTCTCGCGCCGCTACAAGGGTCCGGGGCACCCCCACACAAACATGGCAAAGGCCGCGCTCAACATGTTGACCCGCACGAGCGCGGGCGAGATGTTTGAGACGGACAAGATCCTCATGACCGCGGTGGACACGGGCTGGATCACTGACGAGCGCCCGCACTTCACGAAGGTGCGCCTTGCTGAAGAAGGCTTCCACGCCCCACTCGATCTTGTCGACGGCGCGGCCCGGGTCTACGACCCGATCGTCCGCGGCGAGGAGGAGCAGGAAGATCTCTACGGCTGTTTCCTGAAGGATTACGCGCCGCACCCCTGGTAGCACTCACCCCCGCGGGAACGTGGGAATCCAGCACCGCACCCGCTCTTGGTACGCCCGGAACGGTTCGCCGAATCGCTCAGCGAGATCTTGTTCCTCGTGTGGGCGCACAAGCCAGTCCCACACGAGCGCGCCCGCGATCGCGTACAGCACTACGAACCACGACGACAGCATCACGCCAACGGCGACGCCCTGGGCAATGCTGCCGAGCGCCATCGGGTTGCGTACAAAACGGTAGGGTCCGCGGATGACGAGCGTCGTGGTTGCGGCAGAGGGCAGGGGAGTGCCCTTCCCGGTTGTGGCGAGGGACACGGCGGCCCAGATTCCGAGCGCGCCTGCGGCGAGGAAGAGTGCGGCGCCCGTCCATCGCCATGCGCCCCCAATCTCGATGGCGAGGCCCCACCGGGACTCGAGCCAGGCGATTAGGAGCGGGAACGCGGCGAGGAACAGCACCCAAAACACGCTGGTTTGCGCGGCCGTGCGCCGCAGACGCGTACCCGTTGTCCGGGAAGTATCGGTGCGCCCCGCGAGCGGACCACGCAGGAGGAGTTCGCTGGGAACCCGACCGAGCCGGAACACGAGGGCTGACCCGACGCTCCCGATGGCTGCCGCGACCATGAGAATGGCTCCCCAGCCGCCCAGAGTGGTGATGGTTGCGTAGGTCGCCATGCCGGTCGCAACAAGTGCCGTCCACAGCGCACTTACGGCAGCGGCGGGCCGCCACCCGGCTGCGGCCACCCCCGAGGCGAGCACAAACAAGGGCAGGTCGAGCCAGAACACCGCGACCGGATTCAGTGCGCCGAGCGTGGCGAAGCGGACCTGATCGCTGGCGAACACGGTGATCCACCAGAGCGCACCCGCCACGGCTTGCACGCCAAAGTAGGCTCGTGCGAGGCGCACGTCGCGGAGAAACCAGGGCCCCGGTGCGCCCGTGTCCGGCAGGTTCTGGAGGTCCCGTCCCATGTCCTCAGCGTAGCCGGACGCCGGGTTCCCGAGCCACGACCGGGTGCGAAGCCCGCTGCCCACCAAGCCGCCGCCGCGCGCCTGGGTGTGGAGCCCGTTCGCTGCGGGCGCGCGTTCCTTCGCTGGGAGCGTGTGCGAAGGCCTCTGGGGAGGGTGACAAGGCGGGTGATCTTTGCGGACGCTGGGAGGCCGTGATCGCTGCCGCCCGGGAAAAATTGGCGTATTCATGCGGAACTTCTACCCAAGCGGCGGCGCGTCGGGAACTGGAGTGCGGCCGTGATTCCGTGGTAGTGAACGCCGCGCGCTGGTAGTGTCGAGTGGGGCATTTTGGCCCGTGCAGGTGCGTGTCATGGCGCGATGGGGATCGCGCAGACACTACTCGAGGGGATTCGAGTCGAGCCACCCGCACACACAACGGGGTACTCGGAGCGTTTTTTGGCGCGCCGATACAAATATTGGGGGATCTATGCCTTCGGCATATCCGGGCGCAATAGCCGCGCCCAAACGACGCTGGAGCGGGCTGTCAGCCCTGCTCGCCGGCGTCCTGACAGCGCTATTGGTGGTGACCGGTTTCAACGCCGCTCCCGCCATGGCGGCAGAGGGCACGGTGCACCTGCAGCTGCCGAACAACCTGGCCACGCACAACGGCCAGCCGGTATATGTCGAGG
This sequence comes from Leucobacter sp. 7(1), assembly GCF_900163635.1. GTDB lineage: Bacteria > Actinomycetota > Actinomycetes > Actinomycetales > Microbacteriaceae > Leucobacter. The sequence continues at coordinate 26,750 of NZ_FUID01000066.1, read as the reverse complement.
GCGAGTCCTACGTACTTGGCGTGACCTTCAGCCGCAACGAGATTCCCGGTGGTCACACCGCGGTGATCTCGGTGCCGAAGGGCTTCACCATTGCTGAGGGCCCGCAGGGTGTCGAATCCATCGAGACCTTCACGCTCGCCGACGGAGTTCTGACGATCAAGTTCAAGGACCCGATCTCGGTTGACAATGGTGGCTTTGACCTGAACTTCACGGTCGACACTGTGCAGGAATCCTCCGTGCAGGACGTCGTCTGGAACGTCAACGGTCAGGAGACCAGTCAGACCGTTATCTTCAAGGACAAAGACGATCAGCTGACGACGATCACCGACGGCGGCTGGAAGGACGGGTACGACCCGAAGTTCCCCGCGGTCACGGTCGATGCGAATGGCCAGGTGGTCCTCAGCCCCGATTTCCTGGACAAGGAGATCGTTTACGCGATCTCGGTCAACAGCAAAGACGCGCGCGACGTGACGATCACGGACACGCTGCCCGAGGGGATGAGCCTCGTGCCGGGCAAGTTCCAGATGCAGAAAACCTTCTGGGATGCCCAGGGCATGAACAAGCAGGGCCCGATCACCGTGGACATGTCCGCGGCACAGTACACGGGCACCTCCTTCACCCACACGTTCCCGGCAGAGCAGAACTCGATCTACCAGCTCTTCTACACCGCAAAGATCACCGACGCTAACGCGCTCGAGGTCCTGCGCGGCCAGCTCCAGGCGAAGTATGACCTGGTGAAGGACAAGGAAGGCCAGCGGTTCGAGATTAAGCTCACCAACAACGCCGATATCGCGGGTGTGCCGGGCTCGAAGACGTACACGATCGGGGCTTCCACACCGAAGGCGCCGTCACCCGACTACGGAGCTGCGTTCAAGAAGTCCTCGGACTTGAAGGGCGATACCCCGATCACCCTCAAGGGCAAGGGCCCTGAGATCGATCCGACCCTCCCGATCACCTACACGCTGACGGCGGATCTGAAGCAGTTCGAGAAGTTTGTCGGGAAGAAGTACGAGCTGCAGCGCAACGTGGTCATCACCGACACGCTGCCCGCGAACCAGAAGTGGGTGCTCGGCGAAGATCTCCTGAGCCCCGCATACAAGCTCGTCAGCGGCGTTTCGGCTGAGGACTTCGCCGGGGACGACTACGTCGGCTCCTACATGATCGACGGCCAGGTGCTGCGCATCAACGTCGGCAAGGACGTCACCCAGAAGCACACGATCAAGGCGAAGGCCGAGCTCGTGAGCGTTGAGGGGCTGTCGGTCACGGAGAACCCGGACAACAAGCCGTACGTTGCGGTGCAGTACAACGGTGTGAAGAACTCCGGGCACTTTGCGTATGACGAGGGAAACGGCCGCACGGTTACGACCGACGGCCACGTGGTCACCACGAAGGACCCGAGCACCGGCATCGACGACAAGGAGAAGTTCAAGAAGCGGGCTGACTCCAAGCCGATCGTGCTCGGCAAGGGTGAGACGATCGCGAAGATCCCCTTCACCTTCACAGTTGGCGCGAACACGGGCGACCCGCAGAAGTCGGTCATCACCGACTACATCGATCACTCGCTGCTCGACGTCTCCGCGAAGACGCTTCCCGAGATTCAGAAGAGCATCACGGGCAAGTACGACTGGAGTTTCCCGATTGATCAGGACACGTTCGACGTGTCGCTCAACGCCGATGGAAACCTCGAGTTCCGGCCCAACGGCGTGTTCCCCAAGGACGCGAACTGGGGCCCCGCTGAGAAGCCGCTGACGAAGAGCTTCGAGTTCACGGTTACGATCCCGACCAAGCCGATTGAAGGCAAGAGCGCGATCACGGTCACGAACAACGCGGACTACGCCGGAACTGACCGGGAGATCGTCTACAACTCGCACACGAACTCCTCCGCAGGTGTCGCCGGTCGCGAGATCGACGTGAAGAAGACGGTGTACAACGCGGCGAAGGATGAGTTCACTACGAACCTCCGCGCTGCGCTGAACGAGGACGGCACGCTCGTGCAGGACGAGTTCATCTACCGGGTGCAGTTCATGCCGACCCTGGAATACAAGAGCATGCTGTTCGACATCACCGATCAGCTCGTCGAGGATCTCGAGTTTGTCGGGTTCGTGAAACCGGATCAGGTCAAGGGTGGCGGCAACGCGGGCAAGGGGAATTACACGATCCCCGGGACGAAGCTCACGGCGCAGTTTGACCAGGCCAGCAACAAGATCACGGTCGCAAAGGGCCAGGAGATCGCGGGCGGCAAGGTCACCGAGCTGTTCTTCAAGGTGAAGATCAAGGACTTTGAGAACGGCAAGGGCGTAGAGAACGCGATCGGACCCGAGAAGGTCACGATCACGCCGACGAATGACATGCCTCTCGATATCTCGAAGCTGAACGAGATCGACCCCACGGGCGAGCCGATCACCGATACGGACGCACGCTTCGAGCTGCGTGACGCGGCGGGTGACGTTGTTATCTCCGACATGTATATCGTCGGTGGCAAGCTCCGTATCGCCGGCAAGAACGGCGACGCAGTTCCGACCGTGAAGCAGGCCGGCACCTACACCGTGCACGAGATCAAGGCGCCGAAGGGCTTCGTTAAGAAGACCGAGCCTGTCGTGCTCATCGTGAACGAGGACGGTACTTCGCAGGAGACCAAGTTCTTCAACACCCCGCGCAGCGCGGTGAAGAAGGTCTCGGTTGGCGATTACGTCTGGCTCGACGCGAACCGCGACGGCATCCAGGACAAGGGCGAGGCCCCCATCAAGGGTGTCAAGCTCGCGCTGACCGGACCGAACGGTCAGCCTGTCACCGACATCGACGGTAACCCGGTGGTTCCGACGGTGACGGATGAGAAGGGCTTCTACGAGTTCACGGATCTTCCGGCTCTGCAGCCGGGCGAGACCTACACGGTGTCGATCGTGCAGGACGACGAGGGCACTGTGAAGGCGCTTGAGGGCCTGATCCCGACCAAGGAGAAGGGCACTGACGATCGCGAGAAGGATTCGTCGACGTGGACTGCTGTGTCGCGTGACGATCTCGTGAACGATGGTGACCGTGACCCGTCGCTGGACTTCGGATTCCACTCGAAGTCGGTGTCGGTGGGCGACTACGTCTGGTTCGATATTGATGGCGACGGTGTGCAGGGAACGCACGAGGGTGAGACCCCCATCGAGGGTGTCAAGCTCGTGCTGACCGGTCCTGATGGCAACCCGGTGACGGATGTCTTCGGCAAGCCTGTCGAGCCGACCGTGACGAACGACAAGGGTTTCTACGAGTTCCCGAATCTGCCCGCGCTGAAGGCCGGCGAGACCTACACGGTCTCGATCGACCAGGATGACAAGGGTACGCAGAAGGCGCTCGACGGCCTGATCCCGACGAAGACCGGTGGCACTGACGACCGCGAGCTCGACTCTTCGGAGTGGACTGCGGTGTCGCGTGACGACCTCGTGAACGATGGTGATCGTGATCCGTCGCTTGACTTCGGGTTCCGGACCAAGTCGGTTTCCGTGGGTGACTACGTGTGGCTCGACGTTGACCGTGACGGCGTGCAGGGCACGGACGAGAAGGAACTCCCGATCGCCGGCGTCAAGCTAGTGCTGACGGGCCCTGAAGGCAAGCCAGTGACTGACGTCTTCGGGAAGCCTGTCGAAGCTGTCGTGACCGATGAGAACGGGTTCTACACGTTCGTGAACCTGCCGGCGCTCAAGGATGGTCAGACCTACACGGTCTCGATCGACCAGGAGGACGAGGGCACAAAGGCCGCGCTTGTGGGCCTGGTTCCCACGAAGGAAAACGGCACGAAGGATCGCGAGCTCGATTCCTCGAAGTGGACTGCGGTGTCGCGTGACGATCTCGTCAACGATGGCGATCGTGACCCGTCGCTGGACTTCGGGTTCCACTCGAAGTCGGTCTCCGTTGGCGACTACGTGTGGCTCGATGCCAACCGTGACGGCGTACAGGATGCTGACGAGAAGCCGATCGCGGGCGTCAAGCTCGTCGTGACGGGCCCCGATGGCAACCCGGTGACGGATGTCTTCGGTAACCCTGTTGAGGCGACTGTGACGGATGAGAAGGGCTTCTACGAGTTCACCGATCTTCCGGCGCTGAAGCAGGGCGAGACCTACACGGTTTCGATCGTGCAGGACGACGAGAAGACTGTGAAGGCGCTTGAGGGTCTGATCCCGACCAAGGAGAACGGGACGAAGGATTCTGAGAAGGATTCCTCGACGTGGACTGCTGTGTCGCGTGACGATCTCGTGAGCGATGGTGATCGTGATCCGTCGCTGGACTTCGGGTTCCAGGTGAAGAGCTACGCCATCGGCGACATCGTCTGGGTGGACACCAACCGTGACGGACAGCAGGGCGAGGACGAGTTCCTCGAGGGCGTCACCGTCCGCCTGCTCGACGCCGACGGAAACGTGGTCACCGAGACGAAGACCGACGCGAACGGCCGCTACCTCTTCGATGAGCTGGCAGCCGGCACCTACGAGGTCGAGTTCGTGCTGACCGACGAGCAGCAGGCGAAGTACGTCTTCACCACGCTGACCGTTGATCCGGCCGAGACCGATTCCAACGCGGACCCGGTCACGGGCCGCAGTGGCAAGATCGTGCTCGACGATACGAACACCTTCCTCACGCACGACTACACGACCGCAGCGGGCACGAACGTGCTGGCCACGCAGGGCATCGACCCGACGTGGGACGCGGGCGTGGTGCTGAAGTCGGTCTCGGTGGGCGACTACGTGTGGCTCGACGTGGACGGCGATGGTGTGCAGGGCACGCACAAGGACGAGACCCCGATCCCGGGCGTCAAGCTCGTTCTGACGGGCCCCGATGGGAACCCCGTGACGGATGTCTTCGGCAACCCCGTTGAGCCCGTTGTGACAAACGAGCAGGGTTTCTATGAGTTCCCGAACCTGCCCGCGCTGAAGGACGGCGAAACCTACACGGTTTCGATCGACCAGGAGGACGCAGGCACGCAGAAGGCGCTCGAGGGCCTGATCCCGACGAAGACCGGTGGCACCGACGACCGCGAACTCGACTCTTCGGAGTGGACCGCGATCTCGCGTGACGATCTCGTGAACAACGGTGATCGTGATCCCTCGCTCGACTTCGGGTTCAAGCACAAGACCTACGCGGTCGGTGACGTGGTCTGGATCGACACGAACAAGGATGGCCTGCAGGGTGACACCGAGTACACCCTGAAGGACGTCATCGTGCGCCTCTTCGACGCACAGGGCAACCTTGTCGCCGAGACCAAGACCGACAAGAACGGGCTGTACGTCTTTGACGAGCTTCGCGCGGGCAAGTACCGGGTGCAGTTCGAGCTGACGCCGGCTCAGGCGAAGGTCTACCAGTTCACGAAGACGGGTGGCGGCGATGCCGCGCTCGACTCGAACGCAGGCAAGGACGGGTTCAGCACCTGGATCATCCTCGATGACTCCAACGCGAATCTGACCCTCGACTACGAATACGCACACCTGACCGGTGCCATCAAGGCGACGCAGGGCATCGATCCCACCTGGGACGCTGGCGTGATCGTGACCGAGCCGAAGGGCCCCGGCCCCGAGGTGCCCACGACGGATCCCGAGGAGCCGGTGAAGCCGGGTCCGAAGGGCCCCGAAGGCACGCCGGATCAGCCCAAGGGTGCCGTGACCGTAGGCGGCCTGGCCGTCACCGGTGGCATCGCTCCCTGGGCGTATGGCCTGGGTGGCGCGGCACTGCTGGTGCTGGGCGGGGGCGCACTGCTGCTCGCTCGTCGCCGGACGGGTCGGCACGCCTAGCGTGACGAGATTGTGATTCTCACCTGAATCACGGTCGCTCGAGAGGGGCTCGCGCCAGTTGGCGCGGGCCCCTCTGTGCGTTTTGGCCCCATCTCGAAGTCCCTGGGGACACTGAACGACATCAGAAGATGCGCATGGCTCCCTCATCGGTTAGTGTGAAAGCAAATTGTTTCCCGAGGACGAACTCGGGGAACTCCGCCGGGGGGTTGGAAATGGGGATAGGCGTGCGACGCTTACGACACACACAGAAGTCCGGTCGGCGTGGAGTTGCCTGGGCCCTTGGCGCGGCCCTCGCGCTCGGCATGGCAATCACCACGCCGCAGATCGCGCAAGCGGCTGAAGACACGGCGGTGCTCGAGATCACTAAGTCAGCCTCGGCGACGTCGCTGAAGCCTGGTGAGACGATGGAGTACCACATTGAGCTCGGCTGCTCCACGATCACAGATCTCGGATGCCGGGGGGCGACGCTCTCCGACCTGATCCCCGCGGAGTTCGAGATTATTCCGGGCAGCGTCTCCGTCGCGAACGCGACCGCGAAGCCGCCCGTCGTAGACGGCAACCAGGTCACGGTCGAGTTCATCGACCCCCTCGGCGACGGTACCGTCGGCCTGCTGGAGAACGCGGACGCGGTCATCACGATCCAGGTGAAGCTCCGCGACAACCTCCCCTACGAAGCCAACGGCGTGCCGATTGTGAACACCGCCGTCGCCGACGCGGAAAACGCAGCCGAGGTGTCGGACGTGGTGACGGTCACCCCGGAGATTGAGCTCAAGCTCAGCACCGAGGTCGAGAAGGCGTACAGCCCCAATCGTGGGCAGGCCGTGCCAGGCACGCCGACGACGCTCACCGTGAAGGGCACGAACACCTCAAACGCGGGTGTGGACTCCCTGGTGCTGACCGACCCGAAGGATCCGGACGCTAGCCCGAATCCGTTTGATCACCTGGACATGACCGCTCTCGAGGCTCTGACGTTCCCTGAGGGCGCGGCGCCAACCGCCACGGTTGAGTACTACGTGGACGGCGCGTGGGTGTCCCGAGTCCTCTCAGCCGATGACATGCCAAACGCACCCCCCGCGGGAGCGAAGGGTATTCGCGTCACCTTCACCGCAGCCGATGGTGGCAAGATCCCCTCTTCGGCGGGCGGCGGCTTCGAGCTCGACCTCGAGCAGGGCCCTGACGTGGCAGATCTTCCCAACACCACGACCGTTGAGAACACCGTGACAAGCGAGGTGAACCTCGACGATCAACAGGCCGAAGCTGAAAACGAGGCCGACTACACGATCATCACCGATCCGCTCACCGTCGGCGCAACGAAGGACTTCGCGGAGAGCGAGCTGATCGCCGGGGAGACCACCGGCGTCACCCTTACCGGCACGAACACGAGCCTGACCAACCTCGAGACACTCACGATTCGCGAGCCCGCGACCGGCAAGTTCGGCGAGGTCGACGGCGTCCAGATGCTTGAATTCACCGGCTTCACGGGGACGGTGCAGTACCCGACCACCGCCACCGGCGGCACGGTCACGCTGAACTACCTGGACACGAACGGCGATCTCGTCGAGATCGTGACGCAGCTCTTCGACGGGCAGCCGTTCCCCACCCTGCCGGCCGATTTCGGAACCCTGAACTTCTTCGAGGTCACCTTCACCTCGGATGCTCCCGGAGCGATTGAGCCGGGCGGATCCAGCAAGATCGAGTTCGAGGCTGAGGCGACGGCGGAGGCGCTCCCAGGCGCCACCCTGAACAACGAGATTCTCGTCACCGGGAAGAACCCGAACGGCGAGGCGACGGCACCGGCCGAAGACGATCTCGGGTTCGCCGAGCAGCACCTCGAGCTGGAAACGACAAAGAAGGTCAATCCTGGCGAAATGTGGGGCTACAAGGGCGAGACCGCCACGGTACAGCTCCCCACCCAGCTGAAGCCGAAGCCCGCCTCGAACGCGAACGCCCAGCACATTGTGGTGACGGACCCCGCGCTCAGCGATCCGAACGACCCGAACAGCGCGCCGAAGGCGTCGTCGTTCTGGGACTCGTTCCGCCCCAAGCAGATCACGAAGACGGACGTGCCCGCGGGCGCGACCCTCACCGTGCGCTACTACGACACGATTGACGGGGTCTGGAAGGACCTGCCGGGCGCTGAGAACGTGGTGGGTGCGACGAGCTTCACGATGGTGATCCCGGAAGAGCTGCGCGATCGCATGGGCGGACTGCAGTTTGACTTCGCCAACGAGAACCCCGGTTTTGAACCGGGCAACACTGTGCAGCCGAACTTCACTTCAGAGCTGAAGGAGGGCCTTCCCCCTGTCGAGGCTCCGGGCGGCGAGCACCAGATCGTTGAGAACTGTGCCGCCTCTGGTGCCACCGGCGCACCGGGCGTTGAACCGGGCGTCTCCGCTGAGAGCTGCCAGGAACTCCAGATCAACAACCCGATCATCGGGGTGCACGACCTGCTCGAGAAGGTTTGGATCACTCCTGAGGACGGCGTCGTGCCGTCCCGCAGCGGCGCGCACGCGACCTCCCGGCTGTACTGGTCGACGGGTGGACGCACCGGAGTGGATCAGATGGCGATCGCCGACACGCGCCTCGCGCCGGGCGAGAGCTTCGATCCGGCTGCGGGCCCGTCGGACCCCGTACAGAGCACCGTCTACAACGCCTTCAACCTGTTCAAGATCAAGGCGATCACGCCCGAGCTCGATCCGTCCCTGCAGTGGGACCAGGTCACCGACGTGCAGCTGTGGAACGCCGCTACCGGTACCTGGTCGACGATCGCTGCCGCCGTCGGGAACCTGCCCTACCGCGGCGCCGTTCCCGAGCTCGCCCTGACGGAGGCCGAACAGCTCAGCACGACGGGTGTCCGGCTCCTCTACGCGGAGGACTCCGCGGCCCGCGCCGGATCGACCGATCCGCTCGCTCCGGCCGTCGGATCCGGCGTCGCGAAGACAAATAGCGCGAGCCCCAGCTCGGAGGGCGTGCGCGCCCTCGACCTTGAGTGGGAGCTGCGCGACTCCAAGCGCGTCCCGGCGGGCGAGCCGGTGCTCGGCACCGCCGACTACAACACCCTCACTAAGGGCGATGTGAATAACATCGCGAGCGGCACCTCCGTCGATAGCGACGGGAAGGTGATGGGGCACGACGATGACGGCGACATCATCTCGATCATCGATCGACCCGTGGGGGTCAAGCTCCAGAAGGGTTGGACGGGCGGTGTGCTCGGCGTGCCGCCGACGGACGCGGACCAGTCGCAGTATCCGACGAGCCGCGTGACGCTCGTGGCTACCAACACGTCGGTCACCCGCCTGGAACAGCTCGACATCATCGACCCCGGTGCGGGCGGCGCGAGCCCCTTCGACGTGTTCAACATCCAGCGCATCGTGTTCGCCCCGAACAACGTTGCGGGCGCGGACTGGAACAAGACCGTGGTGATCCTCACCGCCTCCGACGGCACCGAGACCCGGCACGCGCCCGGCGCTGCGGTGGCGCTCGCGGATACGCCTGCCGGGCAAGCGATCCTTGCGGACACCGTGAAGATCCAGCTCCACAACGAGGGCCGGGCGGACGCCGACGGCAATACGAACTCGATCGAGAGCAACGCGAAGGCGACGCTGGTCATGGACCTGCAGCTGCGCAAGACGCACCGTGAAAGCGGTGAGCCGGTGACCCGAGTGGACTCCCCGATCAAGAACGAGGCAGAGGCACTCGCCTGCGATCTCTGTGACATCTCCGGGGCCCCGACAGGCTCGCACGCAGAAGCCGACGATGAAGCACAGATCGCGCTCGACACCTTCGAGCTCGACGTCCAGACTACTAAAGCATTCACGCCAGACCAGCAGCGCGTGGAGTGGCTGCCCGGCGACCCGAAGCACACGTCCGAGGAGTGGGCGGCGATCCGCATGGACCTCACCGCGCGACCCACGGGAACTGCGCGCGCGGACAAGCTCGTCGTAACGGATTCCGGGGAGAACCGGACGCCCGGCGAGCCCTCCGCGAAGAGCTTCTGGAACGCGTATCGCTTTGTCGGGTTCACCGACGACACGCTCGCTGTGCCGACTCCGGTCAACAGTGTGCATGCGGAGGTGCTCTTCGGTGATTTCACTTCCGGCCTCCCCGGCAACAAGCTCGATTTCACCCCAGACTCGAGCACACCGAACGGTGACGGTTGGGTTCCCGGCAGCGCAGCACCGGTCGCGGTTGTTGACGGCAAGATCACCGGTGCCGCCGCCGCCCTGCTCGCAAACATCGCACCTGCTGACTACGACAAGGTGCGCGGTATTCGCCTGACCTACCAGAACCTTGACGATGCCGGGAACCCGCGCGCGTTCGAGAACCCTGCGAACCCGAAGGCGGATATTGCCCTCGATGTGAAGCGGCGTGCCTATCTCGTGTCGGATCCCAGCGAGCCCGTCCCCGACTCCAACTCAGCGATCAGCGCCCCGGGTGAGGCGCCGACCGCTCCCGGCGGCCTGTTCACGAACACAGTGGATGCGGATGCGGAGAGCCATGTGAAGCTGCCGATTGCCGGATCGCCGGTGCCACTGCCGCTCGTAGCCTCCGACGAGGCTACGGACAACGTGACGTACCTCGCGGAGGGGATTGAGGTTGCGGTTGAAAAGACCCCGCTGGGCGCGCAGAAGCCCGGCGAGGTGATTCCGTTCAAGCTCAAGACCACAAACACCGCCCCGCGCTCCGATGACATGCGTGAGAACGAAGAGCTCGGGATCGCGGATCCCATCATCGTGGACGTGCTGCCGATGGCGGACGGAAAGCCGCAGTTGATCTTCGATCCCGACGCAGAGGTCTCGGAGCGATTCAAGTTCACGCTCGAGAACCGAATCGCGCCGGCGTCCTCGGCGATGCCCGTCAACCCTGCCGGTGTGGACGTCGAGTACCTCGACGCCAACTTCGATCCTGTCGCCCCAGGTGGCGAGCCCGCACACCTGCGCTTCACCTTCCCCGACGGGTCGGTGCTGTACCCGCAAGAGGTCTACACGATCACGGTGAACATGATGTTCCGCCCTGGAGTGCTTGCAGGATCGGAGAACTCGCTCCTGAACGAGTTCACCATCGAGGCCGATCAGCCCTTCGACGGCTGCAACTTCGATTCGTCTCAGCAGGTCAACACCTGTGGCGCGAACACCGAGGTCTATCCGACCGAGGCGGGTGCGCTGCGCGGCAAGAAGTACGTGCGGGCGCACGACAACGAACTTGGTATTGCAGACGTGCCGAACCCGAACGCGGGCAAGGCGTGCGTACCGCAGTTTGGTGACGTCGACACGGGCTACTCCTTCAACAACTGCGTGCCGATCACGAAGCCGCTCGGCGTCGAGACTTGGCGCGAGGAACTTCAAAACACGGGCACGCTCGTGATGGACAAGGTCGTAACAATCGACTCCCTTCCGAGGCCGGGTGACCAGGGCTCGCTCGTGTTGATGCCGCGTAAGTCGGAGTGGCAGCCCACGTGGGTCGGCAACACCGCGATCGTGATGGCCGACGGCTACCGCACGGACGCAGCCCCCACCCAGTACTACTCCAGCTCTGAGAACGCGGCGTGTATCGCCGACCTCAAGCCCACCGAGGATCAGTGCGTGGACTACTGGACACCGATCCCGGCAGGCGCCACGGAGGCGGAACTCGCTGCGTTGAACATCCGTCACGTAAAGACGGAGTTTGACTTCTCGGCGAATCCGCTGCAGCCGGGTGAGCGTCTCGCCTACACCTTTGAGACCCGCACCCCGGCGCAGGCCCCGAAGATGACCGCGGACACTGTCGCCTGGAACTCGATCGCGGTGGGTGCACGGACGATCGCGTCGGACGGGACGACGAAGGCAAGCGTCCTCCCCACCGAGGGGCTGCGCGTCGGCGTCGCGCTCGCGACGGGCCCGATTGCCGTGCAGAAGACGGTAACCGGCCCCGGCGCAGAGTTTGCGCCGGAGACCTTCGACGTGCAGGTCGTCTGCACGGTCCCCGAACGTGAGGGCTCGATCGGTGGCAAGGTCACGCTCGACCCGGTCACGGTGACCGTCAAGAACGGCGAAACCGTGACGCTCCCGGAGCAGTTCCCGTGGGGTGCCGAGTGCATCGTCGAGGATGTCCCAGGTGTCAACGGCGAGACCTCCTCGACCGTTGGTGACCCGGTCACGATCGGCCGAGACACCGATCCGGTGCCCGTCGCCAAGCTCACGAACACCTACGAGCTGGGATCGTTCACCGTCGATAAGGACGTGACGGGCGCGAGCAACCAGGATGGTGACCCCATCGACTATGGTTCGTTCCCGGTCGCGGCATCGTGCACCTTCCTGGGTGCCGAGATCGCGCTCGATCCCGCGGAGACTGAGCTCACCGCGGACGGCACGAAGTGGCTCGTGGATCAGCTCCCCGTCGGTGCCAAGTGCACGCTGACGGAGCTTGACCCCAAGGGTGCCCGCGCCAACCTCACGATCGGCAACCAGTTTGTCGAGCCGAACGAGGACGGAACGTGGACGTTCGAGATCACGAAGGAGCAGCCCGACATCGAGCTCGTGCTGACCAACGTCTTCCCGCTCGGCGCGATTTCGATCGAGAAGCAGATCACGGGTGAGGGTGCGGCGGCGATCGCCGGCGACACCACGTTCACCTTCTCGGTGCTCTGCACGTACGAGGGCAACACCGTCTGGGACGGCACCGTGGAGTTCACGAAGGCTGAGATTGCTGCCGGCAATGGCTCGAAGCTGATCGAGAACCTGCCGTATGGCGGTGCCTGCACGGTCGAGGAGACAGGAACGGGAGGGGCGACCAGTACCTCGATCACCCCGGACACCTCCGAGGGTCCTGTCGAGGTCGGGCCGACCGAGTTCCCGGTCGTCTTCACCGCGGTGAACACCTTCGACGCGGGCAAGCTGCACGTGACGAAGGAGATCACGGGTGCGGGTGCTGAGCGCTGGGGTGCCGGACCCTTCGAGGTTTCACTCGCGTGTGAGATCGCCGGCAAGCCGGTGACCGTGCCTGAGGGGGCGACCCGCCCGCTCACCGCGGAGACCGAGTACCAGGCCGAGTACGCCGGGCTGCCCATCGGCGCGGCGTGTGAGCTCACGGAGACCGTGACCGGCGGTGCGACCTCCTCGGAGATCGTGAACGCTGCGGGCGATCCGGTCACCGAGCCGGTCGTGATCGGTGCCGGCGACGACCTCGCGCTCCGCGTGATCAACACCTTCGACATCGGCGCGATCGAGGTCGAGAAGAAGGTCACCGGCCCGGGTGCTGCGGAAGTCACCGACAAGGTGTTCACGGTGGCGCTGGCCTGCACCATCGATCGCGATGGCAAGACCGTCGAGATCGACGTTCCGGACGGGGCCGAGCGCGAGCTGTCGAAGGCCGGCGGGCTGACCGCGAGCTACGAAGAGCTGCCCGTGGGCGCTGCCTGTGAGCTGCGGGAAACCGAGACCGGGGGTGCCGCCAAGGTGAGCATCACGCCGAACCTCGGAGACCCCGCTGTGGGCACCGTGACCGTCGCCGCAGGGGCCGCTGCGCAGCTCACCGTGGTGAATGAGTTCCCGGCCACCCCGGTACCACCGGTTGATCCCCCGGTGGATCCGCCGAAGCCCGGCAAGACGCCTGGCCTCGTCACGACCGGTGGCGGCGCGATGACGCCGTGGCTGATCGGTGGCGGCGTGCTCCTGGTTCTGGGAGCTGGGCTCCTCGCACTGCGCGCTCGACGCCGCAAGGACGACTCGGAGTAGTCCAAGTCTGTGACGCCTGTGGGCGGTGCCTCCCAACGGGGGCACCGCCCACAGGCGTTTTCGGAGTGCTGGGTGTGAGCAAACCGTAAGGATCCGGGTACCCACGGCCCGCGCCCGTATGGATCCCGTGAGGGGGCCTCCCGGGGTCTCCTCAGGGGTGATGCACTGGCTTCAGCGCCCGGATCGGGCGCTCCGCGGGCCTGGTCCGCGGCGGTTCTTCGATCGGAGCTTCTTGTGCTCGACGTCGTGTATATCCTCGGCGCCCTCGCCCTCTTCGCCATCGTGGCGCTCGTGGGGAAGGCGGTGGAGAAGCTGTGATCATTCTTGAAGCTCTCGCCGTGCTGCTGGGCCTCGGGGCCATCGCCTATCTTGTATTCGCCCTCGTGAAGCCCGAGAAGTTCTGATGGTCTGGCTCGGATTTTTCGCCACGGTCGGGACCCTGATCCTGATCCTCGCGATCACGTACCGTCCCCTGGGCGACTATATGGCGTGGGTGTACACAAGCGGCCGCGACTGGGCGGTGGAGCGTGGGCTCTACCGTGTGATCGGGGTGGACCCGAAGCGTGAGCAGTCGTGGCAGGCATATCTGCGCGCGGTGCTCATGTTCTCTCTCGTGGGTGTCCTCTTCCTCTATCTCCTGCAGCGCACCCAGCAGTGGCTCCCGTACTCGCTCGGGCTACCGCCAGTTCCCGAGGGGATCGCGTTCAATACCGCGATTTCGTTTGTTGCCAACACGAACTGGCAGGCGTACTCACCGGAGGTGACCGTGGGCTACACCGTGCAGTTCGCGGGGCTTGCGGTGCAGAACTTCGTGTCGGCGGCCACCGGCATCGCGGTCGCGATCGCGCTTGTGCGCGGCTTCGCGTCCCGCCGATCCGGCACCATTGGCAACTTTTGGGTCGACCTGATTCGCGGCTCGGTGCGTATCCTACTGCCGATCTCGGTGCTCGGCGCCCTTGTGCTGCTCGCGGGGGGCGTGATCCAGAATTTGGCTGGCTTCACCGACGTGTCCACACTCGCGGGCGGCACCCAACAACTCCCGGGCGGCCCGGTTGCCTCGCAGGAGGCAATCAAGCTGCTCGGAACGAATGGCGGCGGGTTCTTCAACGCGAACTCGGCGCACCCCTTCGAGAACCCTGCGGGTTGGACCAACCTGGTGCAGATCCTGCTCATCCTGCTGATCCCGTTCGCGCTGCCGCGCACGCTCGGTCGGATTGTGGGGGACCGCCGTCAGGGCCTCGCGATCCTCGCCGTGATGGCGACGCTCGCCCTGATCTCGGTGACGGCGCTGACCGCGTTCGAACTCGCCGGAAACGGCGCCGGCCCGCACCTCGCGGGCGGGGCGATGGAGGGGAAGGAGCTGCGCTTCGGGATCGTCGGATCGACGGTCTTCGGTTCCGCCTCGACGCTCACCTCCACGGGGGCCGTCAACGCCATGCACGACTCCTTCACCGCGCTCGGTGGCATGATGCCGATGCTGAACATGATGCTCGGCGAGATCGCCCCGGGCGGTGTCGGATCCGGCCTATACGGCATGCTGATCGTCGCGATCATCGCGGTGTTCATCGCCGGGCTGCTCGTGGGGCGCACTCCCGAGTACCTCGGGAAGAAGATCGGTCCGCGGGAGATGAAACTCGCGAGCCTGTACATCCTGGTGATGCCGGTGCTTGTGCTCGTGGGCGTCGCCCTGAGCTTCGCGCTCCCGGGCGTGCGCGAGAGCGTGGTAGGCGAGTCGATTGCGAACCCCGGCGTGCACGGGCTCTCCGAGGTGATCTACGCGTTTGCCTCGGGGGCAAACAACAACGGCTCCGCCTTCGCCGGTCTCACCGCGAGCACCCCGTGGTTCACGGCCGCGATCGGCGTCGCAATGCTGCTCGGTCGCTTCATCCCCATCGCGCTCGTGCTGGCGCTCGCCGGCTCGCTCGCCGCGCAGGACACCGTTCCCGCCACGGCTGGCACGCTGCAGACGCACCGGCCGCTCTTCGTGGGCCTCATGGCCGGCACTGCCGTGCTCGTCACCGCACTCGTATTCTTCCCGATCTTGACGCTGGGTCCCCTGGCGGAAGGGCTGAGGTAACTCATGTCAACGCTCACACACACTCCGGAGCAGGCCCGGCGGGAGGCCGCGGACCAGGCGGCAGCCGTTCGCGCCGCAGCGAAGCCACCGAAAACGCTCACCTGGGCGCAGGTGCGCGCCGCGCTTCCCGACGCGCTGCGCAAGCTGCACCCGCGCGCGCAGTGGCGCAACCCGGTCATGCTGATCGTCTGGGTCGGCGCGATGCTCACGACCGTGCTCGCCGTGGTGGAGCCGTTCCTCGCTGGGCCCCAGGTCTCCGGGGGATCTCCGATCCCGTGGTCATTCACGGCAATCATTGCGGTGTGGTTGTGGCTCACGGTGCTGTTCGCGAACCTCGCGGAATCCATCGCGGAGGGGCGCGGGAAGGCGCAGGCAAACTCGCTGCGGCAAACGCGTACAAGCACCACGGCCCGTCGGGTGCTCGACTACGACGCGGTGGGGGATCCCGCGGCGGAGCGAGCCGAGACCGGCGAGGTGTCCTCGGCGGAGCTGCGGCTTGGTGACGTGGTCGTCGTTGTCGCCGGGGAGCCGATCCCGGGTGACGGGGACATCGTGTGGGGTATCGCCTCTGTGGACGAGTCGGCGATCACCGGTGAATCCGCGCCCGTGGTGCGCGAATCCGGAGGTGACCGCTCCGCCGTGACGGGCGGCACGCGGGTGCTGTCGGATCGTATCGTGGTGCAGATCACGGCGAAACCGGGGGAGACCTTTGTCGACCGCATGATCGCCCTCGTGGAGGGTGCCGCGCGACAGCGCACACCGAACGAGATCGCACTCAATATCCTGCTCGCGGCACTGTCGATCGTGTTCGTCACCGTCACATTGACGCTCGGCCCGATCGCGTCCTTCGCGGCCGCACCGCTCAGCATTACCGTGCTCGTGGCCCTGCTTGTGTGCTTGATCCCGACCACGATCGGCGCGTTGCTCTCGGCCATCGGGATCGCGGGCATGGACAGGTTGGTTCAGCGCAACGTGCTGGCGATGTCCGGCCGCGCCGTGGAGGCCGCGGGTGACGTCACGACGCTGTTGCTCGATAAGACCGGCACGATCACCTACGGCAACCGGCGGGCGAGCGAGTTTGTGCGCATCGGGGGTGTCACCGAACAGGAATTCGTGGCGGCCGCGGCCCGCTCCTCGCTCGCGGATCCCACGCCCGAGGGCACCTCGATCGTGGATCTGGCACAGCTGCAGGGTGTGCAGGTTGAGGCGGATCCCGACGCCGTTGTGGTGCCGTTCACCGCGCAGACTCGCATGTCCGGCCTGGACTGCCCGGACGGTTCGCAGCTGCGCAAGGGTGCCGGATCCGCCGTGATCGCGTGGCTCGAGGAAGACAGCGAGCCGATCCCTGCCGGAGAAGCGGCTGAAATGCGCGCCGCCGTCGAGCGGATCTCGCAGTCCGGCGGGACGCCGCTCGTGGTGGCGGAGAAGCGACCGGACGGCTCGGCCCGGCTGCTCGGCGTGATCCACCTCAAAGACGTGGTGAAGGAGGGGCTCACCGAGCGTTTCCGGGAGCTGCGGGCGATGGGAATTCGGACCGTGATGGTGACCGGCGACAACCCGCTTACCGCTGCGGCCATCGCGAAGGAGGCGGGAGTGGACGATTTCCTGGCGGAGGCCACCCCCGAGGACAAGCTCGCCTACATCCGGCGTGAGCAGGACGGTGGGCGACTCGTCGCAATGACGGGCGACGGCACAAACGACGCCCCGGCGCTTGCGCAGGCTGACGTGGGAGTCGCGATGAACACGGGTACCTCCGCCGCGAAGGAAGCCGGCAATATGGTCGACCTCGACTCCGACCCGACAAAACTCATCGACATCGTGGCGATCGGCAAGCAGCTACTGATCACCCGGGGAGCGCTCACCACGTTCTCGATCGCCAACGACATCGCGAAGTACTTCGCGATCATCCCCGCGCTGTTCATGGGGGTGTTCCCGGGGCTGGGCGCCCTGAACATCATGGGGCTGCACTCGCCGGCCTCCGCGGTCCTCTCGGCCGTGATCTTCAACGCAATCGTGATCGTGTTCCTGGTCCCGCTTGCGCTCCGCGGCGTCAAGTACCGTCCCGCGACCGCGGCGAAGCTCCTGGGCCGCAACCTCGCCATCTACGGGCTGGGTGGGATCGTGACCCCGTTCATCGGGATCTGGCTCATCGACATGCTGGTCCGCCTCATTCCCGGGTTCTAGCGCTCGCCGTATCCCGCACCTCACCACACGGAAAAGAGAGAACACCATGAACGCACGCTCACGCACCGCGGGGAAAACCCTCGGGGTCGCGGTTCGCGCACTGCTCGCCTGCACGCTGCTGCTGGGGGTGGGGTATACCGCCGTGATTACGGGGCTCGGCCAGTTCCTCCTCCCGGCGCAGGCGAACGGCTCCACGCTCACCGGTCCGGACGGTGTCGTCGTTGGATCGGCCCTGATCGGTCAGTCGTTCACCGATGCTGCCGGTGCGCCGCTGCCGCAATACTTCCAGCCGCGCCCATCTGCAGCGGGGGACGGATACGACGCCGCCGCATCCTCCGGCACAAACTGGGGGCCGGAGCACCCGGAACTCGTGGCCGCGGTGACCGAGCGGCGCGCAGCGATCGCCGAACGCGACGGGGTTCCCGAGCACGCAATCCCGGCCGACGCGGTGACGGCGTCAGCTTCGGGCTTGGATCCGCACATCAGCCCGGAGTATGCGGCGCTGCAGGTGCCGCGGATCGCGGCGGAGCGCGGGATCCCGGAGGCGGAACTGCGCGATATCATCGCTGCGCACCTCGAGGCGCCCGACCTCGGCTTCCTCGGTTCCGAACGAATCAATGTGCTCCGGCTTAATCTAGATCTTGACGAACGGGAGGCCACGGCATGACAACACGGGGGCGACTGCGGGTGCTGCTCGGTGCCGCCCCCGGCGTGGGCAAGACCTACGCGATGCTCGAGGAGGGGCACCGGCTGCGGGATGCGGGCGGCGACGTGGTGATCGCGATTGTGGAGACCCACGGGCGGGCAGCGACCGCGGAGGTCGCCCGGGGGTTGCCCGAGATCCCGCGCCACAGCCTCGTGCACCGGGGCGTCACGCTTGACGAGATGGACCTCGATGCCGTGCTCGCCAGGCACCCGGAGCTCGCGCTCGTCGACGAGCTGGCGCACACCAACGCGGCCGGGTCCCGCAACGAAAAGCGGTGGCAAGACGTGGCCGAGCTCCTCGACGCCGGAATCGACGTGCTCTCGACCCTGAATATCCAGCACATCGCCTCGGTGAACGACGTGGTGGAGCAGATCACGGGGGTGCCGCAGCGCGAAACTGTGCCGGATCGTTTCCTGCGTGAGGCTGACCAGATCGAGGTAATTGATCTTGCCCCGCAGGCGCTGCGCGATCGGCTGGCGGGCGGGGTGGTCTATCCGGCCGAGCGCATTGACGCCGCGCTCTCGAACTATTTCCGCCTCGGTAACCTCACCGCGCTCCGCGAGCTCGCGCTGTTGTGGCTCGCGGACGAGGTCGATCAGGCGCTGACGAGCTACCGCAGCGAGCACGGCATCGACCGCACCTGGGAGGCGCGGGAGCGCGTGGTTGTCGCGCTTACCGGGGGGCTCGAAGGCGAAACGCTGCTGCGGCGCGGGGCCCGGATCGCGGCGCGCGCCGCCGGGGGAGCACTTGTTGCGGTGCACGTGACGAGCCCGGATGGGTTGCGCAGCGACAACCCGGCCGCGCTCGCCCAGCAGCGCGCCCTCACCGAGCAACTGGGCGGCAGCTACCACCAGGTGTTGGGGAGCGACGTACCGGCCTCGCTCGTGGAGTTCGCCCGCTCGCACAACGCGACTCAGCTCGTGCTCGGTGCGAGTCGCCGGGGTCGCCTCGCCGCCGCGGTCACGGGGCCGGGGATCGGTGCGAGCGTGATCCGGGAGTCCGGGGATATTGACGTGCACATTGTGCCGCACGCCGCGGCTGCCGGGGGGACGCGGGCGCTGCCGCGCCTGGGCGGCGGGCTCACGATCCGGCGTCGCCTTGCGGGGCTCGCGATCGCGCTCGTGGGTGGTCCGTTGCTCACCTGGCTGCTCTACGCCCTGCGCAGTCCGGAGTCGATCACGGGTGACGTGCTCAGCTATCAGCTGCTCGTTGTCGTGGTCGCGCTCGTCGGCGGGTTGTGGCCCGCCCTGTTTGCGGCCGTGCTCTCGGGAATCACGCTCGACTTCTTGTTCATTGCCCCGTTGTTTACCGTCACGATCACGGACCCACTGCACGTTGTCGCCCTGCTGCTCTATATGACAATCGCGGCGCTCGTGAGCTACGTTGTGGATCGGGCCGCGCGCACGGCCCGCGCCGCCCGCCGCGCGGCCGCGGAATCGGAACTGATCCAGACCGCGGCAGGAAGTGTGCTGCGCGGCGACAACGCGGTGCAGGCGCTCGTCGACCGGGTCCGCGAGGCGTTCGGGCTGCGCGGGGCCAGGCTCACCGAAAACGGCACGGAGGTGGCGGTTTCAGGGGAGTGCAGTGGGGCGGCCGCAGCCAGGCACCCGGTCGGTACGCACGCGGAGCTGGCACTCTACGGCACAGATCTGCCCGCCGCGGCACAGCGCCTTCTCGCGGTGCTGATCGCCCAGCTCGACGTGGCACTCGAACACCAGCACCTCGCGGACACCGCCAGTGAGATCGAGCCGATCGCCGCGTCGGATCGTGTGCGGGGGGCGCTGCTCTCTGCCCTCAGCCACGACCTCCGGCGGCCACTGGCGGCGGCGACCGCGGCGGTTGGGGGACTGCGCACCGCGGGCCCCCGCCTGTCGGCGGAGGATCGGGGGGCGCTCCTCGAGACCGCGGAGGAGAGCCTCGGCGCACTGACGGCGCTCGTGACCGATCTGCTCGACGTGACCCGGCTTCAAGCGGATGCGCTGACGATCGCCCCGGTCGCGCTCGATCCCGCCGACGTTGTTGGCCCGGCGCTCGATGAGCTGGGGCTCGGTCCGGCCGAAGTCGCGCTCGCGCTCGCCCACGAGGACCGGCAAGCACTCGCCGATCCGGTCCTGTTGCAGCGTGTCCTTGTGAACCTGCTCGCGAACGCACGCCGCTTCGCCCCAGCGGGCACGGCGGTGCTGATTGCGAGCAGCACCTTCGCGGGGCGCGTGGAAGTGCGGGTTGTGGATCACGGTCCGGGGATCGCGCCGGATCGTCGCGGGGAGGTGTTCCAGCCCTTCCAGCGGCTGGGCGATACGGACAACAGCACCGGTCTGGGCCTCGGGCTGGCGCTCTCGAAAGGGTTCGTCGAGGCGATGGGTGGCACACTGGAACCCGAGGATACGCCGGGAGGGGGCCTGACAATGGTGGTCTCGTTGCGCGTGGCACCCGGCCCCACGGAGGTGACCGGATCGTGAAGCTCCTACTTGCAGACGACGACCCGCAGCTGCTGCGGGCCTTGCGCATCACGTTGACCTCGCAGGGCTACGAGATCATCACGGCCGTCGACGGCTCCGAAGCGATTACGGCCGCGATCGCGCACCACCCAGACCTCCTCATCCTCGATCTGGGGATGCCGAACCTCAACGGCGTTGAGGTGATTCACGCGGTGCGGGGCTGGTCTGAGGCCCCAATCCTTGTCGTCTCGGGCCGGGCTGGGACCGCGGACAAGGTCGAGGCGCTCGACGCGGGGGCCGACGACTATCTGACGAAGCCGTTTTCCGTGGAGGAGCTGCTTGCCCGGGTCCGCGCCCTGACCCGGCGAGTGCCCCGGCGCGGTCCCGTGCAGGATGCGCCGGCAGAGCTCGTGGTGCGGCTCGGCGAGGTCACGGTTGACCTCGCAGCCCGCAGCGTTGTCGACACCGCGGGTGGCGGGCGGCGGCAGATTCGGCTCACCCCGACCGAGTGGCAGATGATCGACCTGCTCGCCCGCAACGCCGGGCGGCTCGTCACCCGGCAGACTCTGCTGACCCATATCTGGGGGACGGAGCACGTCACTGATACGGGGTATTTGCGGCTGTACATGTCGCAACTGCGCAAGAAACTTGAGCGAGACGCGGGTGCCCCACGCTTCCTGCTGACCGAGCCAGGGATGGGGTATCGGCTTGAGTTGGCCGCCGGTGACGGCGTGGCGTCGCGCGCTTAACCGGAATGTTATGTGCGCGTTTGGGGAGATCCGGCGCGCAATTCCGCGCGCTTTGTTACCGGTAACAGCCCCTGTATGGAGCGGGGTAGAGACTCTGTAGGCCTACCCTGCCCCCGGGGCACTACACTCAGAGCGACATGCACCACCCGGAGCCCCGTCGGCTTCACATTGGAGAAATCAATGAAGATTCGTTACGCGCTTCCCGCGCTCGCCGCAGCAACCGTCCTCACCCTTACGGGGTGCGTCACCAACGAGGAAGGCCCGCAGAAGGAGTCCACCGACACCTCGAAGATCACCGTCGACGAGGCAGCAGTGGCGCTGCTCCCCGCCGAGATCAAGGACAAGGGCGAGTTGGTGCTCGGCACCGACGCCTCGTACCCGCCAAACGAGTACAAGAACTCCTCCGGTGACATCGTGGGTTGGGGCGTCGACCTCGCCAACGCCGTCAGCGCACGCCTGGGCCTCGAGCCCAAGTGGGAAGAAGCCGGGTTCGACACGATCATCCCGAGCATCCAGGGCGGGGCCATGGACATGGGCTCCTCCTCCTTCACAGACAATGCCGAGCGTCAGAAGACTGTCGACTTCGTCAACTTCTACGAGGCTGGCGTGCTGTGGGCTGCCCCCATCGGTGAGACCGTCGACCCGAACAACGCGTGCGGCCTGAAGGTCGCCGTGCAGGCGGGCACCTTCGAGCACACCGACGAGCTCCCGGCAAAGTCGCAGGCCTGCGAGGACGCTGGCAAGCCCGCGATCGAGATCATGCCGTTCGAGGGTCAGGCTGAGGCCACGAACGCCGTCGTCCTGGGCCAGGCTGAAGCGTTCAGCGCCGACTCACCCGTCACCCTCGACGCGATTGCTGCGCAGAGCGAGAAGATCGAGGCCGCCGGTGAGACGTTCGACGTGGCACCCTACGGCTACGCACTGCCGAAGGACTCGGACCTCACGAAGGCTGTGCAGGCCGCACTGCAGTCGCTGATGGACGATGGCACCTACCTTGAGATCCTGACGAAGGCCGGGGTCGAGGACGGGGCAATCGAAGAAGCCACGATCAACGCCGGCTCCTAAGACACCGAGTACTGAAGCCACCGAGTACCGAGGGAAACGTCACTCCCCATGACTGAACACACGAGCGGGGCTTCGGGCGCGAACCCGAAGCCCCAGCCGTTCTACGAGTCCGAGCCGATCGAGGCCATCAAGCTGAGGCACCCGGGACGCATTGTCCTCGCGGTCGTGCTGCTGGCCCTCGCGGCGCTGTTTATCTTCGACGCCGCAAACCGCGAGGCCTTCAACTGGCCCGAGGTCGGCAAGTACCTGTTCGACACCCGCATCGTCGCGGCAGTCGGCTACACGCTGCAGCTCACCGTCTACTCGATGGTGATTGCCATCGTGCTCGGCGTTGCGCTCGCGGTGATGCGACTCTCGCCCAACCCCGTTGTGAAAGCTGTTGCCTGGGTCTACCTCTGGATCTTCCGAGGCACCCCGGTCTACGTGCAGCTGACATTCTGGGGCCTGTTCGCGGTAATCTACCCGCAGCTCACCATCGGTCTGCCGTTCATGGACCCGATCTTCGCCTTCGAGACGAAGACGATCATGACGGCGTTCACGCTCGCGATCATCGGCCTCGCGCTGAACGAGGCCGCCTATATGGCGGAGATCGTGCGCGCCGGGCTTCTGTCCGTGGACAAGGGGCAGGACGAGGCCGCGGAGGCGCTGGGCCTGGGGTGGTGGCACACAATGACCCGCGTCGTGCTGCCGCAGGCGATGCGCGTGATCATTCCGCCCACGGGCAACGAGGTGATCTCGATGCTGAAGACAACCTCGCTGGTGAACGCGGTGCCGTTCACGCTTGAGCTGTTCATGAAGCAGAAGGACATCGCCGCGGTGACCTACAACCCGGTGCCGATGCTCATCGTGGCATCGATCTGGTACCTGGTGGTGACGTCCGTCCTGATGGTGGGACAGTACTTCCTGGAGCGCCACTTCGCGAAGGGCGTGGGAGCTCGCCCCGACGTCATGAAACCGAGTATTCCCACCGGCGTGATTGGCGTGGTGGGCGTCGAAGATCCGGGCACCGATGGTGCCGCAGGGGCACAGCGACCTGGGGGAGCAGCATGACCGCGAACGCAACCGCCACGGCCACAGCGACACCGATGGTGCGCGCCGAGGGCGTTTCGAAGTCCTTCGGCTCGAACCTCGTGCTGAAGTCGATCTCGCTCGAGGTGCAGCGGGGCGAGGTGCTCTGCCTCGTTGGCCCCTCCGGGTCGGGGAAGTCAACGTTCCTGCGCTGCATCAACCACCTGGAGACTGTGAACGCTGGTCGCCTGTTCGTGGACGGCGAGATCGTGGGCTACCGCGAGCAGGGTGAGAAGCTCTACGAGATGCATCCGCGTGAGGCCGCGAAGCAGCGCCGGGACATCGGCATGGTGTTCCAGCGCTTCAACCTGTTCCCGCACATGACCGCGCTTGAGAACGTCATGCTCGCCCCCACGCTGCTGCGTAAGGGTGGCAAGGCGGCGCTCAAGTCGCGTGCGATGGAACTGCTCGCGCGGGTGGGTCTTGCCGACAGGCACGACTACTACCCGGCGCACCTGTCGGGCGGCCAGCAGCAGCGGGTCGCGATCGCGCGGGCGCTCGCCATGGACCCGAAGCTCATGCTGTTTGATGAGCCGACCTCGGCGCTCGATCCGGAACTCGTGGGGGAAGTTCTCGACGTGATGCAGGGGCTCGCGGAGAGCGGGATGACGATGATCGTCGTCACGCACGAGATGGGCTTTGCGCGGAAGGTCGCCGACAAGTTGGTGTTCATGGACGGCGGTGTCGTCGTCGAGGCCGGCGATCCAGCCGAGGTGCTCGACAACCCGCAGCGGGAACGCACGAAGGCGTTCCTCTCGAAGGTGCTCTAGCGCCAAGCTGGAGTGCACGAACGGCCCCGATCCACTGGGTGGATCGGGGCCGTTTGTCGTCTGTCAGGTGATTAGGCGTTGACGCCGAGATCCTTCTTGATCTTCGTCGTCGACACTCCCTCGGTGCGATCGAGGTAGATGACCTCGCAGTAGTCGCGTAGCACCTCGAACCGAGGGTCGCCCTCCCAGTCGCCGCCCATCACCACGGCGTCGATTTCGTATTTCTGCACGTCGCTGATCTTCTGATCCCAGGTGTGCTCTGGAATCACGAGATCCACGTAGCGGACGGCTTCGAGCATGTTCTTGCGGGTCTCAAAGTCGTGGTACGTCTGCTTGCCCTTGCCCGCGTTGAATTCCTCGGAGGACGCGGCGACAACCAGGTAGTCGCCGAGCGCCCGCGCCCGTCGGAGCAACCGGATGTGACCCCAGTGGAGGAGATCAAACGTGCCGTAGGTCAGGATCCGCTTCATCCTTCCATCCTAAGCGTTCGCAATGGATGCTGCCGGAATGCACAGTTGCCGCAATGCACAGTTGCCGCAATGCACAGTTGCCGCAATGCACAGCGGGAGGGGTGTTGCGGCGCGAGCGGGAGGCGTAGTGTGGGCCCACACGGGTTGCACCGGTGCCGGTGTGGCCAGGAGGGGAGGCTGCCATGCATCACGAACCACGGGGAAATGTGCGCGACCACGAGTCCGATCCCGCACACAATACCGAGGACGGCCACGAATGGGTCGACGAGGGCGGGGCATCCCACCTCGGACCCGCGACGCACACCGAGTCAGGCCATCCGGACCACGCACACGAGGACGCTGAAGCTGAGTGAAACCGGCGACGTAGAGCCTGCGCGCCCGCGGTGTCGGGGCAGGCGGCGCACGCGTTGTGGCTCTGAGCGTTTCAGGGTGCGTGCTTCCTGAGGCTGCCAGTCCCGGCGCGTGACGCGCGCGCCCGCCCAGACTGCGGGGGCTGGGCGATGGGGGCTGAGGATTTGAGGGCCGAAGTTTTGGCCGGCGGCGTTGCTCTTTCGGTCTTTCCCGCTCAGAACGGTTGTGGTGCGTTGAGGTCTTCAACCGGTGGTGTCGGGCGTTCGCTTCGGGGCCGGGGTGGTGCTGGGTCGGTGCTGAATCTGACTCGGCTGGGTGGTCGGTCGATGTGGATGCGTCCGGTGGGGCTTGTCCAGCGCAGCACCCCGCCGGGGAGTTGGGTGAGTGCCCAGTCACTGTGGTGCTTCAGAGTGTGGTGTGCCCGGCACAGGAGTGCGAGGTTCGTGGTCGTGGTGGGTCCGCCGTCGCTGGCGGCGATTGTGTGGTCGATGTCGCAGCGGTGCGCTGGGGCTCTGCAGGCGGGGGCTCTGCAGTGGAGGTCGCGGGCGGTGATGCGGCGCTGCATTTCCGGGGTAGGGATATAGCGGTCTACGGAGAGCACGTCTCCGTCCGGGCTTGTGGTGATGCCTTCCCAGACGGGTGTGGTGTGGGCGATGCGGGCGGCTTCGGTGCCGGGGATGGGGCCGTGGCCGATGAGTTCCGCGACCGGGCCGGGGCGCGGTGTGGTGCGCTCGGTGGGGGTGGTGCGCTCGGTGCGTCCGATGGGCGTGGCGGGCTCTTGCTGCCCGGTGTGGCGGGTGGTGGGGCGGCGGCCGAGGTCCGCGAAGGGGTTTGTCGGGTCGAGCCTGCCAACATGGGGTGGCGGATTGGCAGAGTTTTCGGGTTCCGCCGGGCCCGCTCGCTCTGTCTGGTCTGTCTGGTCTGTCTGGTCTGTCGGGGGTGGCATTCCTGTGGTGTTTGCGCCGGTGCCGGGGGTCATGGCGGCTGCTGTGCCTGTGCCTGTGGCCGTGCCTGTGCCTGTGGCCGTGGTCCTGGCATCCGTGTCGGGGCGGAGCATACTCAGCGGCACGATGACCTGCACCTTCGCGTGGATGTTAGGGCCTGCGGCGGGAACATCGTTGGTGGTGCCGGTGAGGAGGAGATCGCGGAGCACGTCCGCGCGGACCGCGTCACGAGATCGATGCGGGCGGGCAGGCTCGGTCTCGGTCTCGGTCCCGGTGCCGGTCCCGGGCCCGGTGCCTAGTTTGCCCCCGGTGCCTACTTTGCCCGCGGTGCCCGCGGTGCCCGCGGCGTTCGCGGTGCGGGTGGCGGCTTCTTCCTGGATGGTGGCCCGCGCGATGCGTGTCACCCGGTCATAGATCGCGTGTGCCTCGATCGCGGGGAGGAACGCGACAA
>NZ_FUID01000014.1 GCF_900163635.1 Leucobacter sp. 7(1) | reverse complement strand
ACACCGTCTACGGCCCGTTCGCGTCGGATGCGGAACTCACCGATGATCTCGACCTGAACGGTGCCCCAGTGCTGACGGAGCTTACGACGCCGGCCCGGAATGGGGTGTACAAGCTCGGATACACGGACGAGGACAAGATCGTGCCGACCGAGCCCGGCTTCTACGTCCTCATCACCACCTTCACCGGCGACGACCGCGTGCAGCCCTACACTTCCTCTCCGGCGGATGTGCTGGAACGCTTCTACGTCCCACCCACCAATACGGAGGTGCCCGTCTCGGTGGTGACGCAGGCGACACCGGAAGCGTTCGTCGGCGAACCCTTCTCGGACACGGCGCTGGTGCAGGGCACGACCATTCCCGAAGGCGCCTACCTCGTGTTCCGCGCCTACGGGCCCCACCCGGCGGACACCGATCCGGTGTGCGAGACCCCGTTCTACGTCAGCGAGGAGATCCCCGTTACCCAGGCGGGTGTCTACCGGTCCGGCACCACCACCGTCGAGACGGCGGGGAACGTGTACTGGATCGAAACCCTCTACAACGCCGACGGCGAGATCATCGCCGAGGGCACCTGCGGGGCGCCGGGTGAGACGACGGTGGTCAAAGAGCACCCGGAGGAGCTAATCGTGAAGACGAACGCCGTCCCGACCGTGAAGCTCGGTGATCCGGCGCATGACGTCGCGACCGTCACCGGCACCGTCCCCGACGGGGCACGCCTGGTGTTCGAGGCGTACCGGCAGGACGGCGACACCGCTACCTGCACCGCGGACGAGCTGGTGTTCGCCTCGAAGGTGATCGATCTGGATGGGCCGGGTGAGTATGCCTCTGATGAGGTGATCTTCGAGAGGGCAGGCACCTACTACTGGGTGGAGACCGTCACCGACGAGGACGGGACGATCCTGCACCGTGGCGTCTGCGGCGCACCGGATGAGACCACCACCGTCACCGACACTCCAGAGGAACCGGTCGCACCTGGGACTCCGGGTGAGCTCGCGCACACCGGCGGCGGCGACTGGTGGCCGCTCGGTGTCGCCGGTGGGCTGATGGCTGCGGCGACCGGCGGGGTGCTGGTGTTCGGGCGCCGTCTCGCGATCGCCCGCGACCGTGCCGGGTACGTCCGTGAGGAAGACGAAGCCTTCGAGGAGTTCAAGGCCCAGTTCGAGGGAGCAAAGGAGGACTAACCACAGGCTGCTGACCCGCCGGCATCCCCAGCCCCGGGCGGGTCAGCACGGGAGGGCACGAACCACCCCCAGGTTCGTGCCCTCCCACCTGCGTTCCGGGGCGGTGCGAGCGCACCTGCATGGCGATACCACTGCACTTCTTGGAGAGGACCCGCCCTGTGACGCCGAAGCCCCGCTACCGCCGCACCCACCTCAACCACCAACCCCCGAAAACAGCGAAGCCGCCGAAGGCTGAGCCGGGTGGGCCGGTCGTCGTGCCGGTGGTGGAGTTCACCATCACCGCTGATGGTGCGATGACGGTCACCGTGGATGGGGTGCCGTATCTGCCGGAGCCGTTCGCTCCGGCCTGGCGACGCGACTCCTTCCCGACAATCCTCGACACCCTCACCGCCCGGTACCGGTCGCCGCTGCGGGTGCAGGTACGGGAGGCGGACGGGTCGACGTTCACCGACATCATCACCCCGCCCCGCGAACGCCCGACACCGAAACCCTGGGAGACCCCAGCACCGGTGGCGGCTGTGGTGTCGCCTCCGGCCCGTGCCGCGCAGCCGGTGCTGCACCAGGTGGCAGGGGCAGGGTTCGTTCCGGGTGAGGATGTCGCCGTCGCGATCATCCACGCCCACACCGACGCCAGCAGCGACGGTACCGCCCGCGCCCTCCTCACCGCAGAGCAGGCCGCTCTTGCGGTGACAGGTGAAGTAATCCTCCTCGGCCGCATCTCCGGCACCCTCAGCATCGGGAGAATCCAATGAGTACTCCGCGGCAGGGTGGGGCGCTTGGGGATGAGCTGGCGAACCTCGGCATCATCGCCCTCATCGCCGCCGCTATCCTCGCCGTCATCCTCCGCGTCGCAGGCACGATCACCGCCTGGGCCACCGGGATAGCCCAGCCGACGGGCGGGATCGATGCCGGCCTCGGCGTGCTCCTGCACCCCGCAGACCCAGGGAGTGCGCTCGGCACCGACGAGCTGAACCCGGTGGCCTACTGGATCGTCACCGGCATCCTCATCGCAGTCGTCGGGAGTGCGGGGTGGTGGGTGTGGCGGTTCTTCCGGGAACATTCGCGGCAGACGAAGGTCGACCCGTACCGGATCGTCGGCATCGCCACCCGCACTGAGGTCACCACCACGGCATCGGGGAAGGCGCTGCTGCGGCGGGCCGGGCAACTCCGACCTTCGCTGTCGAAGCCCACGACCGCGGATGTCGGCTACCTCCTCGGCGTATCGAGAAATGTTGATGTGTGGGCGAGCGTGGAGGACTCGATCCTGCTGATCGGGCCGCCACGCTCCGGGAAGGGTCTGCATGTGGTCATCAACGCGATCCTCGACGCCCCCGGCGCCGTCGTCACGACCTCCACCCGCCCCGACAACCTCACCGCCACCTTGAAGGCGCGAAGCGCGGGAGGGCGACCGGTGGCGGTGTTCGATCCGCAGCACCTCGCCGAAGGCGTCCCCGCAGGACTCCGGTGGTCACCAATCCGGGGGTGTGAGGACCCGTTGACGGCGATGATCCGCGCCACCGGCCTTGCCGCAGGTACCGGCCTGTCCGCCGGTGGTGTCGAGGGTGGGGATTTCTGGGAAGGGAAGACCCGCACCGCTCTCCAAGCTCTCCTCCATGCCGCAGCGTTGGATCACCGGACCCCCGCTGAGTTGTTCCGGTGGACTCTCGATCCCGCCGCCGCGTCGGATGCAGTCGCGATCCTGACCGGACACCCGAAAACGGCGACGGGGTGGGCGGATTCGTTGCAGGCGATGATCGACTCCGACCCCAGAACCCGCGACTCCATCTGGCAAGGCGTGTCCCTGTCCCTTGCCGCCCTCGCAGACCCGCGCGTGCTCGACGCCGTCAGCCCCGGCCCGGAGGAG
This sequence comes from Leucobacter sp. 7(1), assembly GCF_900163635.1. GTDB lineage: Bacteria > Actinomycetota > Actinomycetes > Actinomycetales > Microbacteriaceae > Leucobacter. The sequence continues at coordinate 121,642 of NZ_FUID01000014.1, read as the reverse complement.
CGGTTCGATCCGGAGGAGTTCCTGCGTAGGCGCGGCACCGTGTATCTGCTCGCGACGGGTGCGGGGGCGAACAACAGTGCCGCGTTGGTGTCGGCGTTCGTGGAAGACCTCGTCGAAGCCGCCCGACGCCTCGCCGCACGCTCACCGTCAGCCCGCCTCGATTCGCCCCTGCTGCTGGCGCTGGATGAGATCGGAAACCTTGCTCCGCTGCCGTCTTTGCCGACGTTGATGGCGGAAGGCGGTGGTACGGGGATCACGTCGATGCCGGTGTTGCAGTCGCTCGCGCAGGCGCGGGAGAAGTGGTCCGAGAACGCGGCCGGCGCGATCTGGGACGCCAGCATTGTGAAGATCGTCCTCGGTGGCGCATCCAACTCGCGTGACCTCCAAGACCTCACCACCATCATCGGGGAACGCGATGAGATCACTGATTCCACGACGATCGGCGATCACGGTTCCCGCACCGCGCAACGCTCGATCCGCCGGGTGTCGATCATGCCGCCGGATGTGATCCGCACCCTCCCATTCGGCACCGGCCTCATCCTGCTACGCGCCGCACCCCCGATCGTCGCGAGGCTCCGGCCCTGGACCCGCCGTAAAGACGCGAGCGTGCTGCAGGCGCACCGCCGCGACGTGGAGGAACTGCTGCAAGCCGGCACCCCGGCGTCTCCGGGCGGGCAGGGTGCTTCGGGCGCACCTGAGTGACAGAGCACCCCGAACGGCGGGGTGCCGTCATCACGAGGAGTGTCCTATGGCCATCCACACTCAAGAGTCCTTGTCGGGGTTCATCGCCTCCGAACCGCACCTGTCGTTCACTGAGAAGGGTGACGCGCGCCTGTTCGTGAAGATCGGGCAGGAACACTACCGCCGCGAAGAGGACGGATCGTTCACGCAGACCGAGACCACCTTCCACGACCTCGTCGCGTTCCGCAAAACCGCCGAACGCGCCCACCAGCGATTCGCGAAAGGCGACAAGTTCGTTGCCGAGGGCTACACCCACACCTACGACCACAACGACGACAACGGCCAGCCCATCAAGGTCGAAGAGTTCGTCGCGAAGAAGATCGGCCACGACCTCGCCCGGACTCGCTACGCCGTCGACCGCCCCAGAAGAGCCCAGGAAACCGACTCGCTGGATACCGGGCTCGAGGACGCCACGCTGTCGCACGACACACCGCGCCGCACGTCTGCGGGCGTCGGGTCGGTCGGGAGGTGAGTGCGGATCGTGGTCGATGAACTACCCGACACAGCTGGCCTCGATCCGAGCGAGGTGGCGGAGGACGAGTTCGATGAGAGCTACGACCCGGACTCAGAGGCCTCCGGCGCTGACGATGAGGGACTGGCCGGGCCTCCGGGGCCGGTGAACTGGAACCTCCTCACTGCTGAGGCCGCAGAAGAGGAGTGGCTCGCACTCAACGAATGGGTGCACTGGCTACGCCACACCTACGGGCTGCCCGTCGCCGTCGTCCCGCCGTTCTGGCACCGCCACCCCGAGCTCGTATGGGAGCTCTCCGCGCTCCACATCCACTGGCTGTGCGCGATCCACCCCGAAGCCAAGGGCAGCGCCATGCTCGTCTGGCACCGCGACTTCGCCGAAGCCCGCGAACGCCTCCGCGACTGGACCGCCGCCTGCGGCACACGCCTGAACACCGACCGCCCCACCCGCCGCATCATCTGGCCCGGCGAAGAACCCGTCGAACCAGTTGAGGACATCATCATTCCGAACAGGGAAGAAGACTTCGTGGAGTACATGCACTCCGACGTGCGAGTCCGGCGCGCCGAGGAGGACGCGTTCTACAGCGGCCTGGTGGGTGAAGTGGGATGAGCGAGTCGGTTCCATGCCCCTCCCCGACGAAGCTCGCCGGACTCGTAGACCCCGGCGACTACGCCGAGTTCGATGCGGGATGGCACGACGGTGTCGCCCGTCGCATCGCGAACCCCGTACCGATCGAAGTAATCGAAGATCTCGCTCTACTCCTCGACTCGGCTGACCTGGTCTCGAGGATCAACCCACCGGAGTGATCTTGATCCTCTCCTCGATAGGTCCGCGTCCCGGCAGCGCGTCGATCTGGTGGATCATCCGGCGTAGATAGTTTCGCTTTTCCTTGATCCCCTTGCTCTCCCACGAACGAATCACGTCCGGGCCGTCAACGATCATCAGCTCGTCCAGTTCCACCGCGTCCACCCGGCGTTGGAGAGCATCGATGCGGTTCTGGGCGTCCTCGATGAGCCCGAGGAGCACGGTCACCATCGCCCCCTTGTAAGCCGCGGTTCCCTGCTTGAGCAGAAGAGCGTCCTTCTCCGCGGTGGCTTCATCGAGCTGAGTAAGGAGAGTGTTCACCTCATCGTCCGCCCGCGCCAGCCTCCGCCTGGCGCGGGCCTTCGCCAACGCGTCGTCGGTGATCTGGGAGAAGAACCAGCCCAACACGTAAGCCTCAGCCTTGCGCGCACCGATGGTGCAGCTGCCCGGGCAGTTCCCCGCACCACGATGCCGGTTCGTCATGCAGCGGTACACATACTCAGTCTCGGACTCACCACCAGCGCGCTTCCGCGTCTTCTGAAGGCCGTAGAGACGTCCACCGCACCGGCAGAACAGGAGACCCGTCAAAAGCCACTCATGGGAGCCCCACGGCTTCCGCGCCTTGGAAGTCTTGGCCTGCTCCAACAAGCGCCGCACACGCAACCAGGTTGCGCGATCACACACAGGCTCCTGTGAGATCACCGGTTCACTATTTGCGTCCAAAGCGATGTAGTCAAGAAGATCAAGCTTCACACCTCGCTGATGCTCAGGCACCTGTCGCATCCGGTATCCGATCATTCGTGGCGAGACCAACGACCGGTAGATGGTCGCCTCGTATACGAATGCGCCGGAAGCCGTCGTGATCCCGTACTGCTCCTTCCAGTAGCGACCGATCTGAGACAAACTCTTCCCGGCCAGAACCATATCCACTGCATCCTTCAATGCCTGATGCTCTACCGGATGAGGAACCAGCCGAACCCCCGTGCGACCCAGCTCATCCGTGACGCGTGGTCCGGACATCCAGCCAAAGGGTGGTGTTCCACCGTGATGGAAGCCAGCCTCGGCAAGGTGTCGCTTCGAAGCCAGTTGCCGCTCGCTCATCGAATCTGTCTCAACTTCGGCCAGGAGCGCTTTGATCCCGGTCACCAGTTTCGCTCCGGCAGTCGCAGTATTCAGTTCATCGGTCGAGTCCTGATGGGATCGCAACTGAACACTCGCGCGCTGGCAATCACCGATCCACTCGATGCACTTCGCGGCGATTCGATTCGTCCGGTCGAGCTTCCAGAAGGCGACCGCCGTCACCTTCTCAGCCTTGATGTCCAGATTTAGCTGACGCCAGCCCTTCCGCGTCTTCTGTGCCGACGAGCTTGCGGAGTCATTGTCGATGTACTCCCCCATCACAGTCCAGCCACCTTCAAGAGCCAACATCCGGGTCAGATCGATCCTCTGCCGCTCGATGGCATCGGCTTTGTCCTTGTGATACTTCGACAACCGCAGATACAGGTAGATCGGTTTTGTCCCGGCGACCGGGACCTCGGGACCAGTGTGATTGAACGCTGCGTAAACCACCGCGCGAGTTGTGCGGCCCGGACGCGCATGCGTGCCAGGACGACGTTCCAGAGTCTCCATGTGCTTCCTCCTTGATCAGGAGGTGCACTTTCCATTACCCAACTCGTCGAGGAAAAGCACCCCGTGGTGAGCTCGCGTAACGGCACCGGGTCGCACCACGCTGCCGGCACCCCCGCCGATAATCGCAACGGTTGTGGCGGTGTGATGGGGGCTCTCGAAAGGTGGGTGTCGGATCAGTCCGGTGAGAGGATTCCCTCCGAGCGACGCGATGCTCGTGGCTTCGAGCGCCTCCGTATCGGTGAGCGCGGGCAGGATCGTGGGCAGTCGCGTTGCCAGCAGGGTTTTTCCCGCGCCTGGGGGTCCGAGCAGAGACAGGTGATGTCGACCCGCGGCCACGACCGCCAGTGCTTCGACGGCCTCGGGCTGCCCGATGATCTCGGAAAGATCCGGACCGGCATTCCCCTGCGGCTGCGCCGGTGCGTCCGGGCTCAGGATCGGAGGGGCTGCGATCCCGTTCGCCCCGTGGCGGTACCAGCCGACCGCGTCCGCGAGGCTCCCCACGGCGACGATCTCGATGCCGGGTACGAGCTGCGCTTCGCTTGCGCATTCCGCCGGAACCATCACCCGCACAAACCCGAGCTGTCTGGCCGCGACCACCGAGGAGAGGAGCCCCGCGGGTCGCCGCAACTCCCCACCCAGGGCGAGTTCACCCAGGTGCGCGGTCTCCAGGAGTTTCGCTGCGGGAAGCCGTCGGGACGCGGCCAATGCGGCAAGCGCGATCGCTAGATCGAAACCAGCCCCGTGTTTCGGGAGCGCGGCCGGACTGAGGTTGACAGTGAGGAATCGCTTCGACAGCGGGAAGCCCGCCTGCGTTGTCGCGCTGCGTACGCGAAGCTTCGCCTCCGCGAGCGCCGTGTCGGGGAGCCCGATGATTGTCATCCCTGGAAGTTGCTGCGACACCGCGGCCTCCACGGTGACAGCCGTACCGTGCAGGCCGGTCAGGGCGATGGCCGAGGCGCGACACACCGCATCTGCGTACGGAGTCTCGCTCATGAGATCCCCCGCAGGTGGTCGATCTGCGGCTCCCGGCCTGGCAGAAGCACGATGCCGACGGCGTCGATCCGGAGGTGCTCGCTCCGTACCCGCTGTGCGCGGAGCCACTCGAAGAGCAGCCGCCGCAGCCGCGCCGCTTTCCTCGCGGTGATCGCGGAGAGCGGGTCTCCGAACCCCACGCCGCCGCGGGTTTTCACCTCGACCGCGACAACTGTGTCTTCCTCGCGGGCGACGAGGTCGAGCTCCCCGTAGCGACTGTGCCAGTTCCGCGCGAGGATCGTGAAACCGAGAGTTTCGAGGTAGCCGGCGGCGAGGGCTTCACCGCGGGCCGCCAAGGTGAGCGTCGGTCCGAGGCTGTCATGCGGGTCCTGCGGGTCAGGCCGCAGCGGGGATGGGTCGTGTGTGTAGGTCAAGAGGACACCTCCTGCCGACAATCATTGGCGGCGGGAGGGTGCCCAGGATGGGCTTCGGAGCGATCTGTGGATAAACGTGCCGCATGCACGCGGCAACACACGGCTGTGAGCGACGCAGCCGCGTGAACTCGGCCGGTGACGGCTAGCGCGCAGCACCAGCCGAGGTGTCCCGATCGCGGTGCGGAAAGCGCAGGATCGGCTTCACCACATCGCCGGATAGGGCGTCGGCGAAGGCCCGATCGATGTCGGCGAAGGGATACTCCGTGACGAGAGCGTCGAAGGGAAATCTGCCAGCCTCGTACAGCGCGAGCAGGCGCGGGATAAGCACTGCCGGATCCGCGTCCCCCTCGATCACCCCCGTGATCGTGGGGGCCCGCACGAGAAACGCGCCCACATCGATGCGCGCCTCGGTCCCCGGGGCTGCCGCCCCAACGAGGGCCCCGTGCCCGTGCGGGGCGAGGGCATCGATCATCTGGCGAAACACCGCGGGATTCCCGGTGGTGTCGATGGCGTACTCCGCGCCGGATCCGGTGAGCTCCCGGATGCGCGCCACCGGGTCCTCATGTCGCGCATCGATCACGTGGTGAGCCCCCAGGGTTGCGGCGAGCGCCAGGCGGCTCGGGACCACGTCGACGACGATCACTTGGGCGCAGTCCGAGACGAGCCCGGCCAGGAGCGCGGCACCGCCGACCGCGCCACCGCCAAACACGGCGAGGCTCGCCCCGGGTGGCGGGGCGAGCACGTTCCACACGGTTCCCGCTCCCGTCGAGATTCCGCACCCCAGCGGGCCGAGCAGGGGCAGCGCCGCGGTGGGGCCCACCCGCACAACCGAGCGTTCGGCCACATTGGCGTAGCTGGCGAAGCTCGACTGCCCGAAGAAGTGGCTCGATACAGGCTGCTGCTCGGAATCGCGCAGGCTGCGGGTGCCATCGCTTCGCGCACCCCCGAAATTGAGCGGGTCGAATTCCGTGCACGCGGCGGGGTGCCCCGCGGCACAGGGACCGCAGCCGCCGCACGAGCGGAAGCTCAGCACGACCTGGTTGCCGGGAACGACAGACGTCACGCGGGCCCCGACCGCGTCGACGATCCCCGCACCCTCGTGACCCAGCACCGCGGGCAAGGACGCGGGGAGCACCTGATCCCGCACGAGCGCGTCGGTGTGACACACCCCGGTCGCGACCAGGCGCACGCGCACCTCGTCGTCGCGCAGCTCATCGAGTTCGAGCTGCTCAAGGCGCATCTGTGCGGTGCCCGATCTGGCGACCGCCGCGGTGATCTTCATCGTCTCGTCCGTTCCTGCATCGAAAAATGTCCCCGCCCCGAAGGTGTGCCTGAGCTACAGGCGGTGCGCGGCGATCTCCCCCTGCATGGTGACCCACTGGGTCTCGGTGAACGCCTCGATATTGGCCTCGTGACCGCCAAACCGCGCTCCGGTCCCCGAGGCCCCCACGCCCCCACGCCCCCGAAGGGAGCCTGAGCTTCGTCGTCGACGGTCTGGTCGTTGATATGCAGGATCCCGCTCCGGAACTGACCGGCGAGCTCATACGCGCGCATCGCGTTCCCGGACAGCACCCCCACCGAGAGGCCGTAGGGGCTCGCGTTCACGAGCTGCACGAGCTCGTCTTCGGAGCGGTACCTCACAATGGGCGCGACCGGGCCGAAGATTTCCTCGGTACTCGCGGGGTGCCCCGGTGCCACCTCGGCGAGCACCGTGGGCCGGTAGTGCAAGCCGTCGTACGTCCCGCCGGTCGCGAGCCGAGCCCCGGCGGCGACGCTGCGCGTCACCAGATCGTGCACCCGATCCCGCTGCGGCGCATCGATCAGCGGCCCCAGTTCGGCCCCGTCCTCCGGCGGCCCCGCACGCAGCCGTTCCGCGTGACCCACGAGCGCACGCTCGTAGGCGGCCGCGAGCCGTTCGGGAACGAAGTGTCGGCCGGTGGTCATGCAGATCTGCCCCTGGTGTAGGAAACTCCCCCACGCGCCGGCCGCGGCCGCCGCAGCAATATCCGCGTCGTCCAGGATCACCAGTGCGTTGTTGCCGCCGAGCTCCAGGTGCACACGCTTCAGCGATTCCGCCCCGAGCGCCCCGATCGCGCGGCCGGCCGCCGTTGACCCGGTGAAGGAGATTACCGGGACGCGCGGATCCGTCACCAGCGCCTGTCCGACCGCAGCGGCGCCTGGCACCACGGAGAACACCCCCGCGGGCACGCCGGCCGCCTCGAGTATCGCGGCCAGCAAGAGCCCACCGGACACCGTGGTCCGAGGATCCGGCTTCAGCACGACCCCGTTCCCCAGGGCCAGCGCGGGGGCGACGGATCGGGCGGACAGCACCGCGGGAAAATTGAACGGCGAGATCACCCCGACGACCCCGACAGGCAGCCGCCGGCTGAAGCTGAGCCGCGGAAGCTCCGAGCGCAGCAGCTGTCCGAACGGGATCAGCGCGGTCGCCGCCGCCTGGTACAGCTCCGAAATCACCAGCCCGATCTCGAACTCGGCTTTCGCCGTCGCAGAACCCGCCTCATCAGAGAGCCATCTCCGAGCGACCGCGCGATGCTCGTTGAGGAGGTCCCCCGCACGCCGCAGCACCGCGGCACGTTCGCCGGGCGGTGTGAGGGCCCAAGCAGGCTGCGCGTCAACGGCGAGGGAGACCGCCGTCTCGACATCTGCGGGGGCACCGAGCGCGACCGAGGCGATCGGCTCTCCGGTGCTCGGGGAGACCACGGGCATCCGATCCGCCAGCTGCACCCAGCCACCGATGTATGCCCGCCCCTCCCAAGTGTCCTGTGTTCCCACGCTCATCGCTGTGCCCGCCTTCTCTCCGTTTCTCCGTAGTCAAGTCGGGGTCGGCGGGTCACGGTCGGCAAAGCGTGCACACCGGATCCGCGGCATCGGCGTTTCGTGCAGCACCGCACCCGAACCGCAGTTCCGCATCGTGGATGATTGACTCTCCTCGCGCCCGGGTGTTAGCTTTCCTCAGCCAAACCGTTGCATCGAGGAGGCGGTCCCATGGAGGTACGCGAGGCGCAGAGTGCGGACGAGTGGGAAGATATCGTCAGCAATTGTTTTGTCCCGCTGCGTGCCGGTGCCCTCAGCGCAGACTTCCGGGGCCGGATGGATCACCTCTCCCTCGACTCGCGCGTCTCGATCTCGGTGGTCACCACGGACGGCACCACCGCCGACCGCACCGCCGGCCTGGCCGCTCGCGCCGAGAGCGATGACCTACACCTCTCGCTCCAGCGGTCCTCGCACGGCTTCGTGAATCAGCGCGACCGGACGGTCTCGATCCGCCCCGGCTCCGTGTCCGTGTACGCCACCGACGCGCCTTACTATCTCGACTACACCGCACCCCGGCAACAGCAACTCATCATCCAGGTGTCACGATCCGCGCTCGCGATGTCCGCAGAAATGATCGCCTCCGCCACCGCGCGCATTGCGACCCCACGCACCCCGCACTCCCGAGTGTTGTACCGCTACGCCACCGAGCAGCTGCTCCGCGCTGGAGACCAGCGCACGATCGCTCGCGCAGAAGTGGCCGCGGTGACGAGTGATCTCTCCGCGGCCATGATCCAGGGGGCGCTCACCAGCCGGCGCGTCGTTCCACACACCGCGGGCGGCCTCTTGGCGACGATCCTGGACTTTATCGAGCAGCATCTCACGACCGTGCGGGTGATGGATATCGCGCACGAGTTCTTAATGTCACGTCGCAGCCTGTACCTGCTTTTCGAGCGGCTTGAAGTTGGACCCGCCGAGTACCTGCGCAGCGCGCGGCTGCGTCGCGCCGCGGACATGCTGACGTCCGCGAGCTTCCACCACTGGACCGTGGGCCGGGTGGGCGCGGAGTGCGGGTTTCCCGACACCACCACCTTTATCCGCGCGTTCCGACGCGCATACAACTGCACGCCCGGCGAGTGGCGACGCGTATTCATTGCGGCAGACGGCGGCACCGGCGAGCGGCCGCATGAACCAGATCCTCGTGACGGCGTCCCCGGCGTGTTCACGGTGTTGCAGGATCGCCATCATCGGCGGGAATCTCCACGTGCCGAGTGATGGGGAACAACGTCAGTGAGAACCTCGCACTGATTTCTCCCCAGATTCCTTTGGGGAGGAAAAGCGTCACGAGAATCGCGAGAAGCCCCAACACCACGAGGTACCAAAGCCCCAATTGGCTGAAGTAGAAGTCCATCACGAAGTAGATGACGGCGCCAAGCACAGGCCCCTCGACCGTGCCAATCCCTCCGATCAACACCATGAAGATCATGAACGCCGAGTAGTTCACCCCGAAGATTTGCCCCGGTGAAGCCACCCCGATGGCTTGCAAACAGATCACCGCTCCGACGAGGGCCGCTGCGAGGGCTGCACACACAAACACGATCCGCTTCGTGGTGTTGACCCGGATCCCCAGCGCGCGTGCCGCGACCTCGTTATCGCGTATTGCTTGGAGCGCCACGCCAGTGCGACTCCTCAGCAACCGGACAGTCATCGCAATAACCACCGCCGCGACCCCCAGCGCAAGCCAGTAGGTGAACAGATTCCGGAGCGTGGGATCCTCCGTATACGTGGTCAGGCTCCGACCACGTCCGGCGCCCAAAGATTCGAAGCGCACCACGATCTGCCGTGCGGCTTCGGCGATCACCCACGTTCCGATTGCAAAGTATCCGCCACGGAGTCGGAACGCGACGACGGATATGGGGAGCGCGAGCGCGCCCACGATCACCGCGGCGATCACGGCGCTCAAATATGGGTTCACTCCCCAGTCATTGACCACAAACACGCCATAGGCGCCGAGGCCGATATATGCCTGTTGCCCCACGGAGACCATCCCCGCGTACCCTGCAAGCAAGTTCCATGCGGTGGCGAGCGCGATCAAGTAGAACAGCTTGATCCATGCACTGGTTGTTGCCGGGCTCAACCCCATCGGCGCAACCACGAGAAACAGGAGCAACGCCAGGGCCCCGCCCACCGCAATCATCATGCGGCGGCGGTTGTGATTCACTCGGATCGGACCCACCATCATCCTTCCCTCCGGCTCCGCACGATGCCCCGGGGACGCAGGACAAGGATCATCAGAAACACCAGATTTCCGACAAGGAGCGGCATCTCCGGCCCGAAGAGCCCCGCGATTGTGTGCGAGATTCCCAGCACGGTCCCTCCGGCGAGAGTGCCCCATAGCGAGCCCAAGCCCCCGATAATGACGGCTTCAAATGCAAACAAGAGGCTCAGTTGCCCATCGAACGGCGTCACACCGCCCTGCCGCATCCCGTAGAACACCCCGGCCAACGCAGCGATGCCAAACGCGAGCGCCATTGCCACTCCGTAGATCTGTCGAGAATCAACCCCCATCAGCTGAAGCGTCGGCGCATCATCCGCGGCCGCGCGCATGTACCGCCCGATCTGCGTCTGAGAAAGGAACAGTTGTACGCAAACAATGAGCGCCACCGCAAGCACCGCAGTGATCAGTGGGAGCACCCCTACCGTCACCCCGTCGACGAGCGTCATGCTCTGCACCGCGAGGCCTCCCGTTGAGATGGGGCGCTTATCGTTCGTGAACAACTCGATCAGCGCGTTCGGAACCATGATCGAAATCCCGAAAGTCACCAAGAGCGGTGCCAGCTCACTGATCCCCACCGCACGTTGCAATACGTATCGCTGCACGACATACCCCACCGCCGCGAGGAGCGGAACGACGATGAGCATGCTCACCCAAACGTTCATCCCGGTGATGGCCAGCACCATGACGCTCACGTACGCACCGACTGTCATCACCTCCCCGTGCGCCAAATTCACGATTCGAAGCACCCCAAAGGCGATCGAGAGCCCGACCGCGGCCATCGTGAAGAGGCCACCCAGGAGTACCCCCTGGACCAGTGCGTTCACGAGCAACATCAGTGACCACCGTCGGCGCGATGTGGTGATTCACCGGTGCGCGCGTGCCCAAAATAGGCATCGGTGATCGTCTCGGTCGAGAGTTCGGCCGGCGTCCCCTGTAATACGAGCGTCCCCTCGAGTAAGCAGACGATGTGATTCGCTACGGTGAGCGTACGGCGCAGATCCTGCTCCACCAGGATGACACTGAGCCCGCTGTCCAGCACGGTCCGCAGTGAACGGTAGAGATCGTCCACAACGATAGGGGCAAGCCCCAGAGATACTTCATCGAGCAGCAGCAATCGCGGGTTCGCGAGCAGTGACCGTCCGATCGCCACTGCCTGTTGCTCACCCCCGGAGAGCTTCGATGCGGTGCGCCCGAGCAGTGGCTCAAGCATGGGCAGCGCCGCGATCACGCGGTCAAGGTTCCACGGCCCCAGGCGCTGCGAGCCTCTCCCCGTCAACAAGTTGTCGCGCACAGACATGCTTGCGAATAAACGGCGCCCCTCGGGGACCAATGAGATTCCTCGACGTGCGCGCAGAAACGCGCTCTCCCGCGTGACGTCCTCCCCCGCATAAATCAAGCGCCCAGCGTCGGGACGATGCGCGCCCGAGATCACATTCAAGAGCGTCGACTTCCCCGCTCCGTTTGCTCCGACCAGGGCGAGCACTGACCCCTCACCGATCTCGATCGACACATCGGTGATCGCCCGCGTGTCCCCGTACCCCGCGGTGAGATGATCCGCCTCGAGCAGCACCATCACACACCGCTCCCGAGATACACCCGACGCACCTCAGGGCTCGAAATCACCGCATCCGGGTGTCCGTCCGCGACAACCCGGCCCGAGGCAATACACACGAGCCGGTCCACGACCGCCAGGAGGGCACGGACGACATGCTCGATCCAGATCACTGTGATCCCGTCCTCGCGGAGCGTATTCACTGTGCGCACGAGGCTGTCGCATTCCGATTCGGTGAGCCCTCCCGCAATCTCGTCCAGCAGCAGGAGTTCTGGCCCGGTAGCCAACGCTCGGGCAAGCTCCAGTCGTTTCCGGAGGAGCAACGGCAGCGCCCCCGCTGGCTCATTCGCGAACTTCAGCAGCTCCGATCGTTCCAGAGCTTCGCCTGCCCGCTGCTCCGCAGCCCTGCCACGCAGCCCTGCCCCGTACATGGCACCGGCGAGCACATTCTCAAACACGGAGAGTGAGACAAACGGGCGCGGAATTTGAAAGGTTCGTCCGATCCCCGCGCGTGCCCGATGTTCGGGCCCGGTGCGCGTAACGTCACGCCCACAGAAGTACACGGCACCCTCAGTCGCAGCTTCAGTTCCGTTGATGATGCTCAGCAGGGTCGTTTTTCCCGCTCCGTTGGGGCCCACGATTCCCACGGCTTCCCCCCCGTTCCACCGCGAAACTCACCTCGCTGAGCACCTGCACAGCCCCAAAAGTTTTCCGAATGCTCCGTACTTCAAGGAGCGACGCTGATGGCTCTGCTGTACTCCGCGAAATACCGCGGGTACGAAGCCTGCTTCCCACGATCATTAGGGCAGCGGCTCAAACGGACGATCGACAGGAAGGTCCGGGATAGTCCCGTTGTCTACCACTACCCATTCCCAATCATCATCGGGGGTTTTCTGCCACTGCCCCACCGCGGTGGGGATCACAGCAATTCCCGGGAACGGCCCGTCAGTAAAGTCCACCTGGCCCGCCAGCGTCATCATATTGAGATCCGCGATTGCCTCGTTCAACGCTCCCTTGTCTCGCGGGTCGTCAACGGCTTGGAGCGCTGCCTGAGCCAGCTCAAACAGTGCGACATTCTCGGGGGTCGCCTGATTCCAGGTCAACCCTTCGCCCTCCGGGCTCGCTTCGAAGCCGTCGATCCATTCTTGGGGGGTCATCCCACCGAAAGAAGACTCGTACGGGAACGTCGGCCCCCACCAGGTCGTGAATCCCAACCCCACGCCCAGATCGTTGGGGATCGAGGGAACGGTCGCGGGGAAGAACAATGCCTTCCCGATCGTCGCCGCTTTGGGGCTGAAGCCTTGTTGCGCGGACTGAGTCCAGAAGGTCACAAAATCTGGTGGGACGGGAATTCCCGCGATGATCTCAACGTCCTGATCTTTGAACGTCTGAATGACCGAGGTAAAGTCCTGCGTCCCGTTCTCGTAGGGGCCCGGATCGACAATGGTGTACCCGAACTCTTCGGCGAATTGGGCGTATCCTCCGTCGGGGTCCCGGAATGCCCCACCGTCTGCGTCATTGGGCCACAGCACGCCCACACGTTTGTTCGTCTCGATCTGCTCCCACGCCTGTCGCTCCACCTCCCCGAATCCTTCAACCCCGAAGAAGAAGTGATGGCTCCATTTCATCGGGTTCTCCTCGGTGAAGCCGGCACCGTACACCACCGCTTGCCAGGGGGCGATCGCGGTAAGGCAGGGAGTCGCGTTCGCTTCGCACTGTGCGACGACCGGGTTGACCGTCTCCGGAGTGGCCGTCGCCATCATCAGATCGACCTGGTCCCCGGTGATCAGCTGCTGGGCAAGTTCACCAGCTTTCGCGGGGTCGGATCCGGAATCTCGGTCGAGGATCTCGACCTGATAGGTCTCGCCGTTGATCTCGATGCCGTCGGCAAACTGTTCCCGCACCACGGACAGCATGTAGGGATCACCATCGCTGAAGCCCGCGTATGCCCCGGTTATCGGGGAAATGAACCCGATTTTGATCGTGTTCCCACCGCCTCCGCCGGCGCAGCCCGCCAAGGCGATCACCGTCGCGGTCAGCGCAAGCCCCGCTCCTGCTGCCCGCCACCGACGCGGCCATGCCCTCAGGGATCCTCGAGAATTCATCGTGCTCCTTTGCCGCTGAATCCCCCACACTGCGTGGTTTCAGGCTAGGAAGTACCCCGAGAATCTCCCACCACTCCCCCACTCAACGGCACAAAACGCCGACACCCACACGGATCATCGCACCCAGAGAGAACGCTGAGGTCCCCGTACCCGCCCTCGACGGTTGGTCAGCACGTGGTAATCATTCATCCTGTGTGCGCGGTGACCTGTGCCAGGTACGGGGCTGAGGTGTGATGACCGTTCGGTCAAGACGCTGCCCACCGCGTCGAATGTCTGGCCGGTTTCACCGCCGGCCACGGCGTGTGCTCGCCCCAAGTCGTCTACCGACTCAGCGTTCATGCGTGGGGAATGTCGACCTCCCAGTTCATGCGCTGGATCAGGCTATCGACCTCGCGCAAGCGCACGGCGACTGCGTCGGCCTGCCGACGCAGTTCCGGGACCGCGAGCGCCGAAAGCTGTCGGAGTTCGCTCCGCAACTGGCGCGGCACGCGGGATCCCCCAGCGGCGTCGGCGGCTTGTGTGAGGAGGCTGTGCTCAGCTCGGAGCGTCTCCCGCGCGGCGAGGACCTCCGTGAGTGTGCGCCCATCAGCGGTGACCGCGCTCGCGTTCGCGAGGTTGATCTGCGTGATCAGCTGCTCAAGCTCGCGCAGCACAGCGACGCACTCGTCGAGCAGCGCCTGCGCGTTCTCCGCGGGCTCCTCACCCTCCTGATAGCTCGCGTTCATGAGGACGCGAGCGCGCAGGGTATCCGCGCGTTTGTGCAGGTCAGAGCGCTCAAGCAACGCTTCGGCGAGTTTCATGTGCTCATCCTGCCACACCGATCCCGCTACTCGTCGAGCGCCAACTCCTGCGGGAGTGAGAACTCGCGCGCGGACAGCTCCTCGACATTGACGTCCTTGAACGTGAGCACACGCACCGACTTCACGAAACGGTCAGCGCGATACACATCCCACACCCACACGTCGCTCATCGTCAGCTCGAAGTAGAAATCACTGCCGGCGTCGCGCCGCTGCAGATCGACCTCATTCGCCAGGTAGAACCGGCGCTCCGTCTCTACGACATAGCGGAACTGACTCGCGATGTCGCGGTACTCACGGAACAGCGACAGCTCCGCGTCGCGTTCATAATCATCAAGCTCGTCCTCGTTCATCTCCCCCATCCTATGCCGTCTCGACGCGGCGAGCTGGACCCCCCGCGTTTCCCGCGGCGGCACCCACAGTAACCCCTTCAGCGCACCGCCAACACACCGGCGGAATCGAGATTGACTTATTCGAACATATGTTCGAATATGGCTCCATGAATTCTTCCGCGACGGTTCGCTCGTTGCAGCAACGCATCACCCAGATGCAGCCGCTGCGACTCGACGATCGCGCGCTCCCGACGGCCCCCGAACTGCGCCCACTCCTCCCCGGCGGCGCACTTCGAAAAGGGTCCAGCTACACAGTGCAGGGCTCACAACAGCTCGCCCTCGCGCTCCTCACCGCCGCTTCTGCCGCGGGGGCTTGGTGCGGGGTGATCGGCATCCCGGACTTCGGTGCCGAGGCCGCGGCCGCACTGGGCATTGCGCTGGATCGCTGCGTCCTCATTCCCGAGCCCGGCGCTGAGGCGATCGGGCTCACCGGGGCGCTCAGTGAGGTCCTCACCGTGGTCCTGCTCCACATTCCGGTTCGGCCGCGTTCCGGGGACACCGAGCGCATCGCTGCACGGCTGCGCGAACACGGATCCGCATTGGTGGTCACGGGCGACTGGCCCCATCCGGAAAGCGCCCTCCGTGTGACGGGTTCGCGCTGGTCCGGGCTCGGTCAAGGCCACGGCGCTCTGTCGGAGCGGGAGCTGTCGGTGCAGTCACATGACCGGCGCGGGATCACCGAGCATCGCGTGCACTTTGCCGACGGAGCCCTCGCTCCTGCGCAGCCGGCTTCGCACGCGCCCGCCATCGCCGGGCCCCCGTACCCGCTGACACTGGTGGGCTCATGAGCACCGCAGAACGTGCGCTGGTTGCGTGGATTCCTGACTGGCCTATCCACGCATATCTGCAGGATCAGACCGACGCTGAGGGTGCGGATACGGTCGCGGAGCCAGTTGCGGCAACAACCCCCAGTGCCCCGGCGATCGCCTTAATTGCCGGGCACCGCGTGATCGCCTGCTCGGCGGCGGCCCGCGCTGAGGGAGTCCGGATCGGGCTCCGCGAACGCGAGGCCCAAATGCGCTGCCCAGACCTCATCCTTCGCCCCCACATCCCCGAGGTCGACGAGCGCCGCTTTGCACCCGTCATCGCCGCGATCGAACAGCTCATCCCCGGTGTCGAATCGCGCCGGCCCGGGGTATGCGCGATGCGGGCGCGCGGCCCCGCCCGGTTCTACGGCGGCGAGGAACCTGCCGCCGCCGCCCTCCTCGAACTGGCGCGCACGCTCGGGCTGCCTGAGCTGCGCGTGGGCATCGCGGACGGCCTGTTCACCGCGGAACAGGCGGCACGCACCACGGGAACCGCTCCGGCGACCCACTCCCCAAGATTCGGGGTGCAGATCGTGGCCCCGGGCGGCTCCGCAGCGTTCCTGAGCCCGCTCCCCGTGGGGCGCGCGGCACCCGGCGACTTTGCGGAGGTACTGCAGGGGCTCGGGATCCGCACGCTCGGCGCCCTCGCCGCGCTTCCCGAGAGCGCCGTCAGGGAACGATTTGGGGCGGCCGGCGTGGCCACCCACCGCCGCGCCACCGCCTCCGGCCCGGTCCACGGAATCGAGCTGCGCCCGCGCCCCCCAGTACGCGAGTTCGCCGTTGACCTCACATTCGAGCCACCCCTCGACTCCGCGGATCAGCTGGCGTTCGCCTGCGTCACTCTCGCCGAACGCTTCATCGCGGGGCTCGCGGAGGAACGCCTTGTCTGCACCGCGCTCCGCATTGAACTCACCGACGATATCGGCGTGCGTCACGAACGGGAATGGGCGCACCCGCACCGCTTTACCGCGAACGACACCGTCGGCCGGATCCGGTGGCAGGCCTCCGCGTTGCCACAGACTGGCGAGCGCGGTGGGGCCGGGGTCACGCAGATCAGAATCACCCCCACGCACACCGACCGCGCCGCCGCGCACGAGCCGGGACTGTGGAGCACCGAGCCTGAAGAACGCGTACATCACCACCTCAGTCGCGCCCAGACTCGCCTGGGGCACGCCGCTGTCGGCACTATGCAGCTCACCGGGGGCCGCCGCCTGACCGACAGGCAACGCCTCGTGCCGTGGGGCACGACACGGGTGCGCACCCGGGAGTCGCGCTCGTCCCGTTCCTCAGCCGCGGGCCCCTGGCCGGGGGCGCTCACGGGTGCCATCCCGAGCCGCGTGTTTCCCGAACCGTTCCCCGCTGAGCTGCGCGATGCGCGCGGCACCCTCATCGGCGTCGACGCAGAGGACCTCCTCACCGCGCCTCCCGCGCAACTCCAGGTGGCTCGCACCCGGTTCCCCCAGCCAGTCCAAGACTGGTCACACCCCTGGCCGCTCCGAGAACGCTGGTGGGAGGGTGCCCCCGAGCGAATCCGACTGCAGTTGCAGCTTGCGGGCGGCGATGCCTGGCTGCTGTCCTACGAGCACGGCGCGTGGTTCGCGGAGGGGAGATACGACTAATGGGCTGGAACAACCCGCCGCTCCCCTGGCGCGAAATGGAGCGCCGCCTCTCGGGCCGACCCGCCACGCAGCGGCCGGACGGCGCGGGGCCGAGTACCCAGCCCGACGCGCAGCCGAGCCCACGAGCAACCACCCCGGCACAACCGGCGGAGTCGAACCCCATCCCCACAGTGCCCTACGCCGAGCTGCACGCCCACTCCCACTTCAGTTTCCTCGATGGTTCGGCCACCCCGGAGGAGCTCGTCGCGGAAGCAACGCGGCTCGGGCTGAACGGCCTCGCCCTCACCGATCACGACGGTTTCTACGGCGCGGCGGTGTTCGCGGAAGCTGCGGAAGCCGCGACCCGTGCCGCGGCGGAACGCGCAGCCGCGACGGAACACACAGCCGCGACGGAATACACAGCCGCGGCGGAACACACAGCCGCAGCCCCCGCACCGCTCCTCACTGTGTACGGGGCGGAGCTCTCGCTTGGACTCGACGTGCCCCAGCTCGGAGCGGCAGATCCCACAGGCACGCACCTGCTTGTTCTCGCCCGCGGCGCGGAGGGTTATCACCGACTCGCTGGCGCGATCACCGAGGGACAGCTCACCGGCGGCGAGAAGGGGCGTCCGAGCTACGACCTCGATATGCTCGCGGAGCTCGGCCGTGAGCACTGGGCCATCCTGACCGGCTGCCGCAAGGGAGCGGTGCGGCAAGCGCTTGACGCCGCACCCACCCGCGCCGCAGGCGAGGAACACGCACGCGCGGAGCTGCGCCGCCTCACCGAGCGCTTCGGCACGGACAACACCTATGTCGAGCTGACCCAGCACGGCCACCCGGGCGACGATCTGCGCAACGCCCAGCTCGCCCAGCTCGCGGCAGAGTTCGGGCTGCCCACGCTTGTCACCGGGAACGTGCACTACGCCACCGCAGCCCAGGCACCCCTCGCCGAGGCGATGGCGGCGGTGCGCGCCCGGCGCAGCCTCGACGAACTCGATCCTTACCTTCCCGCCACCGGAGCCGCGCGCTTGCGCTCCGGGGCGGCACAGCTGCGGCGCTTCGCCGCGTATCCTGACGCGGTTGCCCGTACCGTCCCTCTCGCGCGCGAACTCGCGTTCTCCCTGCGCTCGGCCCGCCCCAAGCTTCCCAGGCTGCCCGTGCCCACGGGCCACACACCCATGACCTGGCTCCGGGAGCTCGCGTGGGCCGGCGCGGAGCGACGCTACGGCGCCCTCACCGAGGCGATTCGGACCCGCATCGAGCGCGAGCTCGAGGTCATCGAGGAGAAGGATTTCCCTGGCTACTTCCTCATCGTGTACGACATCGTGCAAGAGGCCCGGCGACGCGGGATCCTCTGTCAGGGCCGCGGCTCGGCGGCAAATTCGGCGATCTGCTACGTCTTAGAAATCACCGCGGTGGACTCGATCCGCTACGGACTCCCCTTCGAGCGGTTCCTCTCGAGCATGCGCGACGAGGAGCCCGACATCGATGTTGACTTCGATTCGGAGCGCCGCGAGGAGGTCATCCAGTACGTCTACGAGACCTACGGTCGGCGCAACGCGGCGCAGGTTGCGAACATCATCAGCTACCGCCCCAAGGCCGCGATCCGGGATGCGGCAAAGGCGCTCGGCTACAGCGCCGGGCAGCAGCGCGCTTGGACCAAGGCGATGGAGCGGTGGCGCGCCATTGAAGCGGACCCGGAAAGCCCGATCCCGCTGCCCGTGCAGCACCTCGCGCAACAGTTCCTCGGTGCCCCCCGCCACCTGGGAATCCACTCGGGCGGGATGGTCTTGACCGAGCGCCCGGTCGGCGAGGTCTGCCCCATCGAGCACGCCCGCATGGACCGCCGCACGGTGCTCCAGTGGGACAAGGAGTCCTGCGAGAGCATGGGGCTCGTGAAGTTCGACATGCTCGGCCTCGGCATGCTCAGCGCACTTCAAAAGACAATGGACCTGATCGCGGAGGCAACCGGGGAGCGTTGGACGCTCGAGACCGTCCCCAAAGAAGAACCCGGTGTCTACGACATGCTCTGCCGCGCCGACGCCATCGGAGTGTTCCAGCTCGAGAGCCGGGCACAGCTCAACACCCTCCCGCGCCTCAGGCCCCGCAGCTTCTACGACCTTGTCATCGAGATCGCGCTGATCCGGCCCGGCCCCATTCAGGGCGGGGCCGTGCACCCGTATCTCCGGCGCCGCAACGGTGATGAGCCCGTCACCTACCCGCACCCCAAACTCGAGGACGTACTGAAACGGACGCTGGGCGTGCCGCTGTTCCAGGAACAGCTCATGCAGATGGCGATGGCGGTCGGCGGCTGCTCCGCGGAAGACGCCGACCTGCTCCGCCGCGCGATGGGCTCCAAGCGCGGTGAGGAGCGCATCACCGCCCTCAAAGAGAAACTGTTTACGGGCATGGCGGAGAACGGGATCACCGGCGAAGACGCGACCCACCTCTACTCCCAGATCGAAGCCTTCGCGAGTTTTGGCTTCGCGGAGAGTCACTCCATCAGCTTCGCCCTGCTTGTCTACATCAGTTCCTGGTTCAAACTGCACTACCCCGGCGCGTTCCTCGCCGGCCTGCTTCGATCCCAGCCGATGGGGTTCTACGCGCCGCGCACCCTCGTCGCCGACGCCCGCCGCCACGGCGTCGAGATCCGAGCCGTAGACGTGCAGCGCTCGGGAGTGTTCGCGGGCCTCGAAGCGGTGGACGTCGCGCCCACCCGCGCCGGATCCGGATCCGTATCCGCATCCAGCCATCCCGAACACGCCGCGTGCACCGCCGACGATCCGGTCCGCTCACTCGCCCCGCACGAGGCCACCGTCCAGGTGCCTCCGTTCGAGCCAAGCCTGCCCGACACAAGCGGCGCACACCGTCGCGACGGCGGCTTCGCGGTGCGGCTGGGACTCTCCGAAGTGCGCGGGATCGAGCCCGCCACCGCTGAGCGCATCGTCCGTGCCCGCGCCGATGGCCCGTTTGTGGACCTCGCTGACCTCGCGCGCCGCGCGGATCTCGACCGCAGTCGCCTCGAAGCGCTCGCCACAGCGGGTGCCTGCGAGAGCTTCGGGGTGGGGCGTCGCGAAGCACTCTGGGCAGCCGCCCCTGCCGCGGACAACCGCGAACGTTTCCTCCCCGGGATCGCCGTCCACGTGCAACCCCCGCTGCTCCCCGTGCTCAGCCGCTCCGAGCAGACCGCACTCGACCTGTGGAGCACAGGAATCGTCACCAACGACCACCCCCTCGCGCTGCTCCGCGACGAACTCGACGGGCGCGGTGTGCTCCGTTCCGACCGCACAGGCCACGGCACCCCCGGCACCGTGGTCACAGTCGCCGGCCTCGTCACCCACCGCCAGCGACCGAGCACCGCGGGCGGCATCACGTTCCTCACGCTCGAGGACGAGGCGGGCACCGTCAACATCGTCACCTTCGCACAGGTGTGGCAGCGCAACCGGCTCGTCGCGCGGGCCTCCCCCGCACTCATCGTGCGCGGCCTCCTCGAACGCTCACCCGAGGGCGTGGTCAACGTCGTCGCGCACACCTTCGAGCCGCTCGCGGCCCCCGCCAGCGTGGGATCACGCGACTTCCACTAATCCCGCTCAGGAACCAGAACCCGCATACTATGCTGGCGATGTGACCACCTCAACGGCATTGCTCACCGACCACTATGAACTCACGATGGTGGATGCCGCGCTACACGCCGGCACCGCGCACCGTCAGAGCGTCTTCGAACTCTTCGCGCGCCGGCTCTCCGGGGCTCGCCGCTACGGCGTCGTCGCCGGCACCGGCCGCCTCCTCGACGCAATCGAACGGTTCCGCTTCACCGATGCGGAGCTCGGGTTTCTCCGCGACAACCGGATCGTCACTGACCGCACGCTCGACTGGCTCGCCGACTACCGCTTCAGCGGCAACATCTGGGGCTACCCCGAAGGAGAGGTGTTCTTCCCGGGGTCACCCCTGATCACCGTCGAGGCCAGCTTCGCGGAGGGCGTCCTCCTCGAAACGCTCGCGCTCAGCATCCTCAACGCGGACTCCGCAGTTGCGACGGCGGCTTCCCGCATGGCGCACGCCGCGGGCGGAAAGCCGCTCGCGGAGATGGGTTCCCGCCGCACCGGCGAGTACAGCGCCGTCGCGGCGGCCCGTGCCGCCTACATTGCGGGCTTTAGCGCCACCTCAAACCTTGAAGCCGGCCGCAGCTATGGGATCCCCACGATGGGAACCGCCGCGCACAGTTTCACGCTGCTGCACGACAGCGAGCGCCAGGCGTTCGAGGCTCAAGTCGCGGCTCTGGGGGCGGACACCACCCTGCTTGTCGACACCTACGACATCGAACAGGGTGTGCGCACCGCGGTCGAGGTTGCGGGCACCGAGCTTGGGGCCGTCCGCATCGACTCCGGCGACCTGCCGATCGTCGTCGCCCGAGTGCGCCAGCTCCTCGACGAACTCGGTGCCACACGCACCCGGATCACGGTGACCAACGATCTCGA
Organism: Leucobacter sp. 7(1); assembly: GCF_900163635.1. GTDB lineage: Bacteria > Actinomycetota > Actinomycetes > Actinomycetales > Microbacteriaceae > Leucobacter. The sequence goes on along the minus strand of NZ_FUID01000014.1, from coordinate 99,812 downwards.
CGAATACACTGTCGCCGCCCTCGCCGCATCCCCCGTGGACAGTTTCGGGGTGGGCACCTCCGTGGTCGTCGGATCCGGCACCCCGACAATGGGGATGGTCTACAAGCTCGTCGCCCACGAGGACGATGCGGGCAACTGGGTGTCGGTCGCAAAGAAATCTGCCGACAAGGCCTCCGTCGGAGGGCGCAAGAGTGTACGTCGCAGCTTCACCACACGCGGCGTTGCGAACGCCGAACTGATCTTCCTGGGCGATGGCCCCGGGGGCGAGACCGAAGGCGCGGAAGAGAGCGGTCGGGAGGTCCTCGAACCGCTGGTCATCGCCGGCGAGATTCAGCCCGGCCACACCGGCACCGACGGCATCGCCGCCGCACGCGAACGGCACCGTCTGCGCGTGAGCGAATTGCCGCCAGTGGCAATGAGCCTCACTCGAGGCGATCCCGCGATCCCCACCGAGTACCGCTAGGCAACACACAACACACAACAGCCGAGGGGCGGGGCCTGAGCCCCGCCCCTCGGCTGTTGTGTGTCACGTCTCGCGCTACTTCTTCATGCGCTCGTAGACCTTCTTGCAGTCCGGGCACACCGGGAACTTCTCGGGATCCCTGGAGGGCGTCCACTTCTTGCCGCAGAGCGCACGCACGGCCTTGCCGCTCAGCGCGGACTCCATGATCTTGTCCTTGGGAACGTAGTGCGAAAAGCGCTCGTGGTCACCGTCCTCGATCTGAGCGTCCTCGAGGAGCTTCTCGAGTTCCCGGTCCAGCACATCGGTGCCGCCGCCGGTCGTACCGGAACTGTGTGAGTCACCACGCGTAAAGATTCCCATGAGACGATTCTACCCCCGTCCCCGGGAAACCGCTCCTAGTCGAATACCTGGGTGACGCCGATCAGCTCGGGCCCACTGCGATCGAAGACCCGGCCGCCCACGAAGATCCCGAGCACCAACACCAGCAGCCCGTACCCTGCACCGAAGAGCAAAGCCCAGAGGTTCTCGCCGAGCTCAACATCGATAATCGCCACTACGGAGACCCAGACGGGCGGCACCGCGAGCGCGATCGCCGCGATCATCGAGAGAGTCTGAGCAAGACCCGAGCCAGATCCCGACCACTGCGGCTGCACAAAGGGGCTGTCGCCCGGCCGCGTTGCGGGGTATGGCATCAGCACCGAGAACACGCTCGAGACCGCGTTCGAGACAAAGAGCACTCCGAGATTCATGCCGATCACTGCCGGCAGAACCCGCCAGTCACCCATGAGCGTCACGGTCACGCTGGAACCGATGAGCGCGAGCGGCACACCGAACAGCAGCACGGGAGCGAGCCGCCCCGCGCGGTCCGCGGCACCTCGGGTCCCGCTTGCCACGTGCTCCCAGATCGCGGTGGAGTCCATCGCAACATCGTTGTGCTGCGACCAGCCCAGCAAGAGCAGAATCACCGGAAGCGGTACGAGCGCGAGCGGCCCCAGGGGCGCGCCAGCGACCCAGAAGGCGACAAGCATGAAGATCGGGGCAATCGGGATCGCAAACAGCGCGACGCGGTAGCGCGGATCCCGCGACCAGTACGTCAGGAGCCGGGCAGCGATGGCGGGCGCCGGGCGGGCGGGGAACCGCTCGAACCAGCCGAGGCCGCTGCGGGCCACGCCCGGATCCAGCGGACGCGCCACGCGGCGCAGGGACGACCCGACAACCACGCTCCACACAATCACGAGCAGCACGATTGCGGCACCGACAATTGCGAGCCGCAGCATGGCGGCAGCGGGATCGGCAGCGAGCGCGAGCGCCGCGAACGGTGCCCCAAACGGGGTCCAGCCCAGCACCTCAGAGAAGTCCGAAACCGCGGAGAACCCGTCGACTCCGGCCGCGGCAGCGATCGCGAACACGATGAGCGGCAGCAGCGCCACCAGCAGCACAGCACCGATCGTGCGGACGAGCCCCTCGTAGCGATCCCCCACAATGAGCTTCGCGAGCGCGGAGGTGACACGAGCGCTGCACACCGCGAGCACCGCGGCGAGCACAAGCGCGACGGGAGCGAGCCACGCGGGATCGCCCCACTCCGGGCGCAGCACGCCGAGCGCAATGAGCCACACCGCGAGCAACAGGAACGGCCAACTCGCGACGGTTGTCACGAGCAACGCGCTGCCAATCGAGGCGGGCGAGGCCGGAACCTGACCGAACTGGCGCGGTTCCAGATGGCCGCGGTGGGCAAAGAACGGCACGGCGAACACCGCGGCCAGCACGATCGCACCGAAACCGGTGTCCACGATCGCACGGTCAGCGGGATTCGCGATCAACACTGCGGGAAGCGCGGCGGCGAGCACCGCGACGGCACCCAGGAGCACGAACAGCAGCGCGGTGCGCAGCCCACGTCCGAACGACCCCCGAAATGCGCCGCCGAGCAGCGCTAGGCGGATTCGGAGGAGCCGTGCAGCCATTCCAGGCCCTTCTGTGTATCACTCATGCCGGTGAGCTGCGTGAAGCGCTCTTCCAGGCTCAAACCGTCGCGGACCGCGTCGACCGTGCCCTGCGCAATGACGCTGCCGTCCACGATGATGGAGACGTGGTCGCAGACGCGCTGGATCAGGTCCAGGCTGTGGCTCGACATCACGACGCTGCCACCGCCGGCCACGTACTTTTCAAGAATCTCGGTCACGTTTGCCGCGGACACCGGGTCGATCGTCTCGAACGGTTCGTCGAGCACCAGGACCTCGGGAGCGTGAATCATCGCACAAGCGAGCGCAATCTTCTTCTGCATGCCCGCTGAATAGTCGGACACGAGGCGTCCGAGCGCGGATTCCAGACCGAACGCAACAGCGAGCTCCGAGGAGCGCTGGGCCACCGCAGCCTCATCCACACCGTGCAGCACGCCCGAGTAGTACAGCAACTGCGCGCCGGTGAGGCGATCGAACAGGCGCAGCCGATCCGGCAGCGAACCGATGAGTCGCTTGGCCGCGGGACCATCGGTCCACACATCGACGCCACTCACGGACACGCGCCCGGAGGTGGGGCGCAACAGCCCGCTGATCATCGAGAGCGTGGTCGTCTTACCGGCACCGTTCGGGCCGACAACACCGGTGAAGGAGCCCGCATGGACCTCGATCGAGACCTCGTTGGCGGCAATCACCGAACCATACGTCTTTGTGAGCATCTCGGTGCGCAGCACCACCGGGTTCTGTTCGGCGAGGCGGCCGCGCTCACGCGCACGCACCACCGAGGGCACCGGCACCTGGATCCGGCCGGTACGTGGTGCTGCGGTGGGCTCCGGCGTCGACTCGGGTGACGGCGCCGGCTCCGCTGCCCGCGTCGGCTCGGCGACAGGCTCGGGCGTCGAAAGCGATTCCGGAGCCGGCTGGGCAACCGGCTCAGGCGCAACCGCGGGTGCCGCTTCGGGCACCACCTCGGCTTCGGGGGTCGGCACAGGTGAGGGCTGCGGGGCGTCGGCGCGAGGCGTCACGGGCGGGACCGGTGCCCCGGCGGCGCGACTGGGTCGCACGCGGGAGGTTCCACTCGAGGCGGTTCCGAGGTCACCCTCGGAAACCGGGACGCTCGACGGCGAGCTCTCGTGTGGCTCGGAATCGGGCACGGCTGAGGGGGTTACGGACGGCACACCGTCTAATTTATCAAATACTTGCGTTCGGAGCGTATGCGCGCCGGGAATCACAGAAACCGGCAGAATAGCGGTGTGACTTCCGCATCCAGATCGCAGCGCTCAAGCGCGTGGTCATCTCTGTGGCTCCTCACCCGTCGTGACCTGAAGGTGCGGTACTCCACCTCACTCTTGGGATACCTGTGGTCGATCCTGGACCCGCTCCTGATGAGCCTGATCTACTGGTTCGTTTTTACTCAGGTGTTCACGCGTTCGGTGGGCGAGTCTCCCTACATCGTGTTCCTGCTGACCGCTCTGCTGCCGTGGGTATGGTTTACGGGCGCCGTGTCCGACTCGACGCGCGCGTTCCTCCGAGACGTAAAGCTCGTGCGCTCGGTCGCCCTTCCCCACTGGATCTGGGTGGGCCGGATCGTGTGCTCGAAGGGCGTTGAGTTTCTCCTGAGTCTCCCCGTGCTCGTGGCGTTTGCCATCTTCTCGGGCGCGAAGGTGGGCTGGGGTCTCCTCCTCTTCCCGCTCGCGGTGATCATGCTCGCCGCGCTGATCCTCGGTATTGGGCTGATCGTGGCACCCCTCGTTGTGTTCTTCCGGGATCTCGAGCGGGCCGTGAAGTTGATCATCCGTGTCGCGTTCTACGCGTCCCCGATCATCTACGGTGCCGCCGACCTCCCGGCGTTTGCGCAGCCGCTCGCGTGGCTCAATCCCCTCTCGGGGATCTTTGCGCTGTTCCGGGCCGGGTTCTTCCCAGACCAACTGAACTGGACGCTCGTAGGAGCATCCGCGATCATGACGCTGGTACTCCTTGGAGTCGGCGTGCTTGTGTTCCGACGCACCATCGGTGGCGTCTTGAAGGAGTTGTGACGTGACAGACCACACCGCGGAACCACTGATCACCGCATCCGGACTCGGCGTGCGGTTTCGCCGCAATCGCGGCTCGCGCCGCAGCTTCAAGGACCTGTTCGCGAGCCGCGCGCGGCGCACCCGCCGGGGCGAGTTCTGGGCACTCCGAGACGTCTCGTTCACGGTTGTGCCGGGCGAGGCGATCGGCGTCGTCGGCCGCAACGGTCAAGGGAAATCCACGCTCCTGAAGCTCGTGGCACGCGTCCTTTTCCCTGATGAGGGGCATGTCACCGTGCACGGTGGCGTTGCGCCACTCATCGAGATCACGGGCGGCTTTGTCGGCGACCTCACCGTGCGTGACAACGTGCAACTCACCGGCGGCCTTCACGGATTGAGCAAACAGGAGATCTCGGCACGCTTTGACTCGATCATCGAGTTTGCGGGGGCCGAAGATGTGATCGATACGCCGTTCAAGCACCTCTCCAGCGGGATGAAGGTACGCGTCGCGTTTTCCGTGATCTCGCAGCTCGACGAGCCAGTGCTGCTCGTGGACGAGGTGCTCGCGGTGGGCGACAAAGCGTTCCGCGCAAAGTGCTACCGCCGGATCGAGCAGCTGCTCGCCGAGGGCAAAACGCTGTTCCTCGTGTCCCACAATGAGCGGGATCTGCGTCGCTTCTGCACCCGGGGGCTCTACCTCAACGGCGGTCGACTCGTGCTCGACGGACCCATCGACGAGGTTGTGGACCGCTACAACGCCGACCATCCGGCGGAGTAACCGCGTCCCAGCGCCACCGACGAGTCGTCAGCGCGAAACAATTAGCCGCGAGCCCGCCAAGTATCGGCACGGCTGAGCAGCTCCTCGATAGCCTCGTGGAAACGACGCGTCGGCGCGCCAGGCGCCGTGTCTCCGAAGTATCGCTGCGACCAGGTGCCGAGCCGCTCGCGCGCGGCATCATCCCGGATCACGCGGTCGGTGACCGCGACGGTGTCGTCGAGCTCCCCCACGGAGAGCCACTCACAGACGCTCAGGTACCCATCCTCGTCCACCGCGGCATCGGGCGAGGCGGGTCGGGTCACCATCAGCGGCTTGCCTGTGGCGAGCCTGTCGTAGACCATCGCGGAAATATCACAGATCGCGAGGTCCGGGAGTGACAGCTGCCAACCAAGCACGGGCGACTCGTCGTACACGTGCTGCGCAGCGGGATCGACACGATTGGCCTCGGCGATCGCGGCGATGATCCGCTCGTTGGCGGCCCCAAAGTCTGGGTCCACGACACCGCTGCGGGGGTGCGGCCGGTAGACAACACGGTGTCGCCCCGAGGCAAGCAGCGCGGCGACCAGGCGCTCACCGTGTGAGGCGACGGAGCCGTAGCTCGCGGCCGGGCGGTCACCTTCCCAGGTCGGGGCGTAGAACACAACGGTACGCTCGTCGGGCGCAAACGGCGGCACCCCGTCCAGATGATCCGCCTGCGGGCGCCCGATTGCGATGGTCCGAGCCTCAACGTCGTAGTCCCAGAGTGCAGCGCTCAAGCGCGCGCGGGCCGCATCGCCGGCGACAAACGCGTAGTCGTACGCCTTGTGTTGGTTGCTCGTCATATACATCTTGTCGCTCTCCCCGTGATTCACGAAGACGTGCCACCGCTGGCCGTACCGCATCATCTGGAAGTTACGCGTGTTCTGGTTGACGTAGAGAATCACGTCGAGCGGCTGCTGTTCGATGACGCGCTCAAGATCCGTCACCTTCTGCGCGAAGGCGACGTCGAGACCGCTCTCGCGCATGAGCTGACGCGCACCGGCCGCGTTCCGGGAGAGCACGAGGACCGGGTGTGTCTTCGAAAGCTCCTGCAGCGGGGCGTACCACTGCCGCATCTGATAGATGTTGACGTCGCTGTCGGCGAAGTACACACCGACCCGGTAGCGCTGCTCGGAAAGCGGACCACGCGCCTCCAGCATCGTACGGAGTTCGAAGTACGCGCGACGCCCCTTGAGTACGCGCTTTGCCAGCTTGACCGCGCGCTTCGTATCCTTCGCCAGTTGCATCCCTCCAGGATAGCGCCGCACAGTCGGGAGGACCCAGAGCGCGTGTGGGAGGATCGAGGCGTGCAGTTGCCTCCTCTCCCCGAACGCCCCGCCGTGAGCTTTGTGATGCCCGTGTTGAATGAGGAGGGCTTCCTTGAGTCAGCGGTGCGAACGATCCTTGCCCAGGACTACGCGGGCGAAAAAGAGATCGTGCTGGCGCTCGGCCCGTCCACGGACGCGAGCGACGCAATTGCGGAACGGCTCGCGGCGGAGGACCCGCGCGTGCGCCTCGTCGCGAACCCCGAGCGTGACATCCCCGCTGGACTCAACCACGCAATCGCGGCGAGCCGCCACCCGGTGATCATCCGGGTGGACGCGCACTCAGAGCTGACCCCGGACTACACCCGGCTCGGGATCGCGGCGCTCGCGCGCACGGGGGCAGCAAATGTCGGCGGGATCATGCGGGCCGCGGGCCGCGGAAGCGTGCAGCGGGCCATTGCCCGGGGCTACAACAGCCCCTTTGGTCTCGGCGGCGGCGCCTATCACGGCGACGGCGTTGCCGGGGAGGCCGAGTCCGCGTATCTCGGCATCTTCCGGCGCGAGGCAATTGAGGCTGTCGGCGGCTACGACCCCACGATCCTGCGCGGCGAGGACTGGGAACTCAACCTCCGGATCAGGCGCGCGGGCTTTACCGTGTGGTTCGAGCCGGCCCTCGGAGTGACGTATTGGCCGCGGGCGAGTCTCGGCGACCTCGCTCGGCAGTTCTTTGCGACCGGGACGTGGCGCGCGGTGCTTGTGCGCCGCTACGGCCGCGCGAACCCGTGGCGTTTCTTTGCCCCCGGCGCGCTGGTACTTGGAATCGCGGTGAGCGTCATCGCCTTAATCCTTCTGGTGAGCGGAGTGCTGCCCTGGGCTTCGGCCTGGCCGATCCTGCTCGCCCCCGCCGCCCTGTATCTACTCGGGATCCTGTTCGCTGTCGCGCGGATCCCGGATCAGCGCGGGATCACAGACCGGATTCTCACCGGTGCCACGCTCATCACCATGCACCTCAGCTGGGGTGCGGGGTTTCTGCGCGGCATCACACTCGGTGGGGGTCGCGTCGTGGACCGCTCCCGCATCGGCTAGTCCCGCAGGCCCAGCAGACCCGTCACGCGGTAGGGAATCACCTCGCGCAGGAACAAGCTTGTCGAGGTTCGGTTGATCCCGGGGCACAGTCGAATCTCCTCACTCACCCGGTAGAGGTCGTCCGGGTCTTTCGCGACAACGCGCAGCAACAGATCCGTGCTGCCAGCCGGGGCGAAGCACTCCAGCACTTCGGGGATATCAGCAAGCGCGGCAATCGCTTCCGTGATCAGGTGCTGGTCCAGTTCGACCTGCACGCTTGCCCCCACGGGGCGGCCCAGCGCAGCGGGCGAAACGCGGGCGCTGTGAGCGCGCAGCGCACCCGAGCCCGCAAGCTTTTCGAGGCGCGCCTGGACGGTGCCGCGGGCCAGCCCCAGCCGCTGGGCAACCATCGCGGTCGGCATCCGCGCGTCATGGTCGAGCTCGCGGAGAATCCGCCGGTCGGTCGCGTCAAGATCGCTCATTTTGCACGCTTTCTGATGGGTTAATGACTACTCCACCCATCATATTGCACAATTGAGACACTCGCGCTTGCGCGGATCGCGCGATCCTGACTCAATTGTGTTCTGGGACGCGGTCAGTGCGTCCGTATACTCAGCAGGAGCACCGCACCCGCCACACCCGGCGGACGCGGATGGTTACGCCCCACAAGGGCACGCCCACCCAAGGAGAACGCCATGAGCGTCGCCCGTACCCACGAGCACCCCACCCTCGCCCAGGTCGCCACCCCGGCCCAGGTCCGCCCCCGCACACGCATCGCACTGACCGCCCTGACACTCTTCACGCTCCTTGTCAGCGCGAACCTCGCCACTCCCCTGTTCCCCCTCTTGGAACTCCGGCTCGACATCACCGCGCTCGGCACGACGCTCGCATTTTCGAGTTATGTCTTGAGCCTCATCGTCGGCCTCATCGTGTTCCGCCGATTCGCGGACACCGTGAACCGGCGCACGGTACTCGTCACTGCACTCGCGGTCACCGCGCTGGGAACTCTTGCGCTCGCGTTCGCACCAAGCCTCGGCTGGTTCTGCCTCGCCCGCGCTGCCCAGGGTGCCGCCATCGCCTGCGCCACCGGCACCGCCTCGGGCGCACTCCGCGCCCTGCTCCCGGGCCGACCGGCGCTCGTCGGGCGGCTCACGCTCCTCGCAAGCTCAGGCGGGGTAGCAGCCGGCCCAATCATCGGCGGCGCGCTCTCGCAGGGCGCGGCACCGCTCACGACACCGTTTGTGACCCTCGCGATCGCACTCGCTACCCTGATCCCCGCAATCCTGATCATCGCCCCGCACGAGCTGTGCCGGCCGGCCCGATTCTCGGCGCCCATCGCGCTCGCCGATGCCCCGCCGCGAGTCCCGCGCATGGACCGGGGCCGGGGTCGGCAGTCCCCCGAAGCCCTGCGCGCATTCCGCATCGCCGCAGCCACTGGCTTCCTCAGCTTCACGGTGTTTGGCTTCTGTCTCTCCCTCGCACCCTCGCACTTCGCGGGCATCGTGGGCACGGACTCGCGTCCCCTCATCGGACTCCTCGCTGCCCTCACTCTCGGGGCCTCTGCACTCACCCAATTGCTGCCGCTCCGGGGCGCGTGGCGGCTCCCCGTTGGGCTCGGCGCGCTCGCGCTCGCGCTGTGTGGCCTCGCCGCCGCTGGCGTCACCAGCAGCCCGGCGCTGCTCGTCGCCGCGAGCCTCGCGGCGGGCATGGGCCAAGGCGTCGCGTTTCAGGCCGCGTTCACTGCGGCAACCGCTGCGGTCGATCCGGATCACCATGCCTCGACAGTCAGTGCGATCTACACGGTCACCTACCTGGGAAGCGCTCTGCCCGTGATCTCACTCGGGCTACTGGTGGAGCGACTCGGGCTCACAAACGCGGTGACGGTGTTCGCGCTCGCGACAGCACTCGCCTGCGGCGCCCTCGCGATCGCCGCGGGGCGGCGCCGCCAAAGCTAACGCTGCCCGGCTACTCTGCGAGCAGCTCGAGGGCCGCGCGCTCGGCGGGCGCGAGGAGGGGACCAAAGCGCTCGGCGACCGCGCCGCGGGCGATCTTGCCCGCGGCCTGGGCGTCCCGCGCGGCGATCGCATCGAAGAGGCCGCGGTCGATTTCCGCGGAGGCAAGCTTCACGCGGTTGTCGTGGTGCTCGCCCTCGGCGTCGCGCTGCATCATGCCGCGCAGTACCCCGGAGACAGCTTGTCCACTCATCTCGAGGATCTGGTTGCCGCTCGCGGCCCAGACCGCCTCGTGAAACTCAAGATCGGCCGAGGCGAAGTCCTCCGCATTGGTATCGGCGGCGGCCTGCATGCGCTCAACGGCGAGGCGCATGCGGTCGAGCTGCTCCGGGGTGTGGCTGAGCGCGGCGAGTTTCGACGCCGATCCTTCAAGGATGACGCGGTACTGCACAAGCTCGGAGACACTCAGCGCGTCGGTGCCGATCATTGTGCGGAAGGAACGCCCCAGCGTCTTCGAGGAGGGCGCAAGTACTTGGGGTCCGCCGCGCGTTCCCGGACGTGACTCGATCAGCCCCATCGACTGCAGCACACGGAGTGCTTCACGTACGGTGGGACGGCTCACACTGAACTGCACCATCAGGTCACGCTCGCTCGCGAGCTGGGACCCAATGGCAATTTCGCCAGAGAGGATCGCGTCTTCGATCTGCTCGACGATGCGCTGGTAGGTGTGCACGGGAACCGCGGGCGAAAAGCTGTGGGTGTTCGTCAACTGAGAGCCTTTCCTGCTGGGGCGGACACGGGGTGGGAACGGCTCGTCCTCGCGCTATTCCCGGGCGGTGCCGGAATTGTCCTCAGTCTAGTCCCCGCGCAGTGGCCTTACCATGTATCCTGGTTCGAACCCCGTGATCGCATGACATATCAAGGATGATTACCGTACCGGGTGTACCCACCCACAAGATCACGGAGACAGGCACACCCCGCTTGTTCCACTGTATGACCGAGCCGCGGCCCGAACGCCAACGCCCTACCCTCGAACAGGAAGCAATGATGCGACGCAGGAACTCCTTGACCCTCACCGCGGCACTCATCGCCGCGGGCACGCTCGCCCTCGCGGGCTGCTCCGCGGGCTCCGCTGGCAGCAGCTCTGGCGGATCCGGCACCACGCCGACAACCGCGACAATCGCCCTCACGGGCGCACCGGTCAACCTCGACTTCACGACAACGGCGGGATCCGCGATCCCGCAGGCAATGATGTCGAACGTCTACGAGGGCCTCGTGCAGCTCGACCAGGCCGGCGAGATCCAGCCGCTGCTCGCGAAGAGCTGGACCGTGAGCGACGACCGCAAGACCTACACCTTCACGCTCGAAGAGGGCGTCACGTTCTCGAACGGTGACGCGTTTACCGCGGACGACGTGAAGTTCAGCTTCGACCGTGTCAAGACCGACTGGGTGTCGAGCCTGAAAGCGAAGATGGACGTTGTCGCAAGCGTGGACGTGATCTCGGACACCGAGGTTGCCGTGACCCTGACGCAGCCCTCGAACGCGTGGCTGTTCAGCCTCGCCACGCCGGTGGGCGCAATCTTCTCCTCGGACGCCGTGTCTGATCTCGCGAACGCCCCCGTGGGCACCGGCCCCTACGCCGTCGAGACGTTCACCGCGAACGAGAAGATCGTGCTCGACACCCGCGACGACTACTGGGGTGAGGCTCCCGGCGTCGAGTCCGTCACGTTGAAGTACTTCGCGGACGCAACCGCCACGACCAACGCGCTCCGCACCGGCGACATCGACGCGATCGTAAACCTGCAGGCCCCTGAGCTCCTCGACACCTTCGAAGCTGACGATGCCTTTACGGTCACGACCGGCACCTCGAGCGGCGAGATCTCCCTGTCGCTGAACAACAAGGCCGCACCCTTTGACGACGTGCGGGTGCGCCAGGCGGTGCTCTACGCGCTCGACAAGCAGGCGATCCTCGACACCGCATGGAACGGCTACGGCTCGCTCGTTGCAACCTACGCCACCCCGACTGATCCGTACTACGAGGATCTGAACGACCGGTACCCGTTCGACCCGGAAAAGGCGAAGGCGCTCCTCAAGGAGGCCGGCCAGGAGAACCTCAGCATCGAATACACCGTGCCGACCCGCCCCTACGCGCAGGCCGTGTCCGAGATCGTCGTCTCCCAGCTCAAGGATGTCGGCATCACCGCGACGATCAAGAGCTCGGAGTTCCCCGCCGTCTGGCTCGATGAGGTGTTCACGAAGCACAACTACCAGATGACCACGGTGCTCGCCACCGAGGCTCGCGACCTGCTCACGGTGTTCAACGACCCGAACTACTACATCGGCTACGACAACGCGAAGATCGCCCCGATCGCCGCCGAGGCCGACGCTGCGGACGAGGCGGGCTACGTCTCGGGCATGAAGCAGGTCGCCGAGCAGATCGTCGACGACGCCGCCTCCGGCGTGCTCTTCCTGTTCCCGAACATCACGGTCGCCAAGGCCGAGCTGCAGGGTCTCCCCGAGAACGCCATCATCGAAGCGCTCGACCTCACCGAGCTCAGCTGGAAGTAACGGGCTCCGCCCACTGATTGACGCGGGCGCGAATCTCCCCGGTTCGCGCCCGCACTCCCTCTCTCAACCCCCGAGGACCACGCATGGCCATACGGATTCTGATTAACCTCGCCCGCTTTGTGGTGACCTATCTGGTCGCGACCGTCGTCGTGTTCCTCTTCATGCGGCTGATCCCCGGCGATCCCGCGCAGATCGCCCTCGGCGTCAACGCCACCCCGGAACTGCTCGAGCAGACCCGAAAAGAGTTCGGCACGGATCAGCCCCTGATCGTGCAGTACTTCGACTGGGCCGGCGGCCTCCTGCGCGGCGACTTCGGCACCTCGTATGTGACGCGCACCGACATCAGCCCGCTCGTCACCGACCGGCTCCAGGTGAGCTTGATCCTCGTCATCGCCGCCATGATCGTGGCGCTCGCAATCGCGATCCCCCTCGGCACCTGGGCCGCGGTGAAGCACCGCAACATTTCGGGTGTCGTGATCGGTGCCGGATCGCAGCTCGGCGTCGCCGTCCCCGGCTTCCTGGCCGCGATCCTGCTCGTGCTCGTGTTCGCCGTCGGCCTCGGCTGGCTGCCCGCGAGCGGCTGGACGCCGCCGGGCGAGGACTTCGGCGACTTCCTGCGCCGTCTGGTCCTGCCGGTGCTCGCGCTCGCCTCCGTGCAGGGCGCGATCCTCACCCGCTACGTCCGCTCCGCCGTGCTCGAGATCATGAGCGAGGATTACCTCCGCACCGCGCGCGCTAAGGGGCTCAGCAAGATGGGCGCGCTCGTAAAGCATGGCCTCCGCAACGCCGCGATCCCCGTTATCACCGTGACGGGTGTGCAGATAGCGGCGCTCATCATCGGCGCAGTTGTCATCGAGCGCGTGTTCGTGATCCCCGGCCTCGGCTCGATGCTGCTCGACGCCGTCGGCAACCGCGATCTCCTGACCGTGCAGTCCGTCGTGATGGTGCTCGTGGCCATCACCCTGGTCCTCAACCTCGTCGTCGACGTGCTCTACACGATCGTCGACCCCCGGATGCGAAAGAGCGCGTAACCATGACCACGCAGAACGTTCCCACGCCCCCGGTGCAGGCCCCGCGCACCAGCGCGATCTCCGCGCCCCGCGCGCCGCGAAAGCGCAGCCGACTCTCCCCCACACTGATCATCGGCCTCGTGCTCGTCGGTGTCGTCACCGTCGCCGCACTCGTCTCCTTCGTGTGGACCCCCTATGACCCGGTGCAGGCCATCGCCGCCGACAGGCTCCAGGGCCCCAGCGGCACCCACTGGTTCGGCACGGACAAATACGGCCGCGACGTATTCTCCGCAATGCTCTACGGCGCGCGGATCACCCTGTTTGTCGGCATCATCTCCGTCGGCATCGCGATCCTCATCGGCACCCCACTCGGCATCATCGCCGGGATCCGGGGCGGCTGGATCGAAGAGGTCATCATGCGCAGCTCCGACATCGCCCTCGCGTTCCCCGCGCTGCTGCTCGCCATCATGTTTAGCGCTGTGTTCGGCGCGTCAACGCTGACGGCGATGGTCGCCATCGGCATCGCGACGATTCCGGGCTTCGCCCGCGTGGCCCGATCCGGCACCCTGCAAGTCATGAGCACCGAGTATGTGCTCGCCGCCCGGGCGTCAAGCCAGTCCCGGTTCCGGATCGCGCTGCGGCACGTGCTCCCCAACATCATTGGCATCGTTGTGGTGCAGTGCTCCGTGTCGTTCGCGCTCGCGGTGCTCGCCGAGGCCGGCCTCAGCTTCCTCGGACTCGGAACCCCGCCGCCCACCCCGTCGTGGGGTCGCATGCTGCAGGAGTCGCAGCAGTTCCTGGGCACCCACCCGCTGCTCGCCATCATCCCCGGCATCGCCATCGCGATCGCTGTGATGGGTTTCAACCTGCTCGGCGACGGGCTCCGTGACCGATTCGACCCGAAGCTGAACGGGAGCCGCGGCTAATGACCACGATCACTCACCCCACTACCGGCAGCGCCCCGTTGCTGGCCGTCGACGGGCTCACCGTCGCGACCCCGCACCGCACCCTTGTGCACGATTTCACGCTGCACATGGCACACGGCGAGCGGATCGGCCTCATCGGCGAGTCCGGCTCGGGCAAGTCCATGACCACCACCGCTTTGCTCGGTTTGCTCCCCGCCGGGGTGTCCGCGACGGGCTCCGTGCAGCTCAATTCCGGGCGCGAGGGTGCCCCGAGCGGCAACCTGCTCGAGGCGTCGGAGTCCGAGCTCATGCGGGTCCGAGGGCGCGACGCCGCCATGGTGTTCCAGGAACCGTTGACCGCTCTGAACCCGCTCATGCGCGTGGGGGCTCAGGTTGCCGAGATCATGCTCGTGCACAAGCTGGCACCGTCGAAGGCCGAAGCGCACCGCCGGGCCGTCGAGATGCTCGACGCCGTGCACCTCCCAGATCCCGCGCAGGCCGCCCGCGCATACCCGCACCAGCTCTCGGGCGGGCAACGCCAGCGCGTCATGCTTGCCATGGCGCTCGCCAACGATCCTGCGCTGCTGCTCTGTGACGAGCCCACCACGGCGCTCGACGTCACCGTGCAGCGGCAGGTGCTCGATCTGATCCTCGAACTTGTGAAGGAGCGCAACACCGGCCTCCTGTTCATCACCCACGACCTCGCCGTGGTCGCGAACATGTGCACGCGTGTGCTTGTCATGAATCAGGGCATCGTGGTTGAGGAGGGCACCACCGAGGAGGTCTTCACCCGGCCACAGCACCCGTACACCCGTGGCCTGCTCGCCGCGAGCGACCTCGACGCGACCGACGCGGACGGCCGACTCTTCACTGTCGCCAGCGCGAAGGAGTACATCCCCCCGACACGCGAACAGCTCGCGGCTGAGGCAGCCGCCGCGGCCGTTACGGCTGCGGCGGTGTCGGAGCAGGACAGGGTGCCGGATCAGGACAGGGTGTCGGAGCAGGACACAGTGCCGGAGCAGGACACGGTGCCGGATCAGAACGCCACGACACCCGAAACCGTGATGCGCGTGACGGACCTTGTCCGCACGTACACCCGTGGCAAAACGAGCCTGTTCAAGCCCGCCCCCGAGGTCCACGCGCTCAAGGGCATCTCCTTCGAGGTACCGCGCGGCGGTCGCCTCGGCGTGGTTGGCGAGTCTGGCTCCGGCAAGTCCACCCTGCTCCGGATCCTTGCGGGCCTCGATCAGCCCACGTCGGGCAGCGCAATCGTGGCCGGCAACGAGGTTGCGGGGGCGAAGGAGCACCAGCTCAGGGAGCTGCGCCAGCAGTTGCAGATCGTGTTCCAGGACCCGATGGGTTCGCTCGACCCGCGCATGACGGTGGAGCAGATCATCGCCGAGCCGCTGCTGGTGCGAGGCCGCTCCGAAACCGCGGCCGAGCGCTCCCGCATGGTCGCGGAGATGCTCGAGGCCGTCGGGCTGCCCGCCTCGGCGGCAGAGCGCTACCCGCACCAGTTCTCTGGCGGGCAGCGCCAGCGCATCTCGATCGCCCGCGCCCTGATCTGCCGTCCGCAGGTAGTCGTCGCGGATGAGCCCGTGAGCGCGCTCGACGTGTCCGTGCGGGCTCAGGTGCTCAACCTGCTTGCTGACCTTGTGGATGAGTACGGGCTCACCCTCGTTTTCGTCTCGCACGATCTGAACGTTGTGCGCCACCTGTGCGACTCCGTGATCGTGATGCAGGCCGGGGAGATCGTCGAGGCGGGTCCCACCGAAACCGTCTACCGCGCCCCTCAGCACCCGTACACGCAACGCCTCATCGATTCGTCGCTCACGCTGCGCCAGGAGCTGCAACACGCGTTCTAGCTCCGGGCCTCGGCTTCCCGTTCCCGTTCCATCTCGTCTCCCGAAAGGACACCCCGTGACCGACCACGCTGCCCCCGCTTCCCCCAACACCGCCGCCGATCGCCGCCTCGCCGATCTCACGGCCGGTGAGCTGGCGACCGGGTACGCCGCGGGGACGTTCACCCCGAGCGCGGTCGCGGACGACGTGATCGCACGGGTGCAGGAGCGCGAGCCTGAGCTGAACGCGCTGTATCTGTTTGACCCCGAGCAGGTCCGCGCGGACGCCGCCGCGGCCACGGCGCGCTGGGCCGATGGCACCCCGCGTGGTCCTCTCGACGGCGTGCCCGTCACCGTGAAAGAAAACATCGCCCGCGCGGGACATCCCAAGCCCTCGGGCACCGCGATCCCGAATCCTCCCGTGCCCGAGCAGAACGCGCCGACCACGGATCGACTCATCGAGGCCGGCGCCGTGATCGTGGGATCGACAACCATGCCCGACTGGGGCATGCTCTCCTCCGGGGTATCGAGCCTGCACGGGATCACCCGCGGCGGGCTGAACCCCGCGCACACCTCCGGAGGATCGAGCGCAGGTGCCGGAGCCGCAGCGGCGGCGGGCTACGGGCCGCTCCACGTTGGCACCGATATTGGCGGATCGATCCGACTTCCCGGCTCGTGGCAGGGGCTGACCGCGCTCAAGCCCAGCGAGGGACTCATTCCGCTCGACGTGCCGTACACGGGTCGGGCTGCCGGGCCGCTGACGCGCACCGCTGCCGATGCGATCCGGCTCATGTCCGTGATTGGCCAGCCGGATCCCCGGGACTACCTCACGCGCCCCTACGCGGGCCTCGACTGGACGACAGCCCCCCTCTCCCCCTCGGGGATGTGCGTCGCACTGCAGCTTGACGCCGGTTCCGGCCTCCCGGTCGAGCCCGAGACGCGCGCCGCGATCGAACGCGCCGCTGAGCTCTTCGCCGCTGCCGGGGCCACCGTCGAGCCGCTCTCCCCCTTCATTGCGCCCGAAATTCTCGACGGGATCGTCGGGTTCTGGCGCAGCCGCTCGTATGCGGACTACAGTGCACTCACGCCCGCCGAACAAGCGGTTGTGCTGCCGTTCATCGTGGAGTGGTGCGTCGCCGGGCGGGACTTCAGCGCGGCGGAGACCGTGCGGAACCGCAGCATGATGGATGAAATGGCGCGTCTCACCCGCGCGGCCACGCAACCCTATGATCTCGTGCTCTCTCCGGTCACCCCCGTCGCGGCGTTCGCCGCCGAGGACCCGATGCCGATCACCGATCCGCTGCAGACCATGGGACACATCTCGTTCACTGTCCCCTACAACATGTCGGGTCAACCGGCCGTCTCCGTCGGGGCGGGAATCCAGGACGACGGGCGCACAATCGGCCTCCAGATCGCCGGTCACATCGGGAGCGACGACAGTCTGCTCCGAGTGGCCGCCTGGTTCGAGACGGTGCGCGGCAGCGATGCCACGGTCGATTGGTCGCGCCTGCCCTAGCTGGTCCGTACGTGGCCGGGTGAAGCTCCGGGTGAAATGTGTGTGAACAGCGCGGAAACTTCATTCACGCTCATGTAATATCGCCGCGATTCGGGTTACGCTACGTCGGTTCCCCCTTTTTCGCACCGCCTGGAGACCCTGTGATTCCCCGCGACGTACCCGCCTCCTTGTCCACCCCCATGCGCACGGCTGCCGCCCTCGGCACCGCAGCACTCACGGTTCTCGCCGGCGCCGCCTGTGCGAGCGCCTGGGCCCCGACCGCGGCGCTTGCTACGGCGACGACCGCCGCCGCCCCCGATATTGTCGTGACTTCCGCGGCCGACGCGGGCGACGGCACCCTGCGCGCCGCCGTCGAACAGGCGAACGCCACCGCGGGCCCGCAAACAATCGGCTTCGCCGCCGACATCTCGGCTGTGACAATCGACAGCCCGCTGGTGAGCACCGACGCCCTCGCCCTCACCGGCCCCGGCGTTACCGTAGCCGCGGGGCGCGACTGGAACGTGTCAGTGACCGATCCCAGCGCGCCCCGTCCGGCAGACGTGCTGCTGCACTCCCAGCGTTCCTCACTCACAGTCTCGGGTGTCACGCTCGATGCGGCGCAACGCGCCGAGTCCGTCGTGTTCATTGAGGCACCCTCCGCCCGCGAATCCATCGTGATCGGTGACGCAATCCTCCGTGACGCGACCGGCAGCGCCCTTGTCTTCGCCGGGTCCCACGCTCCGGTCTCGCTGGAACGAAGCACACTCATCCAGCAGGATCCGGCGAACCGAGCCACAGGAATTGTGGGCGAGGACAGCTCCGCGACGGCTGTCACTGTCACCGACAGTACGATCACCGGCTTTGGTGTCACAGCCGCCTCATTCCAAGAATGGAACCGCGTGCCGGACACACGCGCCGAGATCCGCTTCGCACGCACCACAATCTCGCACAACGGCAACATTGAGGAGCCCACCGCCCCGGCGGGCGCAATCGTGCTGAACCAGTCGCAGGACGTGCCCGATGTCCCACGCCTGGTCGTGACGGACTCCGTGCTCTCCGGGAACTCCGGGTACTCGGCTGGCGGGATCGCCGTCAGCAGCCCCGGCTGGGACGCACCGAGCTCGGCACGTGTTGTCAAAATTACCGGCACGACGTTTGAGGGCAACCTCGGCTATGACTCGGATGACCTCTCAGAAATGGCCCAGCCGTCCTTCGCAGCGGCGAACGACGGTGGCGAAGCGGATGGCGCGAGTGAGGCCGAGCCGACCACCGAGAAGCCCGTCGTCTTCGATGTTGCGAACAGCACCTTCGTGGGCCTCGAAGAGGCCCCCTCACGCGTTCTCACCCTCAACAACCCCGCAACTCGGTCCACCTTTGACCAGGTGACCGTGCTCCACGGCATCGTGTCAGTGGCCTACTGGGTCGAGACGCCCGTGTTCCAGATGCAGGACACTGTCATCGAATCTGGCGACTGGGACCCCATCAACGTCGCGCAGCCCGCACGCTCGGCACCCGCGGAGGCCGCTGCACCGGCAGCCGATGAGCCCGCCGTCCCGATCGTCGCGACCTCGCTGCGGAGCGCCTACGTGGATGCCTACGAGAGCGGCCAGCCGCGGATCCAGAGCACCGAGGACGTTGTCGTGCGCGATCCCGCCGAGCTCCGCCTGGGGACGCTTGCCGACAACGGCGGGCAGACCCCCACCGTGCTCCCGGCTGAGGACAGCCCGCTCATTGATGCCGGCGACACCGACCCGGAGCAGGTGCCGGATCAGCGCGGTGTCCCCCGTCCACAGGGCCCCCGCAGCGATATCGGCGCTGTCGAACTCGCCTCATCACCCACGACCGATCCGAGCACGGACCCCGTAACCGATCCCACGACCGACCCGAGCACCGATCCCGGCACGGAGCCCACGACGGACCCGAGCACGGACCCCACAACCGACCCGAGCACCGATCCTGCGGCTGACCCGGCGACGGACCCCGGATCCGACCCCGGCACGGACCCCTCAACGGACCCGAGCACGGACCCCGGCACGGACCCCGCGACGGAGCCGAGCACCGACGCATCAACGGAGCCCGGCACGCCCAGCCCGGACGCACGCACGCCCGACGGGAGCGCGCTCGCGGGGACGGCCCTGCTGCTGACCCGCGCACGCACGGGAACGCACCGCACCTGATCCGACGCCGCACACGACAGAACCCGCCCAAGTCAGCTGACTTGGGCGGGTTCTGTCGTTGCGCAGCGCTCAGCTCGCGGGCGGGGTAAAGCGACCATCGATTGCGGTCCAGCCACCATCGACGGTGAGCGTTGTACCCGTCACAAAAGAGGACGCATCCGAGGCCAAGAACACCACGGCACCGGCAAGCTCATCGGGTCGAGACCAGCGACCCAGCGCACTCTTCTCCGCGTACGCGTTGTACCACTCCGGATGGGCCTTGATTTGCGCGGTGAGCGGCGTCTCAACGACGCCGGGCGCAACAACATTGACCCGTACCCCGTGTGCGCCGTACTCCGCCGCAGCGGTCTTCGCGAGCTGCACAAGCCCGGCCTTCGTCGCGGCATACACGCCTTGGCCGGGCTCCACGACCTGAGCCCGGATCGAGGCGAAGCCGATGATCGAGCCGCCACCGTTCGCCGCGAAACTCTCCGCGAAGTGACGGATCAGCTGGAATGACGCCCGGAGGTTGAGGTTCAGCACACGATCGAACTCGTCCATCGTGTAGTCAGCCATCCGCTTCCGGACGTTCGTCGCGGCGGTGAACACGAGCGCCGCGGCGGTGCCGAAGCGCTCGGCTGCCTCGGCGACCTCGGCGTCATCGAGCACGTTCAGACGGTAGGCCTCCGCCGAGCCGCCCTGTTCGG
This sequence comes from Leucobacter sp. 7(1), assembly GCF_900163635.1. Classification (GTDB taxonomy): domain Bacteria; phylum Actinomycetota; class Actinomycetes; order Actinomycetales; family Microbacteriaceae; genus Leucobacter. The sequence goes on along the minus strand of NZ_FUID01000014.1, from coordinate 79,622 downwards.
TGATGATCGCCGTCGTTGCTTCTGCAGCGTCACGGGCCCAGTCGGCGACAACAACATGCGCACCCTGGGCGGCCAGCGCCTGCGCCGATTCACGGCCGATACCCGATCCGGCACCGATCACGACAACCGTGCGCGAGTCGAGGCGAAACAGCCGAGTGTAGTCGGGGGAAGCGGGGAGCTGCGTCATGCTGGGTCCTTTGGTGGTGCGGGTCGGGGCGAAGGGAGTGGGCGGCCGGCTAGCCGCGGGCGCGGGGCCGGATCATTGCCATGCGGGTGACGGTGAACTCTTCGATGGCGTAGCGCGGGCCTTCGCGGCCGATGCCGGAGTCTTTGACGCCGCCGTAGGGCATGATGTCGGAGCGGAAACCGGGGATCTCGTTCACGACGACACCGCCGACTTCGAGCTGCTCGATCGCGGCGAACGCGCTCTCCAACGAGGCCGTGTAGATGGCGGCCTGCAGGCCGTAGCGTGAGGCATTCACGAGCGAAATTGCGTCCGGCATCGAGTCGACGGTGGTGAGGCAAATGACCGGGCCGAAGATCTCCTCAGCCCAGACCTCCGCCGCTGCCGGAACGCTTCCGAGCACCGTCGGCCGCACGAGTGCGGGGTTCGCGGCGGCGTCGGGTGCGCTCCCGTCCTCCCCCGCGAGCACCGTGGCCCCTGCAGCAACAGCGGCGGCAATCATCGCCCGGATCCGGTCGCCAGACGCCGCATTGATCACGGGGGCCACTGTCGTTTCAGCAGCGCGGGGATCACCCACGACGACCTCTCCCATGCGCGCGATGAGGCGCTCCGTAAACATCTGCGCGATCGGGCGTTCGAGCACAACGCGCTGCACGGAGATGCACGCCTGGCCGTTGGCGTAGAAACCACCGCGCAGCACGGCTTCGACGGCGGCGTCAACGTCGGCGTCGGCCGCAACAATAAAACCTGTGTTGGAGCCGAGCTCCAACACTGTCTTGCGCGGTGCCGCCTGCTGCGCGATCAGGTGACCGATCTTCGCCGAGCCGGTGAACGAGACGACCTGGGCCCGCGGGTCCCGCACGAGCGTCTCCCCAACCTCGGGGGCACCGTTCACGAGTTGTACCGCAGCCTGTGTGATCCCGCGCGCGGTCAGTTCCTCGCGCACGATTGCGACGAGTTCGAGGGTCGCAAGCGGAGTGTTGGGGGCCGGCTTGATGATCACGGGGCAGCCCGCGGCGATCGCGGGAGCAAGCTTGTGGGTGGCGAGCAGCAGCGGGTAGTTGAAGCCAGCGATGCCGACGACCACACCAGCGGGCTTTCGGGTGTAGTACCCAATCATTCCTCGGCCCAACTCCTGCAGGTCAAGGGGGACGGTCTCCCCGTGCACGTGCGACACCTCCTCTGCGGTGGCTTGGAGTGTCACGATGGTTCGGTTCACCTCGGTCTGGCAGTCGACGCGGGGCTTGCCGGTCTCGAGAATGAGCAGCTCGACGAAACGCTCTGCCTCTGCGCGCAGCCGGTCGTGTACCGCGAGCAGCACGGCCTTTCGTTCTGCGGTGGTGAGCGCTGCGACCTCGGGCCGGGCAGCCTCGGCAGCGTCGAGCGCGTCGCGGGATTCGGCCGCAGTGCTGACCGGGGCTTCAGCAACCACCGTGCCGTCGAAGGGGAATATGACGTCAGCTGCGTCGGCAACCGGGCGCCATGCTGCGCCGATCGGGAGCTGCCCGGCCGGTGCCCGGAGGGCCAGCGCCGAGCGCCCACTCCCCGGGCTCTGAGTGGTGCCGTGCTCAGAAGTGTCGCGCTGCGTGTCGTCGCTCATGGTGGTGTCCTCGCGTGCGGGCCGCGCTGCGGCACGAAGGTGTGCCCCAGCGCAACGACTGACCGGTGAAGTGTGCGGCCGCCGCGTGACGCGAGTGGCCTTACCAGTTAATATAGTTGAACATCGCCCGTTCGCCAACGCAACGCCGCAGCCGTTTTCGGCGCGACCGCCGGAAGGATCTCCCATGACGAAGCGCTACTCCCTCGCAGTACTCCCCGGCGACGGCATCGGCCCAGAGGTCGTGGGCTGCGCCCTCGAAGTTCTCGACGCCGCCGAGGCCCGTTTCGGCTTCACGACCGAGCGCACCCCCATCTCGGCTGGCGCACAGCACTACCTCGCCACCGGCGAACTCTTCGCAGAAGTTGCGGACGCGCTGCGCGGTCACGACGCCATCCTGTTTGGCTCGATGGGCGATCCGGCAGTCACCCCGGGAATTCTCGAGCGCGGCTTCATCCTTGAAATGCGTCAGCGTTTTCAGCAGGCCGCGAACGTGCGCCCCGTGCGCCTCTACCCCGGCGTCCCGACACCCATTGCCGGGCTGACCCCCGAGCGCTGCGAAATGGTGATCGTGCGCGAGAACACCGAGGGCGCCTATGTGGGCAGCGGCTCCACCGTTCACGCGGGCACCGAGCACGCGGTCGCCATGCAGGAGTCGCTCAACACCCGCGCCGGGATCGAGCGAGTCGTCGACTTCGCGTTCCGCCTGGCACTCGGTCGCCGCAAGAAGCTCACGCTCTGCCACAAGACAAACATCCTCGTGGCGGCCGGCCAGCTCTGGCAGGAAGTCGTCGCGGATCTCTCACTGCGCTACCCCGAGGTCGAGACTGACTACGTGCACGTGGACGCGATGTGCTTCCACCTCCCGCTCACACCCGAGCGCTTCGATGTCGTGGTGACCGACAACCTCTTCGGCGACATCATCACCGACCTGGGTGCCGTCATCCAGGGCGGCCTCGGCGTCGCGACGAGCGCGAACTTGAACCTCGACGGTTCCGCCCCCAGCATGTTCGAGGCGATTCACGGTTCTGCGCCCGATATCGCGGGCAAGGGCTGGGCAAACCCCTCCGGCGCCATCCTCTCACTCGCACTCCTGCTGGGCCACCTCGGCGAAGGCGAAGCGGCCCGCGCCATCGAAGCGGCCACGGTGCAGGTGCTCGGCGAGCTACCGGCGCTCGCCGGGGCCGAGATGGGCATGCGCACAGACGAGGTCGGCGCGCGGATCGCGGCGCTGGTCCGCGACGGTCAGGCCGATCCGGAGCTCGTCCCCGACTCCTTGCTGGGCCAGTTGGCAACACTTGCGCCGTCGCGCCGATAAGCGGAAGCCGTGAGGGACCTCCGCCCCACGCGTTAGCGCCCGAGCGCCCCGCGATCCACGAGGGCGGAGACAACACGCTCGGCGGCATGCCCGTCGTCGTGCGGCGCGAAGCGGACACGCCAGGCCGCCTCAGCGTCGGGCCGCACCCAGGATGCCCCGGAACCGTGCTCCGCCCACTCCCGCGCGTGAGCGATGACCTCGCCCCGGCGGTTCAGCAGGGGCCCCGGTGCCGTGGCAGCGAAGTCAAAGGTAAATCCGCGCTCCCGGTCCCGGTATGCTTCGAGATCCGGCACGAAGAACATGAGTGGAACGCGCGCTACAGCCGCGTCGAACATGATCGAGGAGTAGTCGGTGACCAAGATATCCGCCGCGAGAATCACGTCGTTGACGTCCGGATGAGCGGAAGCGTCGATGATCAGGGCTGATCCGACACCGCCGAGGCCCGCACCATAGCCGCCCAGCCCCTGCGTACGCGTGTGTCCGCGCGCCACAACCACCCACTCGTCGCCGAGCTCCGCAGCGAGTTGCCGCACGTCCAGCTCATCGACGACTGAGATTCCGCCATCGCGCCAGGTGGGCGCGTAGACGAGTACCTGCCGCCCCGAGGGGATCCCGAGCGCGGCTCGCGCAGCCCCGACGAGAATCGGGTTGCGGTCGTGACCGAGCACCGCACGAGCCAGCCTGTCCGCGCGCGGGTACCCGGTTTCCAGAATTTCCCCGCGGTACGCGTAGCTCCTCCGAAATTGCTCGCTGGAGTGCGGATTCTGAGACAGCAGCAGGTTCCACCGTCGGCTCTCGCGCCGAATCGCGAGGCGGGTGCGCAGCCCGATATTCGGCCGGCCGAGCGCGAGATGTTTCAGCATGGTGCCATGCCACGTTTGCAACACGATCTGGCCGCGCCGACGCCGGAATCCATAGCGCAACCAGTCGTTCACCACGAGCAGCCGAGAGTAGCGACGCGCAGCGTGCCACGCGCGACTCCCGACAACCACCGCAGTCGCACCCTCCGGCACAGCCTGGGCCTCGCTTGTCACGCTCCAGTAGCGAGGCAGATCCGGGAATCTTGGAGCAATCTCGGCATCGATCGCGAGGGGATTGCAGCTCACCTGCCTGCCGTAAAAGCTCTCAAAAAACACCCCTCCCGGTGTGACAAGTTCCCGCGCGGGGAGAGCAAGCTCACCGGCCGCCGCGAGGACGCGTGTCGCAGCACCGCCCTCGGGGAATGTGTGAAAGCGGGCCGCGAGAGCGCGCGTCTCGGCTTCAGCTGCACGACGCGCGTGAGTTCCCAGACCGAGCTCACCCAGGCGGTGCAGCGCTCCCGCCCAGTCTCGTTCCACGCGGCCGCCGCTCGTCACTTCGAGCGGCTCGTAGAGCCCGCGCGTCGCCGTGTAGTGCGCCAGATCGGGAGCGAACCAGATGATGGGGCGGCCCAGCAAAGAGAAATCGAGCGCGGTCGAGGAATAGTCGGTGATGACAACGTCGAATGCGCCGAGCATCGGGGTGAGATCCCGCAGCCGGTCGGAGCCGAGCAGATGTACCCGATCGCTCTGAAGCTCCTCGTAGGCCCCGCGGCCCAGCTGGTGGGGCCGGATCACAAGGTGCGCATCCAGTCGTTCAAGCGTCGCCGCGATCGCTGCGGCCTCCGCGGGCGTCGGCACGGCGGGGTCTTCCTCGCCATCGCGCCAGGTCGGGGCGTAAAGGACAAACTGGGCATCCGGGGCGATGGTGCCGGAATCGTCAAGAAGCCGGATCATCTCGGCGCGGGCTGCCGCCGCTGCTGCCGGATTGGCAGCCTGCTGCGCGAGCGCATCGTCTCGCGGATCACCGAGGACGCGGACCTTGCCCGGGTCCACGCGGAACGCGGATCGAAGCCGCTCGGCGGCGAGTTCCGATCCAGCAACATAGAGGTCGATTTCGCGAGATCCGGCAAGGTACATCCGGCGCAGCAGCGCACGCACCGGTGCCGGGCCGCGCACCGCGGTTGTCACTGGAGAATCGAGGTGCAGGCGCTTGAGCGGGGCCCCGTGCCAGAGTTGCACGATCCGCGCACCCGTGATCCCGAAGCGGTTCACGTCGCCGAGCCCGTGCGTCACCACGATCTGCCCGGCCCGCAACGTGGCCCAGTACCCAGCCCAGCCGCGCCGGATCACGGGCGTGAAGCCCTCAGCCTGAGCGAGCTCCGCCTCAGCCTCGTCGGCGACGAGCCACAGAATCTCGGCTGCCGGATCGGACGCCCGCAGCGCGCGTGCGACCGCGAGCGCCCCCTCGCCCACCCCGATCCCGCTCCCAAATGCCCAGCGTGCCGCACGCCGGGGAACGAACCATGACAGCACGATCGAGAGAAGGTACTGGGGAACGGCGAGCAACTTCGAAAGGTTGCCGCGCGCGAAGGTGAATCCTGCGGTACTCATCGCCCCCCACTGTAGAGGATCGAGCTGCGGAGAAGAGGGGGATCAACGCACGGTGCCGGTGCCCCCGTTCGGGGGCACCGGCACCGTGACTGTGATTGCGTGGGCTAGGGCACTACCACTCGAGATTTCCGAGTTTCACATCGACTTGCCCGGGCTTCCCACCACGGGTGTAGTCGATACTGACTTCGCTCCCGCCAGCGTGCATGCGGATCAGGGCGGAGACCGAAGTTCCGTCGACCGCCGACACCCCGTCCACAGCGGTGATGACATCGCCGGCCTTCAGGCCGGCCTTCGCCGCGGCACCGTCACGCACAACCTCGACGAGCAGGCCGCCCGCGTGGTTCGCGTCCTCGTCAGTGTCCTGACTTGAGTTCGCGACCGAGGCACCGAGGAGACCGTGCGAGGGCTGCTCCCCCGCGATGATCGCGTCGGCAACGCGCGAGGCGAGGTTTGCGGGGATCGCAAAGCCAAGGCCGTTGCTCCCCGCGGTGCCGCTCGACGCAGAAGCCGAGGCGATCGCGACGTTAATCCCAATGAGCTCGCCGGAGCCGTTCAGGAGCGCGCCGCCGGAGTTGCCCGGGTTAATCGACGCATCCGTCTGGATCACGGGCAGGGTGACAGACCCGCCACCGCTCGACTGCTGCTGCGGTTGTTCTTGCTGCTGACGGCTGTCCGGAAGCCCGAATCGGAAGTCCCAGGGGAAGCCCGGGTTTTCCTCGCTGCCCCCGTTGTCGTCGGGCTGCTGGCTGGGGTCCTGCGGGATCAGCGGGCTACCCACCGAGATTCCGCGGTTGAGGGCGCTCACGACGCCGCTCGTCACGGTGTTCGCCAGGTTCAGCGGTGCGCCGATCGCTACGGTCAGATCACCCACGTCGATCTTGTCGGAATCTGCCACCTTGATCGCGGGCAGTCCGTCCGCGTCGACCTTCACGACGGCAAGGTCCGCGTATGGGTCCACGCCCACAAGCGTGCCATCGAGGATGCGACCGTCGCTGAGCTTCACGCGAATCCCGGCGTTCTCCAGCGCAGCACCATCGAGTGTCACCACGTGCGCGTTGGTGACAATGTAGCCGTCCTCGCTGTAGATGACGCCCGATCCGGAACCGCTCGCGTTTCCGCTCTGGACTTCCAGGGTGACCACGCTGGGGGTCGCGACCGCGGCGACACCGGAGATCGCGGTGGCGTTCTCTGCGTTGTTCAGGGTGATTGCTCCGCTGCCCTGAGAGGCGGCCTGCGGGGCCACGTTCGATGCCACAACCGCGGCAACTCCGCCACCGACAACCCCGCCGAGCAGGGCACCGATCGCGAGACCCGCGAGGAGCGCCCCGGTGCGGGTCTTCGGCTTCGCGTTGCCCGAGGCCTGCGAGGGCTGAGATTCGCCGTGCCCCGGTCCGAAGGCCGCGCCGGGCGTGTGCGCCCCAGCAGGCTGCAGCGGATCGGCCCCCAGCGCAACCGTCGGCTGCGTCTCTCCAGCTCGCGGGGCCGCCGGGTGCTGCGGGGCGGCCGCGTACTGCGGGGCGACACCGTGCGGGGCGACCGGATGCTGCGGGGCCGCGGGGGCCTCCGGGGCTGTCGCGCCTTCCGGGGCTGCGGGCGATCCCGCCGGTGCGGGATATCCCGCGGCCGCGTGGCCCGTCACCGGCTGCTCCGGTGGCGAGTACTGCGGTGCGGGGTGCCCTGCTTCTGCGGGACCGGCCGATTCAACCGGAGCCGCGGTCGGCGCGGCCTCGGTATTCGGCTGCTCCGGCGCGTCACTGCGATCGGTGTTGTGGCTCTCAGGCGTGGTAGTCATGTGAGCTCCCTTCTCATGTGACTAGCTTGGCCCCCTAATCTATGAATTTCGTAGGTACAGACTGCATAGGGGCTGCAGATTGCACCGTTCCGCCCAAGATTCGACGTTCCCTGCGCCGCCGGGCGAGCACAGCAACACCTGCAGCGAGCGCCATGAGGAGCAGTCCAGCGCTCCCCCACAGGAAAACCGCCGGCCCAGGTCCGCCGGTGCGGGCCAGGGGCGGTGCATCGGGAACAACCGCTGCCAGGACCTCGAAGCGCTCACTCGCAGCACCGCACTCTCCGACACTCATCACATGGTCTTTGCCGGATTCACGCATCACGAGCGTCTCCACAAAGCCGCCCACCCCGACGAGCTCTGGGGTCGCGGTGACCCTGCGCGAGACATATCTCCCCGGCCCGTCGACCGCGACTCCCTCGAGGTCCGAGAGTGCAGGGATGACCCGATCTGGCGTGCACGTGAGCGTTCCATCGGCGTCTGCGGCGTAGGCAGTGAACCAGACGCGGTAGCTCACTTCGGGACGATCTGCGAAGCGCCCCTCGACGATCGCGGTGTCGTACATCTCGCTCCCCAGGGCGATCGTGCCCGCGGATTCCGTGCGGACGTGCGGGGTCTGCACCGTTGTTGTTTCTTCGGGCGCGCCACACACGCCGCGGACAAGTTCCGATGTCGCACCGTCGACGTGCAACCGCAGTACGGCTACCCACCACACGGTATCTCCAAATTCAGGCAGGGCTGTGACCTCGGAAGACTCGATTTCCCCGGACGCGGTAACCGGCACCGGCTCCGTGCGGAACAGGGCGTTATCCGTGACGCACTGGGCGGCGTCGGTGCCCGTAAGCCTGGCATCGCCGCGGTATCCCTCGAATACGACATCGTGGGAAGCGTCCTCCCGCTGAGTGAGGTCTCCCGTCACTTCGGCAACGTCGCGGATTGCTTCCCCGGTCGCCACAACCGTGCTCGCCCGGGTCGCCACCCCAGGTTCGGTCACGAGTGTGCGTTCTTGGGTCGCCCCGCAGTCCCCCTGGATCACAGGGGTTCGGGTGTCGCCCTCGATAAGCCACAGCGTTTCGACCCACCACACCGGGCCCGCCCACCCCACGGGCACGAATACCGCCTCAGACTCGACCGCTCCCGGCTCGGTCACCGGCGTGGACCCCGTCTCGAACAGCAGGTTGCCCGCTGTGCACACCGGGGTCGTTGCGTCCTCCGAGCCACGGTACCCCGCGAATGTCAGTTCCCACCGCGCATGCTCGGTTTCGGTGAGGTCCCCGGTCACCAGGGCGGTGTCCCGGATCACGTCACCGACGACGGCAGTTTCCGGGGCCACCGTTGCAACTTCGGGCCGGCCGATCTCTGTGGTCTCGGTGTCCAGGCCACACGTGCCGCGGTGTAGCCGCTCGGGTCCAGATCCGGTATCAATGCTCAGGGTTTCCACCCACCACACCTTCGTGCCGTGCTCCCATCGCGCCACGAAGCCCGGGGCAACGACGTCACCGGGCTCGCTCACTGGGATGCTCTCCGAACGATAGATCCGGTTCTCCGCCGTGCAGAGCGGCACTCCCTCGACAGATTCTTCTGCTCGGTAGGCCTCGAATCGGAGGCTGTACTGCGCGTTCGGAGAGAAACGCCCCGTCACCGTCGCTGTGTCGGTCAGCAGCTCCCCGATCATCGCCTGCGGCGCGGCCTGAGTGACCACGCCTGGCTGCTCGGTCACCGTCCGCTCATTGGGCACGCCGCACGTGCCCTCGTGGACTGTGCGCCCCTGCGAGACGATGCGTTCCACCCAGTTGATCGTGCCCGGCGATCGCACGCTCACCTCGGCCGTCTGGTACTCACCGAGGCCTGGAATGGGGATCCCACCCTGCCGATAGACGGGCTGCGCAACACACCGCTCCCCGGCACTCATCGATTCGAGTTCTGCGGCGGTCCAGCGCAAGGCTTCTGCGTGCTCCGCCTCCTCTGCGCCTTCAGCTTCTTCAACGTTTTGCCTATCCAAAGGGGTGCCGGGGACCTGGTGATCGCTCGGAGGCTCATTCTCGCGTGGTTGCACAGACTCCGCCTGGGCAGACACAGGCTCCGCCGCAGCAAACAGCGGCTCCCAGTTCTCTCCATACTTGGGTGCGCCAACCTCGGGCATCAGATACGCGGTGAAGTCGGCAACCGCCTCGGGCCATAGCCGAGCGCGGGTGTCGGGTGCTTCGCTCACGACGAGCGTGTCTCGCATCGTGCCGCCCACGTCCGCGGACGGCTGCGCCTGCGTCACGGCCTGCGGGTCCGCAAACGGGGGCGGCACTTTCACCGCGACCGCGTCGAATCGTCCTCGCAGGTCTTTTCCCGTCGATTCGCCGGTCGCCACGGCGAGACGTTGTCCCACACCGCCGCTGGCGGTCGAGGTGTTATAGATGTCAAGAACTGGCTCCCAACCCCGTGTTCCCGACGCGAGCCAGGATCCATTGACGGTAATTTGCCGCTCACCCTCGGAGACGTCGACATAGCGCGCCGATGATCCGGACCCCGCAACTGACAACGAGGTACCGCCGTTGCGCACAAACAGCCCGCCGGACACCGAAAGCTCCCCGGTCCCCGCCGGATACGCCACCCGGTAACGCCCTTCACGGCCACCGGGATCCGGTGCCAATTCAAGTTTGCCGGTCACTGGTTTCGGATCCCTGGGCGGGTTCGCGTTCTGCCGCGCATCCTGCACCAACACGTCAGACGCGGCAATCAGCGCCCGCCCCTGGGCTGACCCCTCCAGGATTGCGATTCGCGAGTTGAGGGCGGGTTCCCCGAGAGAAAATTCGCGCGCAGCCGCCAGACGGACAGCTGCACCGCGGCGGCACTCCACGCGTCGCGATTCTGCCCGTGTCGATCGATCAGGTAGTTCATCTGCCGCATCCCCGCAGGCTCGCCCCACGAGGTGAACATTCCCGGACGGCCCGGCAAGGTCGACACCCGCCCCGCTTCGGACATGTATCCGGACGGTTCCCCAAACTGGATCTCGATACAGTAGGCACGCGTCCCATTCGGCATGATGTAGTTCGAAATCACGAGGCCGCCGGGAAACGCCATCGCTTCACCCCGCGGTACGGCCTCAACGGGAGGCGAATCGATCGAGATCAACGTCCCGGCGAGCACACCCGCGATGAGTCCGCCGACAAGCGTCCGTTCGCGCCAGCGCGAACCTCGCCGGCCCGCGCGCCGGTTTCCCCAGGCCCGCCGCGCCCATCCTCGGGCTCCCCCACGCGTTCCGTCCCCGATCCGCAAATACGTCCATCGCTGTAAGCCTGGCATGGCAGTCCCTTCGGTGTGACACCGTTGCTGGTGCGTGCACGCTCACCGGACAGTGAGTCGCGTGCACCGATGATCCGAGAACTCGAGCGCCAGTGCGACACGCCATCCACAGGCACACCGCGGCCTCAATTTGGGGCGCTCCCCCACCGCGTGCTAGAGTATTAATCGTGCCGCGGGGTGGAGCAGTTCGGTAGCTCGCCGGGCTCATAACCCGGAGGTCGTAGGTTCAAATCCTGCCCCCGCAACGGATATGCGACACACGCAAGGCCCTTGATCTGGAATATATTCCACATCAGGGGCCTTTTGCGTTGCACCGCTCGCCCGAGAAATGCGCGCGCCAGACGACGCGGTTCACCGCAACCTCGCTCCCCTGTGAGCGACACTCGCGCGGCTCCGGCACACACGGACCTTTCACCCGCACAACGCCCGGCAACACGCCCCGCGTGCACCCCGGTTCGTGCCCGCGCATCCCTGCCCGCTAGACTCTTACTCGTGCCGCGGGGTGGAGCAGTTCGGTAGCTCGCCGGGCTCATAACCCGGAGGTCGTAGGTTCAAATCCTGCCCCCGCAACCAAGAGTCGCACTGCGGCATGAAGGCCCCTGATCTTTGGATCAGGGGCCTTCATCATTCCTGCTTACCACCCCGTCAAGCGTGGCGTATCGCTCGGTGAGCCCGGCGCCGATCATCCTCAATTTGTCCCGCACGCCGGGTGGGCTGGTGACGTCAAGCCACTCGACGAGGCCTGCGAGGTGACCCGCGATCCCGTACTCGCTGGGGGCGTGAATCACGACTGGGATGCGGCCGTCGCTCCTGGCCTGGCCTATTTCGAGGTCGCTCCCCACTGCCTGTTGGAGAAAGCCGAGCCCTGCGGGATCGCAGTTCGCGTGTACCTCGACGACGGTTCGGTGGCGTTCCGCTTCGTCGGTAAGGGCACGCCAACTCTGCGTAAGATCGAAGCCCTCGACCCGGCGCACCGGGACATCCGTCAGCGTCACGGCCGCTATGCGATCGAGCCGAAACGTCCGACGACCCGGCTCGGTGTGAGCAACGAGATACAACCGCGGCCCCTTCGCCACGAGCCCGAGCGGTTCCACAATCCGCTCGGTTTCAGTGCCTGCGCTGTCGACATAACTGAGTTGAGCTTGCACGCCACTGATCACGGCATTCTGCAGCACCTCAAGGCAGGGTGGGGGCTGTTCCGCAGTTCTCCCTGTCCCCCACGGCTGCGAATCCACGATCATCGACGACGCGGCGGCCTCCGCGGGCCTGCGGAAGCTTTCCGGCAACGCCCGCACGAGCTTCCGTAGTGCCGCCTTCAGTTCTGGTGCAGCGCTGCCCGCGGTTGCCGCGGGGCCTGCAACAAGGAACAGGGCGCGGGATTCACTCTCGGTGAGGCCCGACAGGTCGGTGCGGCCACCGCCGAGGAGACGCCACCCACCCGAACGGCCCTGGACCGAATAGATCGGTATCCCCGCCATGCCCAGTGCGTCGAGATCACGGCGGGCCGTGCGTTCAGAAACTTCGAGTTCCCGTGCGACCTCCGCGGCTGTGACCTGCTCACGTCGCTGCAGCATCAGGAGAATGGCCACCAAACGATCCGATTTCATAATGTGCATACTTCCAGAAAAACCGGTCACTAGATGACCTATTTAGGAAACTAGCTTTATGGAATGGACATTCCCACACACGACAGCACATTCCCCGAAGCCACAGTCATCTCCGTAAATGGAGTCGATCTCGAGGTGTTCGAAGCCGGCCAAGAGAACCGTGGAAATCCAATCGTGCTCTGCCACGGCTGGCCTGACATTGCATACACTTGGCGCTTTCAGATCCCAGAGCTTGTGGCTGCCGGGTACCACGTGATCGCTCCGAACCAGCGAGGATTCGGCAACTCTGCCCGACCAGAAGAAATCATTGCCTACGACATCGAGCACCTCACGGGGGACCTCGCTGCGCTCCTCGACCACTTCGGGTACCAGAGCGCAGTGTTCATGGGCCACGACTGGGGTGCGTTTGTCGTCTGGAGTTTCACGCTGTTGTACCCCCAGCGGGTCGACAAGATCGTGGCGCTCAGCTTGCCCTACCTCGCACGCGGGGACGTGCCCTGGCTTGACTTCATGGAGGCAGTGTTCGGTGAGGACTACTATTTCGTGCATTTCACCAAGCAGCCGGGAGTTGCGGACGCGATCTTCGACGAGAATCCTGCGCGTTTTCTGAACAATCTGTACCGGAAGGATGAGCCGCTCTCCCCACCGAAACCCGGTATGGCGATGATCGAGATCGCCCAGAATTCCGCCCCGCTGGGCGAGCCGCTGCTCAACGAACGCGAGCTGGCAGTCTACGACTCCGCGTTCTCACGCTCGGGATTCACTGGCGGGATCAATTGGTACCGCAACCTCAATAGAAACTGGCGGCTCTTGGCAGACGCCGACCCGATCATCCACCAGCCTGCGCTCATGATCTACGGGCTGCGCGACGCCGTCGCCCGTTCAGAAAGTCTGTCCATTTTTGTCCCAAATGTGGCAGAGCTGAGCTGTGACAGCGGCCACTGGGTGCATCAGGAACGTCACGCCGAGTCCACGAGTGCGATCATTGACTGGTTGGGACAACACCCCGTCAAGTAGGAGGCACGATGGTCGACACACTGTTCTTCAGTGATGCGGAGTTGTTCAACGCCTGGCTTGAAACGCACCACAAGGACGTCTCCGAAGTATGGGTGTTGTTTCACAAGAAAGGCTCAGGAAGGGTCAGCCAAACCTGGCCAGAGGCCGTCGACGTGGCACTGTGCTTTGGCTGGATCGATGGACTCAGAAAGCGCGTCGATACCGAGAGCTATCGAGTGCGCTTCACCCCTCGGAAGCCCACGAGCGTGTGGAGTGCGGTCAACGTGAAAAAGGCTGAGGCGTTGGTGCGGTCAGGGAAGATGCGACCGGAAGGAATGAAGCTCTTCACAAGCCGAAGCGACGTTCAGGGGTATTCATCTCGCACCCGAGAGCGTGAACTTCACCCGAGCTACGCGCAAAAATTCAGGGAAGATCCGCAGGCGTGGGAGAAGTTTTCGACGTTCACGCCGTCCTATCAACGTGACGCTGTTTGGTGGGTGATGAGTGCAAAGCGGGAAGAAACGAGAGTGAAACGATTGAACAGTCTGATCACTTCGTCCGCCCAGGGAGAACGAGTTCCCGCCTTCCGCGCAACAGCCGCGCCCTCACTGTGACAGGTGTTCTCTACAGGCCGCGGCGTCGGTGTGGGGGCTGAAAGACAGCCCCCACACCGGGTCACTCCACTTCGGCGGACATGTTGCCCGTGCGGTCCTGCGTCCAGTACCCGATCGCGTGATGCCGGTCGCGAGCCAGGCCGAGCCGGTTTCGCAGGTCGCGCCGGATCGCGCGACTTGTCGCGGCCTCACACGCCACCCAGGCGTACCACGGCACACCGGGGTCAGTAACCCGGGACACTTCTGCGGCGAGGGAACTCGCTCCGAGGCCGTTTCCGGTCCCCACCCGCCAGATCATCTCGACATCCCCACGGGTGTCGAACTCTTGGATATCGGCGTGGCTCGGCACCTCGGCGACCGCCAACGCGCGAGCGCCGGCGGGGAGTTGTTCGATGATCCGCCCGAGCCCTGGCACTCCAGTAGCGTCCGCGACGAGCAGCTGGAACTCCGCGTCGTCAGGTGCGGCGTAGTAGGAGGAGGGTTCCTCGCGCGTGCCGGCACCAAAGACCCCAATGACATGACCGGGTTCGGCACGCTCAGCCCAGGACGAAGCGAGACCCCCCTCGTGCACAACGAAGTCGATCTCAAGCACACGACCGCCCTCGCGCACGTGCCGAACCGTGTAGTGACGCCATGGCGGCTCCTCCCCCTCCCAGCCCCGCCCGTATTCAGGAAGCAGAAACACGTCGATCGCGGCCCGAGTTTCACCGGGCATGGGGAGTGCGATATCCACGCGCTCATCGCCGCGGCCATGCTCGGGCCACCGCCAGTCCCCCTCGGCTTCGAACTGGATTCGAATCATATTTGGCGTCACGCGCTGCGTGCCGACGACCCGTGCAGGTGCGCATGGAATTGCCACGGCTCAGTCTCCGTTCACCGAGCAGGGAGTGGCCCGGATACCCACGCGGGGTACAGCGGCGACACGGCTGATCGACCCGTGTCGCCTGGATCGAGAAACGAGATGAGAGGACTGCACAGCGCCCCTTCCAAATTGATGCGATGTAGTTGAGCTTGACCTTACTTTCATCAGATTATCGGAGGAGGAGGCCTCGGTGCACGGTCGTGCGGGCCGTCGGTTCGCCTCGGTCACCACTACAGTGGGGTGCATGATCCGGACGCTTGCCATCGAGAACTATCGCTCGCTCCGGGAGGTCACGCTCGAACTCGGGCAGCTCACCGTGATCACAGGGACCAATGGCAGCGGAAAATCGAACGTATACCGCGCGCTCCGACTTCTCTCGGAGATCGTGCGCGACGGGGCGCTCGGCTCGCTCGCCGCAGAGGGCGGCATGCACAGCGCCCTGTACGCGGGCAAGCGCGATTCGTCGCGGCCGGTGGCGCTGCGTCTGGGCTGCGCCACCGACGACTTCTCTTACGCGATCGACCTGGGTCTGCCCCAGCTCCCGGCGTTCAGCGTTCCAGGCACCGCGCGGCTGCTCGACCCTGAAGTGAAGACCGAGGCGGTCTGGCACGGCCCGATCCTTCGTCCAGCCGCACTCCTGGCCGAACGCCGCTCTCTCGCAGTGAGACTCCGGGACCGCAGTGGGGCACTCGTCCTGAGCGACTGGCGCGTGCGGGACAGCGAATCTATGCTCGCAACCCTGTCCTCTCCCGCAGACACCCCCGAGTTATTCTCCCTCCGGGAGTCGGCTCGTCGCTGGCGCTTCATTGACAATCTGCGCACCGATGTGGACGCGCCGGCCCGGCGCGCGGGCCCCGTCAGCTTCACCCCGGTGCTCGATCCCTCGGGCGCGAATTTCACGGGTGCCGTCGCGACCGTCCTCGGTGTGGGTGACGGGGATCGCCTGCAGCGCGCCGTTGCGGACGCTTTTGGGGGCTCCGAGATCGTGCTCGACGGCGACAATCACGGAGTGGCACAGGTGTGCCTCACGCAGCCAGGCCTCGAACGCCGTGTGAGCGCCGCGGAGCTCTCGGACGGCACGCTCCGTTTCCTTCTGCTCGCAACCGCGCTCTTGAGCCCGCGCCCACCCGAGCTGCTCGTCTTGAACGAGCCCGAGGGCAGCCTGCATCCGAGCCTGCTCCCCGTGCTCGCTGCGCTGATCGGCGACGCCGCCCAGCACACACAGGTGGTGGTGGTCACACACGCACAGCCGCTTGTCCAGGCACTCGCGCACGAAGCTCAGCTGATCGAGCTCGAGAAGGAGGGCGGCGCGACCTCCGTGCGCGGCCAACTCCGATTCGAGGGTCCGCACTGGAGCTGGCCCAAGCGTTAGCCGGACTCGCTCGACGCTCCCCGCCGCACACGAAACGACCCCCAACACACCAAACGACCCCGGAGTTGCAGGAGATCCTGCAACTCCGGGGTCGTTTGGTAGGGACGTGGTCAGGTTGTGGTGTGCAGGCCCGGGCGGCGCTGCTGCGCCGCCCAGGCCAGCACACTAACTGCCCTGCAGCGCGTTCTCGAGCGCGTCCCGCAGCTTCTCGTCGGCCTCACCGTACGCCGTCCAGTCGCCCGCCTTCATTGCCGCATCGCGGTCCTTGATGGCCTGCTGCATCTCCTGCAACACGGCGTCCATCGGGTCGCTTGAGCCGCCAGTGCTGCCGCCGCTCGTGCTCTCGTCTCCGTCCGCGGGCGGCGTCGCGCCGTCCCCGGGCGTGACGGGCACCCCACCATCACCAGCATTTGCACCCGAGCTGCCGCCGAAGAGCTCGTCGAGCGCCGCGTCGAGCGTGTCCTCGAATGCGATGTCGTCACCGAAGGAGACAAGCACCTTCTGCAGGATCGGGAAGCTCGTACCCGAGGACGCCTGCACGTAGACGGGCTGCACATAGAGCAGTCCACCACCGACGGGGAGCGTCAGCAGGTTCCCGCTGATGACCTTACTCTCGCCCTGGCGCAGGATGTTCAGCAGGTTCGACACCTTGGAGTCGGTGGTGAAGCTGTTCTGCACCTGGCCGGGGCCGGGGATCGAGTTGCTCTTCGGCAGCGTGAGTAGCTTCAGCGTCCCGTAGTCCTCAGAAATTGCCCCGTCCTTCGAACCGGCGTTTGAGTTCGCGGCAAGGTATCCGGTGAGGATATCTCGCTGTCCCTCGCCCCGCGCGTCCGGGATGTAGGTGGAGTAGATCGAGAAGTTCGGATCAGCGCCTGCACCCGCCGCGAGCGTCAGGTAGTACGGCGGCTGCGCCAGCTTCTGCGCGTCGGCAGCGGCACTTGCTACCGGATCGTTCGGCGTGCGCCAGCGATCCTCGGCCGAGTAGAACGCGTCCGGGTCGGTGACGTGGTATTCACCAAGCACCGAGCGCTGCACCTTGAACAGATCCGTCGGGTAGCGCACGTGGCTCAGGAGGCCACCGCTCATCTCCGTGACCGGCTTCAGGGTGTCCGGGAAGATCTTGCCCCAGGACTTGAGCAGCGGGTCCTCGGTATCCCAGGCGTACAGCGACACCTTGCCGTCGTAGGCGTCAACCGTGGCCTTCACCGAGTTCCGGATGTAGTTCACCGGCTTCGGCATCGGGTCGCGCGTCTTGTTCGCCGAGTCGACAGTGAGGTCGTTCATGTCCTTGACCTCGGAGTACGGGTAGTCCGCAGAGGTTGTGTAGCCGTCAACGATCCACACGATCCGGCCGTCAACGACCGAGGCGTACGGGGCCTTATCGAGCGTAAGGTACGGCGCCACCTTCTGGACACGCTCCACCGGGTCACGGTCGTACAGGATCTGCGACCCGTCGACCACGGCACCGGAGAGCAGCACCTCCATGTCCTGGAACTTCAGCGCGTAGATCAGCTTCGTGAAGATGTTGCTGAGTTCCGGGCCGCCGTCGCCGCCGAAGGTCGTCATGTTCTGACGCCCGGAGTCCGCGGCTTCTTCCTCAGGAGCGTCTTCCGCTGCGGGCTCTTCAGCCGACGCCTCCGCGGCGGCCTCGGTTGCCTCGGGATCGGCGGGCACGGGATCGTCCGCGGTCGCTTCGGCGCTGCTCTCGCCATCCGCCGGGAAGTCGAGCTCGATGGGCTTCGTGCGCTCACCGCCGACAATCGAGTACTCGGGAGAGTTCTGTCCGAAGTACACGCGGGGTTCAAACTCGCCGAGCTTGCCGCTCGTGGGAATCCCGTTCTCGAGGAATACGGGCTCCCCGCCGGGTGAACGCTGGTTGCCGAACGCCGCGACCAGACCATAGCCGTGCGTGTAGACCAGGGTCCGGTTGTACCACCCGGTCTGATCCTCAATGTTGATGTCGCGCACCGCGCTCACCGTGTCCTCAACCTGACCGTCGATCTCGTAGCGGTCAACGCTCAGCGACTTCGGGAACTGGTAGTACTGGCGGATCTGCTCAAGCTGGGAGAACGTGGGTGACACGACCTCAGGGTCGATGATGCGGATGTTCGCGGTTGCCAGCGCGTCGTCGCGGAGCGCGCCGGGCTCCGCGTCAGTCACGGCGTCGTAGCGTTCAACTTCAACCTCGTCCAAGCCGTAGGCCACACGGGTCGCGTCGATGTTGCGCTGGATGTACTCGGACTCCAGGCTCTTCTCATCGGGTCGCACCTGGAACTGCTGGATCGCCCACGGGTATCCCACACCGAGCACGATGCTCGACACGAGGAACAGGGCGGTGCCGACAACGGGCAGACGCCACTTGCCGGTGAAGGCGGTGACGAGGAACAAGATCGCGACGATGATGGCGATGCCTGCGAGGATCTGCTTACCCGGGATCACGGCGTGCACGTCCTGGAACATTGCACCGGTGCGCAGCCCGGCGCTGCTTGTCAGGGCACGATACTGGTCGAGCCAGAGGCTGACAGCCTGCAACAGCAGGTAGATCGTGGCGAGCACTGCCGCCTGAATTCGGGTCGCCTTCGAGACGCGCACGTCGCGACCCGAGAAGGCGATGCCGCCGTAGAGGTAGCTCGTGGCCACCCCGGCGATCAGCGCGATGAGGGCCACGGCCGACGCGAAGCCGACCGCACCCTGGAAGACCGGAAGGTCAAACAGGAAGAACGAGACATCGAAGCCGAACTGCGGATCCTTCTCCCCGGTCGGCGTGCTGTTCAGCCACAGCAAGATGTTCTGCCACTGTGCCGCGGCGGTCACGCCCGCGAAGAGACCGATCACCGCGGGCAGGCCCCACTTCACGAGGCGCCGCAGCGGCTCGAAGAGTTCCTGGTAGCGATCGAGCTGGGCGGTCAGCCGAGCGTAGACCGGGCGTTTTCGATAGGCGATATCAATCGCGAAAAATAGCGGCACCGCCATCCCAAGGAAACCGATGACGAACATCACCGCCGCGGCGATCCACTGGGTCATCAATACCGGGAGATATCCGGTCTGCCGGTACCACAGCACCTCCGCCGTCACCGCAGCAACCGCGAGGAAGCCAAGGATCAGGATCACCACCAACACGATCGTGGCGGCGAGTGGGGAAATGCGGCGCTGACGGGCGGCCTGAGCTTCTGCGTTCTGGTCGGTCACGTCTCTGAGTACTTTCCTGTCGGTATGGCACCGGCTGCTGCCGGGCGGGTTCCGCCAGTTAGCCTATCGGTCGGCGCTGACAATCCTCCGGGTTCACTGCGCTGGCGCGGCCTCGCAGCGCTCGATCCCGGGCACCGGTTTGCCTGCGGCCGCATCCTCGATCACACCCATCGCTTCTTCGAGAGTCTCGACCGGAGCAACGTCGATGCCAGACGGGAGCCGCTTCGGCAGGTCACCGCAGTTGCCCACCGGCATCAGGAACAGATCGCTTTCGGCGCGGGCGGCGGCCCAGAGCTTCTGTTCGAGCCCACCAATCGGACCGACAATGCCGGCGTCAGTGACGGTACCCGTGCCGCTCACGGTGAGGTCGCCAAGCATGGCACCCGGGGTGAGCTGATCGATGATTGCGAGCGCGAAGATCATGCCCGCGCTCGGACCGCCGATCTCGGAGAGCGAGATATCGACCTCGATGGGGAGCTCGAATGTCGTGGCGATGACGGCTCCGATGAGCGGGTCCCCTCCCCCATCCGGGACCTGCGGCGTGAGCGCCACGTCCTGCGGTTCACCATCTCGCTCCACGGTGAGTGTCAGTTCCGTATCGGCCCCAGACGCCACAATCGCGGCACGGAGCCCAGCGAAGTCCGCCACGGGCTCGCCAGCAATCGCTGTGAGGACGTCCCCCTCGCGCAGGATCCCTTCGGCGGGGCCATCCTCAGAAACGGCGGCGACGATCAGTTCTACAGGCACGTCGTGTCCAAGTTCCCGGAACGCCGCCGCTGCTGCCTGCGCCTGCGAAGACTGCATCTGAACGGTGCCCTGCGCCTCGCGATCTTCGAGTGTGCTGCCCTCGGGGAAGAAGTTCGTGCGCGGCTGGATTCGCTGAGTCGGATCCACCACCGCGGGAATGAGGGACAACCAGGACACCGGGTGTTCCGGGCTACCCACGAGCGAGACTGTCAGCAGGTTGAGCGTGCCGGTCGTCGGATACGTCTCGCTGCCCGGCAAGGAGATCACGGGCTGGGCCTCGCCCTCGATTTGCACCTCACCGAGCGTGTTCACGACGGGTCCCGGCCGTTCGATCGTGTACGGAGACGGGATGACGGCGGCGAGGAGCAGTACGCTCGCGAGCCCGGCGACCACGAGTGAGCGGCGGGATCGGCGGCGTTCTCGCCAGACCGGGCCGAAGGCACCCGAACCCGTGAAGTCCCGGGGTGCGGGACCCGATGTCACGCTCGTTTTCTCGTCGCTCACTGCACTCCCCAGCGTCCCGTTCCCTGCGTCTGTTCGCACTCGGCGCAATGGAAATCGCCGAGCGCCCGTCAATCTAGCAGGCAGAACTGGGCACCGTACCGTAGCGTTGACACACGACGATTACTGAGGGAGCAGCCATGAGCGCGAACGAGCACGACGGCTCCGACGACCAGAGCCGGAACGATTTCGAGGAACTCCAGCGGATCCTCGGGGAGATGCTGTCCGGCGGTGGCGGCGGGGCAGCGCTCGACCCCGAGCAGTTCGCCAAAGCTGCGGGGATCCCGGTCGATCCGCAGACGCTACAGGGCCTGTTTGCCACGCTGCAGGGTGCCATGCAGAACCCTTCAGAACAGATCGACTGGTCCGCGACCCGGCGCACCGCGATCGAGGTCGCAAGCGGCGGTGGCCCCGCCGCGGATCCGGCCCCCGCGATGCGAGCGTTCCCCGTGGCGACCCTGTGGCTCGACGAGGTCACCGAACTCGGTGCCACCCCTGACGCACCGCGCACGCTGAGCCGGATCGAGTGGGTGCAGCAGTCCGTGGACACCTGGGTCGGACTTGCCGAGCCCGTCGCCGAATCGATCACGGGCGCGCTGATGCACGCACTTCAGACGCAGATGCCGGAGGAGCTGAGCTCAGCACTGCAGGGTGCAGCACCCATGCTGCGCAGTGTGGGTGGAGCACTCTTCGCGGTGCAGCTGGGCACGATCATCGGCAAGCTCTCGGGAGAGGTTGTGTCCGCGGGCGACATTGGCATCCCCCTGCTGTCCGGCCCCGGCCGCGAGGGTGGCGCGCTGCTCCCGGGTGGCGTCGCTGCGTTTGCGGAGGGCCTCGACCAGGATCCCGAGGCGGTCACCCTGTACCTCGCGGTGCGAGAGCTTGCCCACGCTCGCCTGTTCCGCCATGCGAAGTGGCTGCGACTCCATCTCCTCTCAGCTATTACCGACTACTCGCGCGGCATCCACATCAACACGGATCGGATCGAAGAGCTCGCGCACGACATCGATCCAGCGCACCCCGAACAGATCCAGGAACTCATCACAAGCGGGGCGCTGATCCCGCCGAAGACGGAAGCTCAAGAGGCTGCACACGCGCGCCTCGAGACGATCCTCGCGCTGATCGAGGGCTGGGTAGATGTGGTCACCGCGGACGCGGCGAAGCGCATCCCCGGCGCCGACGCGATCGCGGAGATGGTGCGCCGACGCCGCGCCACGGGCGGGCCAGCCGAGCACGCCTTCGCGGCGCTCGCCGGCCTGGAGCTGCGCCCACGCCGCCTCCGCGAGGCCGCCGCACTGTGGCGACTCGTGGCGGAACACAGTGACGTGGCGACCCGCGACGGCATCTGGGCCCACCCGGATCTGCTGCCCTCGTCGGAGGAGCTTGACGATCCCGCGCTGCTGCTCGCCCGCCTCGGCCTTACCGAAGCCGCGGCGGATCCGGCAGCGGACGAGTTCGATGCCGCGCTCGCGCAGTTGCTCGACGGCGAGCTTCCGCCGCACGAGGGCGGCGCGGACGGAACGACCCCGCTAAAGGAGTAGCGCCGGCGACCCCGCGTCGTCCACAGGGCGGCGCGGGGTCCTGAATGCCCCCCAATTTGACCGGGCTCTGTGGACAGCGTGATTCCCCCGCGGTACTGCGTGCACACTATTTCGCATGACTCTGCTCCGGATCCGTGCCGACCTGCCGCTGGGCTGGGAAGACCCCGACACGCTGCGCGTGGGCTTCGAGCGCGCTATCGCTCGGGTCCGCGACCCCTCGCCCGCTCAGCAGCGCTTGATCGGGCGGATCCGCACTGGCGTGCACTCCGAGGACTGGCCCGAGCACACCCGCGCGGCTGGTGCCACCCCGCGCGAGGCTCGTGCGCTGTTGGCGGCGGTGGCCCCCGCGCTCGATCCCGGCCCGAAGCTACCGCCGTGGTCGGAGCGCACGTCTCCGCTGCGCGTCTTCCTCAACGATGGCGCGTGGCCCGTGCCGGGGCTCGCGGCCGCCCTGATCGCTGCGGACACGTGTGTGCAGGTCGAAACCGTCGGGACGTGTGATGTTGTCCTCCACGTCGAGCGGTATCTCGAACCCCTGGAACGAGCCCAGCGCTGGCTCCTCGCGGATCTGCCGCATCTTCTCCTCCGGTTTTCCGACACGCAGTTCACGGTGGGGCCCCTCGTGCTCCCGCCAGGACAGCCCTGTCACACCTGCGCGTCGCTCCGGGCGATCGACGCCGATCCCGGACTCCCCGCGTTCGCCGCGCAGCTGATGGGGTCCCGCCCAGCGAGCGAGACCCCGATCGTCGGGGCCGCCGCGGGTGTCGCGGCGGCGGCGGTACTTGACGCCTGGCACGCGAAGACACTCGCGGGCCAGGACTGGACGCCCACCGCGAATGAGCGTGGGCAAACCAGGTACCCCGTTGCGCGGGGACGACTCTCCGGAGCCCCCAAAAGCCTGCCCATCCCCGCGCATCCGGAGTGCGCGTGTGGCGCGCTCGGGTAACGTGCGGGTTCGGGGGCCGGTCCTAGACCAGGCCCGCTTCCCCCACAAACCGCGAGGGATGCCGCGCCGCACGGCCCACGCCCCCGACACCCGAAAGCCGCAGCGTGTCCCGCGCGCGCGTGAACGCCACGTACGCAAGACGGCGCTCTTCATCGATGCTGGCCTCGTCCACAGCGTGCACAATGGGAAACTGCCCTTCGCTGAGCCCCGCCACGTGCACGAGAGTCCACTCGAGACCCTTCGCCGCGTGCACCGCGCTCAGCGTCACCGCGTCGAGGGTTGGCTCGTGCTGCGTGCGCTGGCGCGCGAGCAGTTCTTCACTGAATTCCCGAATCCCCGCGCCCGGTGGCATTTCGTCCACGAGTGACAGGAGCGCACTGAGCGCCTCCCACTTCTCGCGCTCGGCCGCGCCCTCCGGAACTTTTGCCGTCCACCCGCCAGCGCGGAGCGCGTCACTCACAATCTGGAACAGCGGACGATCGTCCGCAACCTTCGCCTCGCCACGGATCAGCATCACCGCTTGCCGCACGTCCGCCCGGTCGAAGAACCGCTGTGCCCCGTGCACGCGCACGCCGATCCCGCGCTGCCGAAGCGCTTCCTCAAATCGTGCTGACTGCGCGTTGGTGCGGTACAGCACCGCAATTTCGGAGGCGGGAGTTCCTGACTGGATCGCCGCCGCGATCGATCCCGCAACCGCCTGCGCTTCGTCATACTCGCTCGCAAACCATTCGAACGTCGGCGCGGCGGGTGCCGGGTCCTCGCGTATTGCCGAAAGCGTCAACGCGCCCGGACGATCCCGCATCAACCGGTTCGATAGCCTGACGACAGGTTCAACGGAGCGATAGTTGCGCTCCAAACGCACCTGGCGGGCATTCGGGTGTTCCACGCCGAAGCGCAGGAGGTACGAGCTTGACGCGCCCGCAAACGAGTAAATCGTCTGGCTAGCGTCCCCCACGACACAGAGATCATCACGGTCCCCCAGCCAGACACGCAGCAGGGCGTGCTGCAGCGGCGACACGTCCTGATACTCGTCGACGGTGAAAAAGCGGTAGCGTTCGCGCACCTGGAGCGCGACGCGCGGCTCGCTCTCGAGCATGCCGGTGAGGAGCACAAGCACGTCCTCAAAGTCGATCTGTCGTCGCTCCTCAAGCAGCCCGGCATAGCGCCCGTGCAGGTCAATGAGTTGCTCAGCGGTCAAGCCTGTCGGGATCGGGCGCTCCTCGATCCGCTCGCTGTAGCGGTCGATGCTGAGCATCGATGTCTTGCGCCACTCGATCTCGGCGGCCAAATCACGCAGCGCTTCGCCGCCGAGCCGCAGGCCAGCCGCCTCAACAGTCTGCGAAAGCGCCGCGACTTTACCCGGGATGATCTGCGGTGCGGCCCCACCGATCACGTCCGGCCAAAAATGCCCCAGCTGGGCGAGCGCGGCCCCGTGGAAGGTCTGCGCGCGCACCCCGTCCGCCCCAAGCCCACGAAGCCGGCCCTGCAGCTCCCCCGCAGCCTTTCTCGTGAAGGTCACCGCGAGCACGCGCTCCGGCGCGTACACCCCAGAGCGCACCCCGTAGGCGATACGGTGCGTGATCGCGCGGGTTTTCCCCGTCCCGGCACCGGCGAGGACCGAGACAGGCCCACGGAGATGCTCCGCGATCTGGCGCTGCTCCGGGTCGAGCCCCTCCAGCACTGCTTCAGCGTCAGTGGTCACTCGCGTCACCCTCCGCGACCCACCGGTCGATCAGCCACCGCGCGATCGACACCGGGCCGGGAAGGATGATCCCGGGTTCCGGGCTGCGCAGCTGCTCGCGCGTAAACCAGCGCAGTTCCGAGATCTCCTCGGGATCCGGGTTCAGCGCGTCGGGATCCGCGCCCGCCGCGAGCCGCGCGCGGAATCCCAGCATGAGCGAGCGTGGAAACGGCCACGGCTGCGACGTCACATAGGTGATCCCGTCGAGGCGCACCCCGGCTTCTTCGAAGACCTCACGCTCCACGGTCTGTTCCAGCGATTCCCCGGCTTCGACAAAACCAGCGAGCAGCGAAAACCGCCCCGATTCCCAGAGCGCATTCGATCCGAGCAGGACCCGATCCTCATGTTCGATCAACACAATGACCGCCGGATCCGTGCGCGGGAACAGTTCCGCGCCGCGTGCGTCGCGGCGGGCCCAGCCGCCCTGCATCACCTCGGTGGGTTCCCCATCGCGCGGCGAGAAGCCTGCAGATTCGTGCCAGCGCAGCAGCGCCGACGCGACGGCGAACAGCTCGCGCTCGGTCTCGGGCAGGTCTTCGGCGGCGGTGAACGGGTGCGCCCAGCGTTCATCGAGATGCGCAGGCGCCGCGGGCACCGCTGCGGGATCCGGCACCGGCTCATCAATCGCGAACATCGCATCGCCAGCCATACGCCCGAGATAGACCGCGCCCGGGCCGTGACCTACGCCCGGAGTTGGCGTCTCCCCCTGCGTCGGGATCAAGGACAACCTCGGGGCGGCGGCCACGTCCACGATCGGAATCTCGACCCCGCGCATTCGGAGCACACGCGCTCCCGGCTCACGCCACGCCGCCGCCAACAGCTCCGGAGTAGCCCGGGTCGCCGCGTCTCGGTCCAGCGCGCCGCTCGCGAGCGGCGGTCGGTCCTCGTTCATGTGTGCTCCCTGTGTTGTCGTGTGTCTGTGCCCACGGGACGCGCTCGCCGGAGGGCCGTTGCCCTGGCGGTGAGTGTGCGCCGAGGTGCGCGTGGCGTTACCCTCCGCGCGCTGTGCCTGCATACCCTGATGTACATGGCCAGCATCCCTTTCACTCTAGCCGCGCTCGCAACCTCGGCGGTGCCGGGCCTCGCAGTGTTCGGAGTGCGCGAACACGACGAGGATCCCAGCTTCGCGGAAGCCGTCATCGTGAGCGATGACGCCGAGCTGCTTGTCCGCGTTCCCCGCACCCAGGCCGCTGAGGTGCAGCAGTCGGCAACGATTCTTGGGCTCGCCGCGCTCACAGCGGGCCCCCGGGGCCGGCTTCCGTTCGCGGTTCCCGAGACCCTCGGGTTGACCCGCGCCGGCGAGACGCGCGCCGTTGTCTCCACGTTTGTTGATGGTGCGCAGTTTGTCGCAGAGGACCTCAGCGACGACGCGATTCTGTTGCAGCCACTCGCCGAAGCCATCGCCGCGATCCACGAGCTCCCCCTGGGCGTGGCCCAGAGCGGCGGCCTCCCCATATCCACGGCGCAGGATCTGCGACTCGCGGCGACCCGAATCATTGATCGTGCGGAAGCGACGCGACTCATCCCCGAGACTGTGCTGCAGCGCTGGCAGCGGACAGTGGAGGCCGCGGAGCTCTGGGACTTTGCCCCGACAACTGTGCATGGCTCGCTCGAGGCGGCGCGCTTCCGCGTCGACGGCGACAAGATCACTGGCGTGGTGGGCTGGTCCGAGTTGTCCGTTGGTGATCCTGCGGCGGATCTCGCCTGGCTCCTTGCGCCGGGCAGCGACGTGCTCGACGCGGTGCTTGCACGTTACGTAAGTCAGCGCAACGCCGGATCGATGCCTAACCTGCGCACCCGCGCCGCGCTTTACCACGAGCTCGAGGTCGCCAAGTGGCTGCTGCACGGCACCGAGATTCACGATCAATCGGTCATCGATGACGCCGTGGCGATGATGGACCGCATGGTGGGTGTCAGTGGTGTGCTGAGCGTGGCCTACGCTTCCACGCAATCACGCTCCCCGCTCGGAGAAACCGAGGTCGCCGCGCTCCTCGAGGAAACCCCCGCGGTTTCGACGCACGTGTCAGACACGGCCGCCGTCGAGGCACTCGACGAGGATCGCATGTTCGGCAACGAGACCGATTTCGTCGAACGGCTCCCCGAGGCCGACGAGCCTGTCGCGAACAACGCATCGGGCATGGCGTCAGTTCCCGAGCCAGTCACCGAGGCAGAACTCGCAGAGTTTGCCGCGCTCGGGGCCGATACCGGGATCGTGCCCGACTTCGACTTCACTGATCCGGCTGCGGGCCACAGCTCGTCCGCCCAGCCCGATCCCACGCCCACAGATCAGGCGCGGCCCGCCGCGCTCACGGATGACGAGGACTCGCAACTCACTCAGCCATACACTGACGACGACCTGACGGGCGGGCGCACCCGCTAAGCACGGCGCGGGGCGGCTCGTTGTGCGGGAGCGCACCGGGCTTGGACGTCGCCGCACACTGCGGTGGCCCTGGTGCGGCGGGCCCAGAAAACGCTGGGTGATCCTGCGCCCACTTGCTAGAGTCGCGAACACGGTCCTCACGACCGGAACTTCCCGCCGTCGCGGGAGTCTGCAGTGAAGGAGGAGCCTCATCGTGGAGGACGCACCAGGAACATCGGCGATGGAGAGCATCGCGACCCACGAGATCGAGCGATTCTCGCAGCTCGTGTCGGATCGATTTGCGCCGCTCACTGTCGGCTCGAATCGGCCGCAGCGCTTTCACGGCGCGATCCGGGGCCGCCGCCTCGGAGACATCGAGGCTTTCGATGTGCGCGCCCGGCAACACGAGGTCGAGCGCCCGCAGGCTGTCGCGAATCGCTCACCGCAGAGTAACTTCATGCTGCACCTGCAGCTCGCAGGTGTTGGGGTGATTCGCCAGGACGGCAAAGAAGCCACCCTCCAGACTGGCGACCTTGCGTTCTACGACAGCGATCGTGCATATTCGTTGAGCCTGGACGATGAGTTCCGAAATGCAATTCTGGTGTTTCCCAAGCACCTGTTGACGCTGCCGACGGAGCTCTCCCGGGAGCTCGTCGCGACACGGATCTCGGGTACCGGGCCGATCGCGGGCATGGTGTTGCCCTTTCTCACCCAGCTCATCGGCGCGCTCGCCACGATCCCTGCGGCGAGCGGGCTGCGCCTCGCGCGCAATACCGTCGACCTCGTCTCCACAGTGGTGCACGCGGAACTGGGCCGCACCGACGCGTCACTCGCAGAACCGAGCCGGGCGGAAAGCCTCGTTGATCGTGCGGTGAACTTCATCCACGATCACATCGCGGACCCGGAGCTGAGTCCGGATCGAGTGGCTGCCGCCCTGTTTGTGGCAGTTCGCACCCTCCACAAACACTTCAGCACGGAGTACCGCGTGGGTGTCGCCGAATGGATTCGCGGACGGCGCTTAGAGCTCTGCCGCAGGGAGCTCGCCAGCCCGCTGCAGGACTACCTGCCGATCGCCGCCGTCGCCGCGCGCTATGGGTTTACGAGCCCCCCGCACTTTACGCGCCTGTTTAAGGCGACATTTGGGGAGGCCCCAGGCGAGTTCCGGCGTCGTACGCGCGTCGAGCAGGAGCGTGCGGGCGGATTCGACGCACCCGCGGTTCCCCTGCCCGTTACTCAGCAGATCCATCCGTAAGTTGACCGGCCGCGCCCAACCAGATTTCCTCGAGTTCGGCGAGAGTCCGCGGGCTCCGGCTGCGCAATTCTATGCCGTCGGCGACGTAGAACAGCGACACGTCGATGAGGTCCGGGTCGCGTCCGGACCAGAGCGCGTAGGCGTGGCGGTAGAGGTCGAGCTGGAAGAACCGCGACTCGCGCTCAGCGTCCGTGCGCGGGGGGCGGCCCGACTTCCAGTCCACAATCTCGACACGGTCATCCCCGCCACGGTCTGCAGTCTGGCGGTAGACGGCGTCGAGTTTGCAGACGAGCGTGCGCCCAGCAAACGGAAGCGATACCTCGAGTTCAACCGCGAGCGGCTCGAGCAGCGCCCAGCGCGAGCGCTCGAACTGCTCGATCAGCGGCTGCAGTTCAGCCTCCACATCCTGCTGCGCGGTGGGTGCGGCGGCCGGATGGCCGTCGCCCGGCCCGTTCTCCTCCCCGAAGCTCCCACGAGCGAAGGCGAGCTCGTCGAGACCCGCAAGCGGCAGTGCCTGCCCCACGGCCGTTGTCGCGCGCCGCTCGACCCATTCGTGGAAACGGTTACCGACACGCGTGCGCCGGTACGGCCGCTGTGGGAGGGGACGCAGGCGCAGCCGCTCCGCGCGCACAGGGTCTTCCACAAACTCGTGGAAGGTGGAGGCGGTGATCCGCTCCGGCAGATCGACCTCCGGCGCGAGCGGAGAGGGTACCGCAGGGCCGCCGCCCGCAGCGGCAACGGCCGCGGCCCGACGCTCCGCAAGGAGCAGTTCAACTGTCTCATCGAGCGGTTCCTCTGAGGTGCTGCGCGTCTCCGGGCCAGCGGCGAGCTCTTCCCGGAGCGCAGCGGCGGCCGAACGCACCGCTGCGTCGCGGGGACCGAGCGGGGGCAGCGGCCACCGCGCCGTGATCTCGTCACGCACGCTCGGGTCGGCATCATGAGCGCTCTCGGTGGGCAGGCCCGCGAGAATCCCGGTCTGAGCAAGCTCTTGCAGGAACACGGAAGGCACGCGCGCACGGGTCTGCCCACCCCAGAACGACCCGCTCAGGAAGAGCCGATCGGCAGAGCGGGTGATCGCGACATAGGCCAGGCGGCGTTCCTCGTCCGCATGGCGATCTTGCAGTTCTGTTTTGTACTCCGCGATCCGGTCGCGCAGCTCCTTCTGAGTCTCGGCGATCCGCCAATTCAGTTGCGGGCGCGCCGCGACGTCACCGCGAAGCTCGTCCGGGATTTGCCCGGTGCGCAACCATCCGGCGCCGCTCCGCGCGGATCCGGGGAACTCCCCCGCTACCAGACGCGGTACGGCGACAAGATCCCACTCCAACCCTTTGGAGCCGTGCGCCGTAATGAGATGGACGGTACCGGGCACCGGTGCCGCGACGTGTTCCGCTGATTCGTCGGACTCGGTGGCGCGCTCGATCCACTCGAGCACGGAGGCGAGCGTGCCTCGGGTGTCGACCGCAAGATAGGAATCGACGAGGTCAGTGAACAGGTCGATGTTGGCGTGCGCTGCCGAGCTCCCGGCGTGCTCCCTTGCCTCGTTCGCGTCAAGCTCGATATCGAGGCGCAGCGCTTGCACGGCGGATCCGATCAGTTCGCCAATGTCACCGCCCACGCCCTGGCGTAAGGCCGCGAGCATTCGGCCAGCCTCGCGGAGCCGTTCGCGGCCTGTCGGACTGATCCCCCGCAGCGCGCCGTGGTCCAGGTCGCGCATCCCGGCAATCTGGTCGAGCGCATCGAGCAGCGTGAAACTGCGGTCCGGGTCCGGCAGGACCTCGTCGTCCGCGCGATCCTCGGGGCTGAGCGGCTGCTGGGTGACGTCGCGACCCGCAAACCAGCGCGCGGTGTCCCGAAGCCCCGCGAGGTCTGCGACCCCGATCCGGAAACGGGGGCCCGCGAGGATACGGATAAGGTCGCCCCCGGCATCGGCGTACCACAGGCAACGCAGCACACACACGATGTCGGTGATTTCAGGGGTGGAGAGGAGACCGCCAAGCCCGACAATTCGGTTGGGTACCCCGAGCTCCGTGAGCGCGGCGGAGAACGGTGCCATATGCCGCCGAGTTCGGAAAATCACAGCGGCTGTTGCCGGCTCACCGTGCACGGCGCGGTGAGCCTCACGAGCGTCACGCAGCCAGGCTGCAACGGCTTGCCGCTCCTCGTGGATGGTTTCGGGGTAGGCCCATTCAACCGCCCCAGGCCCGGCCCCAGGGCGCGGTGCCAGTTGGGGAACGTCGATCGCGGAGGCGGCCGCGAGCGGTGCCGCGATTGTGTTCGCGGCGTCGAGCACGAGACCGGGGTTTCGCCAGCTTGTGGAGAGCGTCAGCGTGGCCTGGACAGACGGCGCAGATGCACCGATCCCCCGGTCGCCGCGGCGGGGGGCGAAATCCTGGTGGAAGGAGCGCAGTCCCTCCGCGGACGCGCCGCGCCAGCCATAGATCGACTGGTGTGGATCGCCCACGGCCATCACGGCTGCCCCCGCGAAGATTAGCGCCAGGAAACGGGTCTGGCCGACCGAGGTGTCCTGCACCTCGTCAAGCAGCACCGCTCGGTGTCGGCGGCGCAGGGTCGCAACAGCGTCGGGCGACGCCTCAAGCGCGCGCGTCGCGAGCGCCAACTGGTCGGGGAATTCAATGAGCCCGCGTTCCTCCTTCTCGGCGGCATACTCCCGAGCCAGTCGGCTGATCAGCGGGGTTTCCGCGAGCGCAGCGACGGCATCCCGAACCGGGGCGTAGACCTTTCCGCTCGGCTCGCCGCCGATCTCCTTTTCGGAGTATGGCAGATGCAGCACGCGCGCAAACTCGGCGACGATCTGGTCCACACGGTCGAGCGAGGTGAGGTTGTCAGCCACAGCGTGGTCAAGATTCACTATGTGCCGGATCAATGCGGGCGTCTGCAGCTCGCTTGAAAGGAGCTCCGGATCGGCGCTGCCGATCACGACGTCACGGGCGAGCCGCCAGGCCGTCGCCTCATCGATGACAGCTGCGCCGGGGGCCACACCCGCTGCGATTCCGAACTCCTGCAGCACCCCGGCCGCAAATGAGTTGTAGGTGCTGACCTCAGGGATGTCGAGGCCGTCGCCGAGGAGCGCGGTGAGACGCACGGATGCGGCGGTCTCCTCATCGCTCAGAGTTCCCCGCTCCGCTGCATCCCTCAGGCGGTCAACGAAGGTCGCAAGCCGCCCGGTGATCCGCTCCCGGAGCTCTCCTGCGGCCTTCCGGGTGAAGGTGAGGCCCAGCACCTGATCCGGCGCAACAAACTCGTTCGCGACGAGCCACACAACCCGGTTCGCCATCGTCTCAGTTTTCCCGCTCCCAGCGCCCGCGACAACGAGCGTGCTGCCGCCGAGCGTGTGCTCGATCACGGCGGCCTGCTCCTGCGTCGGTGTCAGCGGGGTCGCGGGCGGCACCGCCAACAGCTCCGCGATCCGCGCCGCGGAGAAGAGCGGGGTGGTCGCCTGGGGACCGTCCGGCCCAGCGGCCGTGCCCGCCGCGCTCGGTTCTGGCTTCCTCGATTCTGGCTTACTCGGTTCTGACTTGCTCGGTTCTGACTTGCTCGGTTCTGGCTTACTCGGTTCTGACTTGCTCGGTTCTGACTTGTTCATCCGTGACTCACCGCCGGAATAATGTGGAGCCGGCAGTTTCCCGGTTGGTGCGGATCCGAGCAGTGGTGTTCGATCCGGGCGGTGAAGTCGCCACCCGCCATCACCCGTGCGATGCTCGCCACGCGCTCCTCCATCTCCTGTATCGCTTCGGCATCAATGGGCTGCTGCACGCGCTCAATGAACTCCGCCGAGCCTGTGGCATCCGGGTGGACATACAGCAATCGCGCACCGCCGCTGCGCGATTCAATCGTGTGT
Organism: Leucobacter sp. 7(1); assembly: GCF_900163635.1. Taxonomy (GTDB): domain Bacteria; phylum Actinomycetota; class Actinomycetes; order Actinomycetales; family Microbacteriaceae; genus Leucobacter. Next base: position 47,440 of record NZ_FUID01000014.1, on the reverse strand, counting down.
GCGATGGTGCCCTCCGCGTCAGCGGCACCGTTCGCACCGGCCCCGTCCGCACCGGCACCGTCCGCACCGGCCGCGTCCGCACCGGCCACATCGAAGGCTCCCAGGGTCACACCGAGCTGATAGGCCCGGAGCTGGGCATGGGTTTCCGCCGCCACTTTACTCGGTGCCGACCGCCCGGTTTTCAGATCCAGCACCGTAATCTCAGCCGTCCCGTCGGCAAGCTCGCGGCGCTCGAGCCTGTCCGCGATCCCGCTGAGCACGGCCCGGTCGATCGGCACCGCAAAGCTGGCTTCTTTCCCGATGAGCTGCCGCTCGGACGCGGCGAACTCCCGCAGGTAGGCAGCAAGGCCCCCCGTCATCTGCGCCGCACGTTGCTCCGCGCGCACCGATTCCCAATCGGCGTCGAATTCGAGCTTGCGCCACTCCGCCATGACGGCGGCAAGCATCTCGTCGGCGTCAGAGCGCTGCGCGGTCTCAAAGGCATGATGCACAAGCGTGCCCAGGCTCGCCTGCACGCTGCCGGCACTGCCGCCCAGGCGCGCGATCACCCAGTCGAGCGGGCAAGTCTCCGCCTGATCGAGTTGGGAGGGACTCACGGACACCGTGGCCTCCGGATCCTCGTCGAGCGGCACAAGCGGGGCCGTGGTACTCGGCGGCAGCACCCCGTACCACTCGTCAGGATGCGCGCCGGCAGCCCCCGCACCGACAAGCTCCCGAAGCGCGCGCAGCGCCCCGCGGTCGCCCGGCTCGGCCGTGAGTCGCCGCCGCATCGCCGCGGTCACCCCGCGCAGCGTCAGGCGCGAACTGGGGAGTTCATCGTGGCGGTACTCCCGCCCGAGGCCGAACAGTGAGCTGGGATGCTGGTCCTCGTCCGCGACGGAGACCACAAGCAGTTCCCGGGATGCCCGCGCGCATGCGTGGACGAAAAGCCGTAGCTCGTCGTGCATCGTGTCTTTCCGGGAGGGGGGCACGGCCTCACCACCTCGCAACCATCGTTCGAGGGCTGCGGCACCGAGCAGTGAGCCGCGGGCTCGGAGATTCGGCCATGCACCGTCTTGCAACCCGACCACGGCCACGGCCGCAAATTCTCGCCCGATCGCGCCCTGCGGTGTCGTGACCGTCACTGCGGCACGCTGGCTGCGCTGTGCAAGCGAGTCCTCTGGCACGGCGCTGCTCAGCAGCTCAGCGAGGAGCTCGGCGATCGCTTGCGTGCTGTCCTGCTCTTCGTGTCGTTGCAACGCGAAGAACAGGCCCACCACCGCGTCGAGCGAGCGGTGCGCCTCGTCGGAGCGTGCACCGCGGCTATCGAGCGCATCGCTCTGCCACGAAGTCGCGAGTTTCGTTCCCTCCCACAGTGCCCACAGCACCTCGCGAGCGGTTCCACCCGCCTCGTGTACGCGGACCCCGGCAGCCGCGAGGAGTCCCAGGCGACGCACCGCCCGCCCGCCCGCGCTATCCACAATCGGGAGCGGGCCCGGCGCCGCGAAAGCTTCGGCGACGACCTCTTCAATGCTCCGGGGCTCCCGAGTCTGCGTGCGTGAGTCCCGCCGTTCCTGCAATACGAGCGCCCCACGCAATCGTCGCAGGGCAACCGGGTCGAGCCCTCCGATCACTCCGCCCGCGAGCGGCAGCAGTTCGGCGGGGCTCAGCGGGTGCAGACCGAGTGCGTGCTGGAGCAGGCGGATCAGTTCGCGAACGATCTGGTGTTCACGAAGCACGATGCCGCCCGCCGCAATCCCGGTGGGGACCTGGTGGGCGGCGAGCACTCGCGCCACACGTACGGCTTCCCCCCGGCTGCGGCACAACACCGCCATCTCGTCCCACGGCACGGGGTCGGCGGCACCCAGCCCAAGCCTCCGCGCGCGGAGCCTGTGCGCGATCGCCCCGAGCTGCTCGGCGGCCGAGCCCACGACCGCGAATTGCACGGCGGAATCCGGATCCGCCGCGGCGGCAGCTCGTGGGAGTGCCGCACGCTGCTCGCCCGCTCCGGCGGCCCCGACCCGCTCAGCGAGTCCCGCGATTGCGCGACGAAGCTCGGGCCCATGTCGATACGCACGCTCGAGGACCACACGCTGTGCCGGCTCGCGCGGCGTCCCCGGCACGTGCGGGGCAGAGCGGCGCTCGAGTTCCGCGTCAAGCCGCGCCAGCACCAGTGTCCGCTCACCGTGGAATGCGCCCGTGGCCACGTCTGGGTCGCCGAACACCCAGATCCGACTCCCGCCCTCCGCGCACGCGGCGAGCAACGCCAGCTCACCCTCGCCCAGCTCCTGCGCGTCGTCGACGAGGATCAGTCGCGGGATCGCGAGGCGGGCCGTGTCCCCCGCTGCGACCACACGCCGCACCGCCGCGGCCGCTTCCCGGAGCAGGCCGCTTGAGCTCAGCTCGTTCGGGCGCTCATCGGCAATCCGATCCGCCACCGCCTGAATCAGTCCGAATCCGTCCCGCCACCGCGCGAGCAACTCTGGATCCGGCAGGCGCGTATGGGCCTCCGTCGCTGCCGCCGCCTCGAGTTCAGCGACGTGCTGTCGGAGTTCCCCTGGCACGAGCCCGAAATCGTCGGCAACTCGCCAGAGCTCACGGAGCTCCGCCCGGAAGGCCGGACTGTGCAGCACCTCTGGCGGCAGCCCCGCAATGCCGGCACCGTGCACCGCGACCCCCGCGGTCACCACCTCGGCAATCGCCTCGTCTTGTACGGTCCCCGTCAGCAGGCGCGGCGCGACAGTCCCCTCGAGCGCTGCAGCGCGGGCCAACACCGCGAACGCGAGTGACGCCGCCGTACGTACCGGCGTCCCCCCGAACGCGCGCCCCAGACCACGCTCGACCTCCGCCCGCAGCGCCGCGGCCACGAGCCGGTTCGGCGCGAGCACAAGGACGTCGTCCTCACCCCACCCTGGCAACGCAAGGCTCCGTGTACAGACCTCCAGCAGCACACTCGTTTTCCCGGTGCCCGGAGCGCCGAGCACACGTGCGTGGCGCGTCGGATCCAGGGCAAGCGCCCGGAGCTGAGACGGGTCGAAGGAGATCATGCGGCAAGCCTATTGCGCACCTCCGACATTCACCGTTCGCGGGGCATCGGAGGGGCGAGGCGCGCACTGTCGGAGGTTCGTGGCAGACTCTGAAGCACACCCCGCGGCGGGCTCCACGCACCGCGAACCCTCGACGAGGAGGACCTCGATATGGCCGTGACCGAAGCACTCTCCGTGCCACGCACCCCCGCGAACAAGCGCCGCAAGCTGCGCCGGATCATTGTCTGGGTCCTCGCCTCGATCGTCGCGCTCGCGCTGCTTGCCGGCGGGTTCGGCGCATGGGCGGTCACCCGGTCATTTCCGCAAGCGAACGGCACACTTGCCGTCGCGGGGCTCAGCTCGGACGTGCGCGTGCAGCGGGATGCGCACGGCATCCCCACGATCACTGCGGAAACGAGCGACGATCTCTTCTTCGCACAGGGTCTCGTGCATGCGCAGGATCGATTCTGGGAAATGGACTTCCGTCGCCACCTCACCAGCGCGCGGCTGTCGGAGCTCTTTGGAGAGTCTCAGCTCGGCACTGACACGTTCCTGCGCTCGCTCGGTTGGCACCGCACGGCGGAGCAGGAGGTCGCCGCGCTCCCAGACGATGTGCGTGCGTACTACGAGGCCTACGCCGCGGGCGTGAACGCGTACCTTGCCGAACGCCAGGGCGGCGCACTGTCCCTCGAATACGCGGTGCTCGGCCTCCAAAACGCGGACTACACCCCCGAGCCCTGGACTCCTGCGGACTCTGTCGCGTGGTTCAAGGCAATGGCCTGGGATCTGCGCACCAACATCGAGGACGAGACCGCGCGGGCGCTGCTTGCGCAGGGTCTAGGCAACGAGCAGCTCACGGAACTGTACCCGGGCTACCCGTTCGAGGAGCACCCGGTGATCCTCGCGGATGATCCGGCGGGCCTGTCGGTCACCACCGGCACGAACCCGGCCCCAGCGCCCACTGCGACGCCTGGGCTCGCCGCTGGGACGGAGCTCGCCGCGCTCGGCGAACTCCTCACCGAGGTCGATGCGCTCGTGGGCGGTGCCGGCGAAGGCGTCGGATCAAACTCCTGGGTGGTCTCGGGCGAGCACACCGCCTCTGGCAAGCCGCTCCTCGCGAATGATCCCCACCTCGGCGCTGAGCTGCCCTCCGTGTGGACCCAGATGCAGCTCACATGCGCGACAGTCACCCCCGAGTGTCCCTTCGACGTTGCCGGGTTCAGTTTCTCTGGCCTCCCCGGCATCGTGATCGGGCACAACCAGCACATCGCGTGGGGCTTCACGAACCTCACTACCGATGTGGCCGATCTGTACGTGGAGCGCGTCACCGAGGAGGGCTACTGGCAGGACGGCGAGCTGAAGCCCTTCGAGACCCGCACGGAGACAATCGCTGTCGCGGGCGGGGACGCAGTCGACATCGAGGTCCGCTCCACCGGACACGGGCCCATCGTGTCCGGGATCGAACCGAGCTTCACGGAGATTGCCAAAGACCCCAAAGTCGGTGCCGGATCCGGCGCGGCCGCCGCGTCAGCAGCCAGCAGCGTGCCGCTCCCGCCCGGCGACTTCGCGCTCGCGCTCCGCTGGACTGCGCTCGATATGAGCCGCACGGCCGAAGCGATCTTCACGCTGAACCGCGCCGAGGACTTCGCCGATTTCCGGCTCGCCGCCTCGCAGTTCGACGTGCCCGCGCAGAACCTGATCTACGCGGACCCCGAGGGCAACATTGGATATCAAGCCCCGGGCAGACTTCCGATCCGCGGAGCAGGCGACGGCTGGCTCCCTCAGCCTGGCTGGGACAGCGCATACGATTGGCAGGGCTATATCCCCTTCGCTGAGCAACCCATGAGCTACAACCCCGAATCCGGTGTTATCGTCACCGCAAACAACGCGATCGTGACCGACGACTACCCCTACTTCCTCAGCCGCGATTGGGACTACGGGTACCGAGCTGCGCGCATCGTGGAGCTCCTGGACGAGCGGATCGCGACTGGCCCGCTCACCGCGAAGGACATGGCCAAGATTCACATGGACAACAAGTTCCCCGGCGCGGAGGCCTTGCAGCAGGCCGTCGCATCGCTCGAGGTCGCGGACGCGGACACCCGGGCGGCGCTTGATCTCCTCGCCGACTGGGACGGCCAGAACGACCCTGACTCGGCCGCGGCCGCCTACGCGAACGTGATGTGGCGCGCAGTCACCGCACAACTCGTGGACAATCGAGGCATCGAGATCCCACGGGACGACCAATCCCGGCTCGCGCGCGTGTTCGCACTCCTCCTCGAAGACCCGGACTCTGTGTGGTGGACAAGCAGCGTGCACGGTGAGAGCACGACCCGCGAGGAGTTCCTCGCCCGCGCAGCCACTCGCGCCACCCAGGACCTGCAGAAACTCCAGGGCAAGGATCCCGCGCGCTGGAACTGGGGCGAGCTGCACGCGCTCCCCCTCACACACGGCACCTTCGGCACGAGCGGGATCGCACCCATCGAGGCCCTCTTCAACCGCGGACCGTACGCTGTGGGCGGCGGATCCGGTGTTGTGAATGCGACAGGATGGAGCCTTGACGAGGGCTATGCGACAAGCACGGTCCCGTCGATGCGCATGGTGATCGACGTCGCCGACTGGGATGCGTCAACCTGGCAGAACCTGACCGGTGCCAGCGGGCACGCGTTCCACCCGAACTACACCGACCAAGCCGAGGGCTGGGCGCGGGGCGAACAATACGCGTGGGGGTACTCCCGTGATGCCGTGCGCGCGAGCACACAGGACGAGCTGACGCTCACCCCGGTCGGCCCGTAGCATCGCGTCGTTCGCTCTGACGCGCTGCGCTCAGGGCGAACGACGCCGCCGAACCGGGCGCTCGAACAGCTCCCAGCCCTAGACTCGAAGAAGTTCCAACCGTGTGGCTCCGAGCCACCGCACCTGAGGAGGCCCCCGTGGAAGTACGCATCGGCATCAAGCAGTCGGCACGCGAGCTCGCATTCGAGACGAGTGCGACCGCTGACGAAGTGCGCGCCCTGTTCGAGGCCGCCAGCGGCAAGGAGTCGGATCTCGTCTCGCTCGTCGACACGAAGGGCCGTCAGTACCTCGTAAGCGCGGCATCGGTCGCGTTCGTGGAGCTGGGCGGCGAGGCCGGCCGCCGCGTCGGCTTCGTCAGCTAAGCGCGCACACCACGCCCGCCCGCGCTGTGCGGGCACCGGTTCCCGAACGGGGCCGCGGATCACCCGATCCGCGGCCCCGTTCGCGTGCCCTGACCCCCGTCGCGCTACCGGGCCGCCGCGTCGAGCTCGTCGCGCACCGCGTCGAGCAGGCGATCCGCCACCTCGCGCTTCGTGCCCGACACCGAGCTCACCACGGTGCCGTCGACGTCGAGCACGCGTACCGCGTTGTCGGAGGATTCGAAGCCTTCGGTCCAACCGACCGCGTTCACTGCGAGCAGGTCGACGCCCTTGCGCGCGAGCTTGCGCCGACCGCGCTCGAGCAGCTCGTCCTCGCTCTCGACGGTCTCGGCCGCAAAGCCCACGATCACCTGCCCCGGCCGGCGCTCGCGCACGAGCCCCACCAGGATGTCAGGGTTCTCGACAAGCGTCAGCGTCGGGGCACTCCCCGGGGCGTCCTCCTTACGGATTTTCTGATCGGCAACGTCGGCGACCCGGTAGTCCGCGACGGCGGCGGCCATGATCACCGCTTCTGCCCCGGCAGACGCCGCGTGTGCCGCCGATTCGAGTTCGGCGGTGGTCCCGACCGGCACAATGCGCACGGCCGCACGATTCGCGACCTCCGCAAGCACCGCGTCATCAATATTCGCCGCGAGCAGCACCACTTTCGCGCCGCGATCCGCGGCGGCCGCGGCGACTGCCACCCCCTGTCGTCCGCTCGAACGGTTCCCCAGGTAGCGCACCGGGTCGATCGGTTCCCGCGTGCCGCCCGCGGTCACGAGAACGCGCACGCCATCAAGATCACCGGGCCCCACAGCTGCGGGCTCGCTCAGTGCTGCCTCGGCCTCCGCCGCCGGGAACGCGCTCGTGGGCACGCTCGCCACCACCGTGTCATCACTCACCGGTGCCGCCTCCGTGAGCAGCCCCGCAGCTTCCGCGGCGTCCTCGGCAACGCCCGCGGCGAGCACCGCCGTGATCCGATCAAAGATCGTCGCGGGTTCGCTCATGCGGCCCGGGCCGGTGTCGTTCCCTGTGAGCCGGCCGCTCTCGGGGCCAACACACACAACCCCGCGAGCGCGCAGGATCGCGACGTTGTCCTGCGTCGAGGGGTGCTGCCACATCTCGGTGTGCATGGCCGGGGCCACGATCACCGGGGCCTTCGTCGCGAGCAGTGTCGTGCCGAGCAGATCATCGGCGAGGCCCGCGGTCATGCGCGCAAGCGTGTTGGCCGTTGCCGGTGCAACGACAACAATGTCAGCGCGCTGTCCGAGCGCAACGTGCCGCACTTCGGGCACGTCGTCGTGGACTGACGTGGTGACTGGGTTGCGGCTGATTGCCTCCCAGGTGGGCTGCCCGACAAAGCGGAGCGCGTCCGCGGTCGGCACCACGTGCACCTCGTGGCCGGCCTCAACAAGCAGGCGGGCCAGAGCGACGGACTTATAGGCGGCGATCCCGCCGCTGACTCCCAGCACAATGTTCACGCCCCCATCCTCGCACCCCGGGCCTTGATTCCGGGGAATGAATCCGTCTGGCTACACTCGGGTCCATGTGCACCGTCGTGATCGAGGTACCCGCTGGCCCGAACGCAACGACCCGCGTGCTCGCGGTGCGAGACGAGGATCCGGACCGCGCGTGGGATCCCCCGGGTCCGTGGTGGCCCGAGGCGCACCCGGGGACACTTGGAGTGCGGGATCGCCGAGCGGGTGGGGCCTGGCTCGCCGCGCGCGGAGTGGCGGGCACTGAAGTTCCAGCCCGGGCGACCGGGGGCGGCCGGCTCGCCGTGATCGTGAACCGCGCCGCGGACGTGCCCGAAGCCGCGGGCGGGTTCCGCTCCCGTGGCGGCCTCGTGCTCGACGCTGTCGCGAGCACACCGCTGCCCGAGCCACCGCTCACCGGTGCGTTTACGCTCGTCAACGTCGCCGGCGGCGCAGTCGAGGTGATCTACTGGGACGGTGTGGTCAGGGACGGGCGGTCGCTCCGGCGCGAGCCGCTGCCGCCCGGCGTGCACATGATCGCTCACCACGAGGTGAATGACCCCCGCTCGGAGCGGATTACCCGGTGGCTCCCCGAGTTCCAATCGTTGGCGGGTCTTCCGCAGTCCGAATGGCGAGAGGCGTGGACGGCGTTGCTCGCCCGCACGGCGGAGTTGGGTGCCACAGACGACCGCGCCATCGTGCGCGACAACCGTCCACTCGGCTACCCCACCCAGTCGCTCCTTGTGTGCCTGGCCGAGGTGTCACCGGAGTCCGTCACGCTCGACTGGGCGGCTTTCACCGAGCCGGGGCACTTCGGTAGCCCCGAGTTTCGCCGGGCCTGAGCGCAGGGGCTTGCGGTGCGCGAATTTCACACCGACACAGGCCCTACCGCCGCTCGAGCAGCACCATCACCTCGAGGTGGTTCGTGTGCGGGAACATGTCGAACACGCGGGCCTCACGCACCACAAGACCCGGCATCGCGGCCAGGTCGCGAGCGAGGCTCTCCGGATTGCAGCTCGAGTAGATCACCCGGTCAGCCCCGCAGCCATCAAGCCAGGCGGCGAGTTCTGCGCCGATCCCGCGGCGCGGCGGGTTCACGATAACAAGCTCGGGAACGTCCGCGGGAGCGGCCCCCAGTGCAAACGCGGTCGCGTCCTGCGCAATAAAACGCGCCTCGATGCCCGCGTCCTGCGCGCTGCGTTCAGCGGATCGCACGGCCTCTGCAGACAGCTCCACGCCCAGCACGCGCCGCGCGTCCGAGCCGGACGCGCCTGCCTCTCCCACACGCGGAGCGCAGGCAAGCGCAAAGCCACCCACGCCGCAGTACAGATCCCAGATCGACGCGGGGTCAACGCGCGCCACCCAGTCGGCGGCCTGGGCGTAGAGCTCCCGGGCCACGGTCGTGTTTGTTTGGAAGAAGCTCTGGGGCCGCAGGTGCAGCGCGACGCCACTCCCGTCCGCACGGGGCTCCCCCGCGCGGGATCCGCCACCGCCAAGCTCCATCGTGAGCGACGACCCGAGCAGCAGCTCCTCCCGCTCCCCCTCAAGCAGCGCGACGTGCTCGGGAAGCAGATTCACCGAGAGTACCGTTGCCTCCGGCACGGCCGCCCGGAGTTCGGGGAGTGCCCGGCGCAGCGTCCCGAGAGCGTGCTCACTCCGCACGACGAAGCGCAGCATGAGTGCGCCGGACGGGGCCGCCGTGACAAGCGCGTATTTGAGTTCACCGCGCCGCCGGGGCACGTCGTAGGGCGCGAGTCCGGTGTCATCAAGGAACGCGGCGATGCGCGGGATCGCGGCGCGGATCGCAGGCTCCTGGATCAGGCAGTCACGAAGGTCTATGCCGATGCCACCGGGGCCAAGGATCCCGAGCGTGACCGCGCCCGCGGAACCACCGACAACGAGCTTCGCCTTGTTCCGGAAGTCGCGTTCACCGCCGGAGACGATGGGAAGCCAGACCGCTGCAGGGACCTCCGGAAGCAGGGCACGGCACCGGGCATCCTTCGCGGCGAGCTGCTCGGCGATCGGCGTCTCGATCAACGCGCAAGATCGGCAGCGCCCGGCCTCGAAGTAATCGCAGCGCGGGGTCGTCATGGGAAGCACCATCAGGCAGTGAGGCCCAGCCCGTCCATGCGCCGGATGTGGTCAGCGATCAGCTCGGTAAACACAGGTTCGACCTCACTCGCATCGAACTCACGGCGCTCGCTCAGCGCGAGCGCCTCACGGGACACGAGCAGCGTGTCGCCCACGAGGCGGCGGCCCCAGAGCGCGAGCCAACTCCCCAGGCCCTCATCCTCCGCCATCGCGTCCTCAAGCAGCGCTTTCAGTTCGGCTCGGCCCGCGTGGTTGCTCAGGATCCGGATCGCCTCAGTACGGTAGTTGTCGCGAATCCCCTCGGCAAGGTTCGCAAAGAAATCGTCGAAAAGGCCCCCGACAAGGTACAGCGAGAGCACGTGCTGGTGCCAGTCGGGGGTGTCGATACGCTCCACGTATTCGTCGATAACCTTCGCAAACGGGGTCATCAATACGTGCGGCTCATGCCCGCGGCTCCGAATTTCGGTGGTGAGCAGCTGATGCTTAGAGAGCGTCTGCCCCGCGACCTCCGCAAGCACGTTTTTCGCCTCGAGGCTCGGCGCCCCGGAGACCGCACGCGTGGCAGCTTCGTACAGCTCCAGCTGCAGGTACGCCGTCAATCCGAGAAACGGCAGGATTCCGGGCGCAAACTCGGCGATCTCGACGCGCTCGGTTGCCGCCGCGTCACCGCGGGAGCGCAGCTTCCGGGCGGGGGCGGATGTGCGGCGCAGGCCTCGGATCCACTCGAACATTCTGCAAGCTTATCGCCGCCCAGAGCCGGGCGCGGCATCCACACCGAGACAAAATACCTGGCCGCGCACGCGGAAAAGCGCAGGATCCCGGAATAGACTGGGCCCTGTACGTATTCACCGCCGACGCCGCAGGAGCGATCGGCCGCTGCGCCTTTGGACAACGCGCGCAGCACCGCACACTGTTAAAGGACGCACACGTGGCAACTTTTCTCGAACTCGGCGTCGACCAGGACATGGTCGATGCACTTGCCGGCGAAGGCATCATCGATGCTTTTCCGATCCAGGAACAGACGATCCCGCTCGCGCTGACGGGGCAAGACATTATCGGCCAGGCAAAGACGGGCACCGGCAAGACCTTTGGTTTCGGTCTCCCCCTGCTGCAGCGCGTTGGCGCGAACCCGGAGCCCGGGGTGCAGGCACTTGTTGTCGTACCGACCCGTGAGCTTGCCGTGCAGGTCACGGAGGACCTTGTCCTCGCAGCGAAGAACCGTGCCGCATCGGTCGTTTCGATTTACGGCGGCAAGGCATACGAGGGCCAGATTGAGCAGCTCAAAGCTGGCGCGCAGATCGTGGTTGGCACCCCCGGCCGTCTGCTCGACCTCGCAAACCAGCGGCTACTCAACCTCTCGCAGGTCCGCGAAATGGTGCTCGACGAGGCCGACAAGATGCTGGACCTCGGCTTCCTCGCCGACATCGAAAAGCTCTTCTCGCTGACGCCGCAGATCCGGCACACGATGCTGTTCTCGGCCACCATGCCGGGAACCATCGTGACGCTCGCGCGCCGCTTCATGTCGAATCCGATCCACATCCGCGCGACGGATCCGGATGAGGGCCTCGCGCAGGCCAACATTGAGCACATCGTCTACCGCGCCCACTCGCTCGACAAGGACGAGGTGATCGGTCGGATCCTGCAGGCTGAGGGCCGCGGCAAGACCGTGATCTTCATGCGCACCAAGCGCGCAGCCGCGCGGCTGCAGGAGGAACTCGTCGACCGCGGCTACAACGCGGCTTCGGTGCACGGTGACCTCAACCAGGAGCAGCGCGAGCGGGCGATGGCCGCGTTTAAGGCGGGCAAGAAGGACATCCTCATCGCCACCGACGTTGCCGCCCGCGGCATCGATGTGGACGACGTCACCCACGTGATCAACCACACCGTGCCCGACGAGGAGAAGACGTATCTGCACCGCGTGGGCCGTACCGGCCGCGCAGGCCGCACCGGGATCGCCGTGACATTTGTTGACTGGGACGATCTGCACAAGTGGGCGCTCATCAACAAGGCCCTCGACTTCGGCGTACCGGAGCCGGTCGAGACCTACTCCTCCTCGCCGCACCTCTTCGAAGACCTCAAGATTCCCGAGGGCACAAAGGGACGTCTGAAGGCGACGCCAACAAAGGAGCGGGCACCCCGCACAGGTGGCGACCGGGATCGCGGCCGTGGCCGCGGCGGATCCGGTGCCGCACGCTCCGGTGACGCGCGCTCCGGGGAAGAAGGAGCGGGCAACAGCTCGCGCACCCGCCGCCGCACCCGCGACGCGAACCCGCAGGGCCCCGGACGCCACGAGGCTCACGGACATGAGCAGCACGGCCACGACGCCGCGGGCGGCGGAGAGCCGGGCGCTCCCCTCGCGAGCGATGGCGAGGGGACGCCGCGCCGTCGTCGCCGCCGCCGGGGCGGCTCGGGCCGTTCGGCCGAGGGCCAGAACGGTGCCGCGCAGGGTGACACGAGCGGCGCGAGCGAGGCGCCCGCCGCAGAGGCACCGGCCGCATAACCACACCCCGCGCATTGCCTCTCACGGCCCGGCACTCAAGGAGAAATCCTTCCGTGCCGGGCCGTGAGTCATGTCTAGGGGCCTGTCGTGCCGCAGCGCCTCAGCCTGCCGCCCGCGCCAAAACCTGGTGCAGTTCGGCCTCGAGATGCGGCACGCGCGGATCCAGCAGGAAGCCGTCGGCCCGCGGAATTTCCCGGGTGACGGCGACCTCCCCGACAATGCAGGCGGCCTGATCTGCCCGGCCTTGAGCAGCCCCGAGCACAAGCACGCGATCGCTGAGGCGCACGGCCTCGCGAATATCGTGGGTAATGAGCAAGATGCTCCAGCCGTGCGCGCCCCAGATCTCCAGGAGCCAGCGTTGCAGCTCATCGCGGGTAATCGCGTCGAGCGCTCCGAACGGCTCATCGAGCAGCAGCACGGGCTTGCCCTGCACTACTGTACGGAGAAAAGATACCCGCTGCCGCATCCCTCCGGAGAGCTGGCGCGGATAGCGCCGTTCGGTCCCGGCGAGACCGAACGGGCCGAACAGCTCCCCCACCCGAGCGCGTGCGATCCGGCGCGGCATCCCCGCGACTTCGAGACCGATCCCTGCGTTGTCGAGAATCCGCCGCCACGGCAACAGCACATCGCGCTGCGGCATGTACGCAAAGGGGCGATCGTGTCCGAGCGCCGCCGGCTCGACGGCCGCACCGCCGAATCTGATCTCACCCGATTCCGCACGGAGCGCCCCAATAAGGATCGAGAGCAGCGTCGATTTCCCACTGCCACTCGCCCCGACAAGCGAAACGATCTCCCCCGCGCCCACGCGCAGACTGAGCTCGGCCAAGACCGCCTGCTCACCGAAGGATTTCCGGATCCCGCGCAGCTCAAGCGCGGCACCCGGACCTGACGGGGCCACAGGATCCCTCACCCCGCTCACCGCGCCGCCCCTTGCTCGATCCGCAGCCACGGAACCGCCACCCGTTCGAGCAGCGCCACACACCCAAACAGCGTCAGCGTGAGCACCGAGCTCACCGCCACCGCGGCAAGCACGAGATCCGTTCGGAAGACGTGCTTCGCAGATTGCATGTACACGCCGAGGCCTGCTACGGCACCGGCGTACTCCGCGAAGATCGTGCCGACCACGGCGTACGTGATCGAGATGCGCAGCGCCGAGAAAAACGACGGGATACCCGCGGGCAGCCGCAGCATGCGAAACACCTGCCACCGGTTCGCGCCCATCGAGCGCAGCAGGTGTTCCGCGTCGGGATCCGCGGTGGCGAAGCCCCGGAGCAGACCCACAACCATGGGGAAGAAGGTCACAAAGGCAACAAGCAGGATCTTGGGGAGCAGCCCGAACCCGAACCACAGCACCACGAGCGGGGAGAGCGCGATCAGCGGCAGCGTCTGGCTGACCACGAGCAACGGCAGGATCGCGCGGCGCAACACACGCGAGAAATCAAGCAGCGTCGCGACGAGGAACGCGACGGCCACCGAGAGCGAGAATCCAGTCAGGGTCGCCGTGAGCGTGGGGAGCGCGTGCCGCCACAGCGCCTCGCGCTCCCCCGCTCCTGCGGTCACGACCCGGGTGGGTGACGGGAGAAGATCCGCGGGCACCCACCCGGCGGTTGTCGCGAACTGCCACAGGCCGAGGAGCGCCACCACGGCAATCGCTGGCGGCGCGACGATCCCTGCAACTCGGGTGGCCCGTGTCGCGGGCTCCAGTCCCGCCCGCATTACCGGAGGTCGTCGGTGTAGTACGTTGACCAGTCCGGCTCCTCGGTCACCGGCTTCCCCTCGGCATCAGTCAGGAAGCCGCCCGCGAAGAGGAACGCGCCGAACGCGTCCCAGGCTGCGGGATCAACCGCACCGATCTCGCGGTCCTGCGCCACGAAGTAGCCGTCCTGCGCCATCAGCTCAGCGCTGCGGCGCACAAGCTCCTCGGCTGTACCCAGCGTGTCCGGGTTCGCGGCGAGCAGGATGTCCGCCGCCTGCTCGGGGTGCTGTGCCGCGAACTCATACCCTTGGGCAACGGCGCGCACAAATGCCTGTGCCTCAGCCGGGTGCTCCGACAAATACGCGTCGCTCGAAATGATGCCTGTCGACTGCTGCTCCGGGACTCCAAAGTCCTGGTAGCGCCAGGCGCGGTAGGGATGGCCATCGATGTCCATCTGCAGGTTTTCCCAGGTCGCGACGGAGAGAGTGAAATCGATCCGCCCCTGCGACAGCGCCTCGTAGGCACCGGTGTCGAGCACAACCTCTTCGAAGTCCCCCGTCCCGCCGTCGCCTTGGATCGTGGAACTCGCGAGCGCGCCAAACAGCGGGGCCCCAAAGCCACCGAACACGAGCCCGTCGAGATCCTTCGGCCGCTGCAGGTCCTCGCGGTCACCCAGGACCACGAGCCGACCGGTGTCTGTTTGGGTGATCCGGTACACCGAGGTCACGTCGAGCCCGGCGGTGCGGGCCATCTGCACACCAGACTGGCCCCCGATTCCAAAGTCGGCTTCCCCGGCCGAGACAAGCTGGCTGGCGGGGGTCGAACCGTACGGCAGAATCTCGACGTCCAGCCCGGCGTCGGCAAAGTAGCCCTCCGCCTCGGCAACGTAGAGACCAATGTGGTTGGTGTTCGGTGCCCAGTCAAGGGCGAAGGTCACCGGGGCCAGATCCGACGCGGCTGCGGTGCCGGATCCGCCCTCGCCCGTAGCGGGGGACGCCGGAGCCGCGCACCCCGCGAAAGCGATCGTTCCGGCGGCGAGCGCCGCGGCCGCGGCGAGGAGTCGTGGTGTGCGGACAGGGGTGTGGTGACGCATATGCGTGCCCTTTCAATCGTTGAGGGGGCACGGGTAATTCAAGAGTGTCTCCCTGCGCTGGCATGATCCAGATCAGGTTCGACGGTCGAAAGTTGAGTACTTTCCTCTCAGCCCGGCCTACCGGACTCCCGTGTGCTCCACACCGTAGCAGATTCCAGATTCGGTGTCGGATCTCCTAGGGTTGTCCCCGTGACCACGAATGCACTTGATCTCAGCCCGGCCCTCTCCCCCGTCGACTACGGCGTGGGGGCGCGCTTCACGCTCTCCGTCTACGACTCGGACTATGTACGGATCATTCTCGATGCACTGGCTAACGCAAACCGTGACGAACTCACAATCGAGACGAACGATATTTCGACGTTTGTGGGCGGGACCGAGGCGCGCGTGCTCGCGTTCCTGCGGGACGTGATCGCGGCGGCCGCGGCGAGCGGGGCGCATCTGTCGGCGGCGATCCTGCTGTCGCGAGGCTGCCCCGGCGAACTTGCGTGCGCGCTTCCGGCCGGGGTCGATGCGCTCGGAGCCGAGCCCGTGGTGCTCGCGCCCACCGGTGTCCGTGCGCGGGCCCACTGGTCGCTGTACCCGCTGCTCGACGGCGGGTCGACCGGGGATCACATGAGCCCCATCTACGCCGCAATCGAGGAGGCGAAGGCCGCGGGGGTCTACGCGGGCTCGGACCACTTTGCGACGCGGCTCGACGGGGATCTCGCCGATGTTCTTGCAACGGCGGCGAACGGCTGGATTGCTGTGGGCGGCGTAGTGCAGCACGTCACCACCCATCTCACAGTGTCGCTCAACAGCCCCAGCCCGATCACTGAGTAAGCCCGGCCCGTCACACGGCGACACACGCTTCCGCACGGCGTGAATCCTCCGTAGCGTGAGGGCATGAGCATTCACTTCCCGCCGCTGCCCGACACCGTCATTGCGGAGCGCATTTCCGTGGCCCCTGATGTTGAGCTCCGCGTGCTCCGGGCCGGATCCGGCACCCCACTGCTGCTGGTGCCCGGCTGGAACTTTTCGGGCGAGGTGTTTGTGCACCAGCTCACTCAGCTGGCCGAGCGCTATGAGGTGATTGCGCTCGACCCCCGAGGCCACGGCGAATCCAGCAAGCCGCTCACCGGCAATAACTTCCCGCAGCGCGGCCGCGACCTCGCCGCCGTCATCGAAGCGCTCGATCTCCCTGGCCTCGCGCTCGCCGGTTGGTCGTTCGGCGTGCTCGATGTGCTCTCGTACCTGGAGCAGCACGGCCACGAGCGGGTTGCGAAGCTGATCCTCATCGACGAACCGCCGCGTGTCCCCTTCGATCCGCGTGACCCGGCTGAGTGGGGCGAGGCGGCGCTCAGCCACGACGGGCTGCCCGCGTACATTACCTTCCTCTCGACCGACCGCGCGGGTTTCCTCGCCTACATCGCGAGCGATGCACTCGGCGTGGACCCTGCCGATGCAGCCGCGGAGCCCGCGGTGGCGCGGCTGATCGCAGACGGTGCCCGCACTCCCGAGCACATCGCAATCATCACGGGCGTCGAGGGCCTCGCCACGGACCTCACAGCCCCCGCCGTCGCGTACCACGACAGCGGCAAGCCACTGCTCTTCCTTGCACAGGACAGCTGGGCCGCAGCTGCCGAGCGCTGGGTCACGGCGCACCTGCCCCGCGCGGAGTTCTCAACGATCCCCGTGCACGCGGGGTTCATTACCGCGCCCGAGGCTTTTAACGCCCGGGTTGCCGCGTTCCTCGGCTGAGGGTGGTGCGGGCAGAACGCAGCTAGCTCGACACGGTGAGGCCTGCGCGGAGCCGGTCAACAACGGGGCCCGGCGTCGTACGTTGCCCGAGCCGGTTCGCTTTGCCCGCACCGTGGTAGTCGCTCGCGCCCGTCGTCTCCAGCCCGAGCTCGGCAACGGCGGCGACAAGCGGCGGCAACCAGTCCTCGCGGTTCTCAGGGTGGTCGAGTTCGACGCCCCAGAGTCCCGCACTCGCGAGCTCCGCAATGTCTTTCGGGGTGGCCGCACTGCGCTGCCGGATCGCGGCCGGATGAGCAAGCACGGCAACTCCCCCGGCTCTGCGCACCATCCGGATCGTGTCACTTGTGTCGAGCGCGTAGGTGCCAAGGTAGTACGGGGACCCGGGGTGGAGAGCCACCTCGAACGCCGTGCTGCGGTCCGGGAAATACCCACCCGCGACAAGTGCGTCGGCCACGTGCGGCCGACCCACAGTGCGGGCGTCTCCATCCCCCACCACGTCTTCCCACCGAATCGCGTAGTCCAGGGACACTCGGCGCACCATTTCACGGGCGCGCTCGATCCGGGCGCTGCGCACGTGTTCGAGTGCCGCGAACAGCTCCGCGGCGGCCGGGTCCATGCCATACCCCAGCAGGTGGCGGGAGTACCCGGCGTGCTGGGTGGTGAGCTCCATCCCGGGGATGAACTCGATCCCGTGCGCAGCGGCCGCCTCGCGCGCCTCGCCCCACCCGGAGATCGTGTCGTGGTCCGTGAGCGCAAAGCCCGCGAGCCCCAGATCAGCGGCCTCGCGCGCGATCTCCTCGGGCCGCGTCGTCCCGTCGGAGTGCACAGAGTGCGTGTGCAGGTCATACGCACGCGTCGCTCCGGAATCTGCCATAAGAATCATTCTATGTCTGCACCGCGTCCACGCATCTCTGAGTGAGAAGATGGGGGCATGACCGATACCGCGCAGACGACTCACGAGGTCGAAATCGACAACAGTAACCGCAGCACCACCCCGCAGACACGCGGCTTCGCGGAGTTCATCTCCAGCGGCTGGGCAGAGCAGCCCACCTCGCTTCCCGCTGAACTCCCCGTGGCACCGTTCGCTGCAAGACGCCGCACCACACTCGCCGCCCAGTTCGTGGGCGAACGCCTCGTTATCGCTGCGGGCGCGATGAAGCAGCGCTCGAACGACACGTTCTACCAGTACCGCGCGCACAGCGCCTTCGCCCACCTCACCGGTTGGGGCTCGGAGAGCGAGCCCGGCGCGATCCTCGTGCTGGATCCGGCGCAGGATCCCGCAGCGGGCGACACCAGCCACACCGCCACCCTGTACTTCCGCGAGCGCGCGGGCCGCGACAGCGACGAGTTTTTCGCGAACCCGGAGATCGGCGAGTTCTGGATCGGCCCCCGACCCTCCCTCGGCCAGGTCGCTGCGGCGCTCGGCATCGCGACCGCGCACCTCGCAGATTTTGTTCCCGGTGATGCCGACCGCACACTCGACGACGCCGAGCTGGCGCGCGCCACCTCCGAACTGCGCCTCGTGAAGGACCCCTTCGAGCTCAACGAGATGCAGGCCGCGGTCGACGCAACGGCGACAGGCTTCACGGAGGTGCTCGCCGCGCTCCCCGCGGCGAGCGCGCACCCCCGCGGCGAGCGCATCGTCGAGGGCGTGTTCAACCAGCGCGCCCGCCTCGACGGCAACACTGTCGGCTACGAGACGATTGCGGCGTCCGGCCCCCACGCTTGCACGCTGCACTGGATCCGCAACGACGGCCCCGTGCGCAGCGGCGACCTGCTGCTGCTCGACGCGGGCATCGAACTCGATAGCCTCTACACCGCCGACATCACGCGCACGGTCCCGGTTTCCGGTACCTTCAGGGAGGTGCAGCGGCGCGTGTACGACGCGGTACTCGAAGCGGCCGACGCTGCGCGCGCGATCGTGCGGCCCGGCATCCGGTTCAGCGATGTCCACGCGGCAGCGATGCAGGTGATCGAACGACACACCCGCGACTGGGGCTTCCTGCCCGAGGACGACGGCACGGCCTACTACCGCCGCTACATGGTGCACGGCACGAGTCACCACCTCGGCCTCGACGTGCACGACTGCGCGCAGGCGCGGCGCGAGATGTACATGGAGGGCGTCCTGGAGCCCGGTATGGTCTTCACGATCGAACCCGGCCTGTACTTCCAGCCCGACGACCTCACTGTGCCCGCTGAGTTCCGCGGCATCGGCGTGCGCATCGAGGACGACATCGTTGTCACCGAGGACGGCTGCGTGAATCTCTCTGCCGGGATCCCGCGCACCGCAGACGACGTTGAGGCCTGGATCCGCGACGCGCAGGCGTAGGCGTCAGCCGCGCGGGCTGCGGCCCGCGCGGCACCAGCCCGCCCCCACTCCAGCGTGCGCTACTCCGCGAGCAACTCCAGCGCGGCGTGCGCCGCGTTATGGCCGCCGATCCCGCTGACGGCACCGCCGCGCCGGGCCCCTGAGCCGCACACGAGCAGGTTCGGCAGCGCAGTGTCGACGCCCCAGCGCGCGGCAGGGGTGTCGAGGGTCTCATCGTCCTCCGCCCACGGCCACGACAGGGCACCGTGGAAGATATCCCCGCCGATCATGCCGAGGGATTCCTCGAGGTCGGCGGTGGTGCGCGCCTCGATGCACGGCGAGCCGTCCGGGGCGATGAAGATGCAGTCGGCGATGGGCTCGGCGAGCACCGAGTCGAGGGAGCGCTGCGCCGCGGCGAGCAGCTCCGCGCGCAGTTCAGCGTTGGTGTCCCCGGTCACGAGCCGATCCGGCACATGGAGCCCGAACAGCGTGAGCGTTTGGACTCCGGCGGCCTGGAGCTCCGGGCTCAGGATCGACGGGTCCGTCAGGGAGTGGCAGTAGATCTCGGCCGGGATCGGAGCGGGAAGCCCTCCAGCCGTCGCGGCAGCGTGCGCCTCCTCGAGCTGGGTGAAGGTCTCGTTGATGTGGAAGGTACCGGCGAACGCGGCGCGCGGATCGACCTCGGAGTCACGCAGCTTCGGGAGTCGGCTCAGCAGCATGTTGATCTTCACCTGCGCCCCCTCGGGGCGCTCCGGGGCCTCCCGTACAGCGGCGGCCGGGGCGTTCCCTTCCGACAGGAGGCGTTCGAGGACCGCCGGGCCGACGCCGCTGAGGACAAGTCGCCCGCGCACGGGATCGGCCGCCGGATCGCTGAGCCGCACGGTGCCGTCGGCCGTGATGGCGCGCACCTCGGCCCCGCCACGGAGCTCCGCCCCCGATTCCCGGGCGGCCCGTTCCAATTCACCGCTCACGCGCCCCATCCCCCCGACGGGCACGTCCCAGTCTCCGGTTCCGCCGCCGATCACGTGGTACAAGAAACACTTGTTCTGCCGCAGCGACGGATCATCTGCCGTCGCGAAGGTCCCGATCAAGCCATCGGTGAGAGCGATCCCCCGAGCAATGTCAGTTGTCAGCGAATCTCGGATCAGGCCGCCGAGTGGCCGCTCGAAAAGCTCCGCCCACAGCGTGTCATCCCCGAGTCGCCGCTGCAGCTCCGAGCGCCGCACCAGCGGGTCCGTTACCGTGGGGAACAGCAGCTCGGCGACGGGTACGAGCCGCGCATAGAACGCGTCGAAGCGTTCCGCCTCCGCGGCGTCCCCCGTCACACGCGCAAACGATGCGGTTGTCGCTGCCGCATCCCCGTTGTCGACGAGGATGCCGCGGCTCGGATCCGCCGGATCAGGCGTATACGAGGAGTAGCGTCGGCGCGCGAGTTCAAGCTTGAGGCCAAGATCCGCCACGATCTGCTGCGGCAACAGGCTCACCAGATAGGAGTAGCGAGACAGCCGCGCCTCGACCCCCGGCCAGGGTTCCTCGGACACCGCGGCACCGCCAAAGTGATCAAGGCGTTCGAGCACCACCGTCCGTTTCCCCGCCCGTGCGAGATAGGCTGCGGCGACGAGCGCGTTGTGCCCGCCTCCGACGATGACGACGTCGTGCGTGTACTCCAAGGCTTCATTGACCATGAGCACAACTGTAGTGGTGCGAGCGGCCGTGCCGGATCCGGCGCGCTAGCGTTCTTCCCCGTCCACATAGCGCCAGTGACCGTCGGCACCGCGGAGGAAGAAGCTGCGTTCCGCCTGCTCGAAACGCCCCGCAGGCGTCCTCCCGATCGCGGTAAACGCCACCCAGCCGTGGTTGTCGTCTTCGCCTCCCGCGGAGGTGTCCGAGATGAACAACCGACGCCACTCAATCGTGTCGTCAAGTGTGAGTTCCTCGGGCCGGGTGCTCGGATCCCAGCTGCTGAGCAGGTACTCCTGTTGGCCGAGCGCGAAGGCGCTGAAGCGCGAGCGCATGAGGCGCGCGGCCGTCGGCGCGGGGCTGCCGTCGTGCAGCGGACCGCAGCACTGTGCGTACGCGTCGCCGCTGCCACACGGACAGAGGGCGGGCACAGCTTTCGCGGTCACGCGCCGAGCTCGCCGCGCAGCGAGCGCTGCAGCGTGTCCAGTCGCACTCCACCGAGCGCGAGGGCGTCGCGGTGGAATCCGCGGATATCGAAACCGGATCCTGCACCCGCTGCGGCCTCGTCACGCAGCTGCTCCCAGATGCGCTGGCCCACCTTATACGAGGGGGCCTGGCCCGCCCAGCCCAGGTAGCGCAGCACCTCGAAGCGCACGAAGCCGTCGTTCATGTTGACGTGCTGCGCCATGAACGCAAACGCTTTATCACCATCCCAGGTCCCGCCGTCCGGATGCGGTTTGCCGAGGTGCACGCCGATGTCGAGTACCACCCGCGCCGCGCGCATGCGCTGGCCGTCGAGCATGCCCAGGCGATCCGCCGGATCATCGAGGTAGCCGAGCTGCTCCATGAGTCGCTCCGCGTAGAGCGCCCAGCCCTCAGCGTGGCCCGAGGTTCCCGCGAGCTGGCGCCGCCACTCGTTCAGCGTGCCGCGGTTCACCACAGCCTGGCCGATCTGGAGATGGTGCCCCGGAACGCCTTCGTGATACACGGTCGTGAGTTCGCGCCAAGTATCGAACTCTGTGACACCCTCGGGCACCGACCACCACATGCGGCCCGGCCGTGAGAAGTCGTCGCTCGGCCCCGTGTAGTAAATCCCGCCTTCCTGGGTGGGTGCGATCATGCATTCGAGCGCACGGATCTCCTGCGGGATGTCGAACTGCGTGGCACCAAGCTCCGCCACGGCCCGGTCGCTCGTCTCCTGCATCCACCGCTGCAGCGCGTCGGTGCCGTGCAGCTTGCGGCTCTCGTCGCGTTCGAGCAATGCGATCGCCTCAGCCACGATTCCCGGGTGTCGCGCGCCGCCAACGATCTCCGCGGCGATCCGCTCCTGTTCGTCGACCATGCGCGCGAGCTCGTCGAGCCCCCACTCGTAGGTCTCATCAAGGTCCACGCGCGCCCCGAGGAACGCTTCCGAGGCGAGTGCGTAGCGCTCACGGCCGAACGCGTCGTCCAGTGTCGCACGGGGGGCGAGATCGGTCACGAGGAAGTCTGCGCACTCGGCGTAGGCACGCGCGGCGGCGAGGGCCGCGGCTTCAAGTTCCGCACCGCGACCTGCAACAAGCTGCCCGAAGAAACCGGGTGCCGCGGCCGTGCCCGCGGTGCGCCGCGACTGAGCGGCGACCTCGGTCACCTGGCGGAGCGCCGGGGCAAGGCCGCGCTCTGCGCCGAGCGCGAGGGACGCCCGGTAGCCGTCGAGTGCGGCGGGCACCGCGCGCAGGCGTTCCCCGATCTCAGCCCAGTCCGCATCCGTCGCCGTCGGCATGAGGTCGAAACTGTCCCGGATCTGCTGCAACGGCGACTCGATCACGTTGAGATCGCGCAGATCCTCCCCCGCCTCACTCTGCGCAAGGCCGAGACGCAACTCCGCGGTGAGGTCCGCTCGGGTCACGGCGTCTACAGCGTCGACCGGGGTCTCGGCGTCAAGTGCCGCAAGCGTTCCCCGTTGCGCATCCGCGAAGGCCGCGGCCCCCTCAGGCGAGTAGTCCGGCAGCCCGCCACCGTTCCGGCCGATGTAGGTGCCGATCGTGGGATCGTGCGCCACGAGGGTGTCCACCCACGCCTCTGCGACGCGATCGATTGGGGTGTGCTGCCGCGAATGTGTCATGGTTCCAGCCTAGGGCGGGGCGGTGCCTCGGCGCGAGAAAGCACGCTAGGATGGTCGTATTGGCGTGTGGGCCACAGACCCGTATGCCGCTGAGACCCGCGAGGAGAACAATCGTGAAGATCCGTACCCGTATTGCCACCGCCGTAACCGTGGCTCTCGCTTCGGTGTTCGTGGCAGCGCCCGCGTTCGCGTCGCCCATCGGCCAGGACAACTCGGAGTCGATGTTCTCGTCCGTCGGCCAGCCCGTCGACGTCGTCGCGATCTCGATCGTCGGCGTGATCCTGCTCGCGGTCGTGCTCATCGGTTCGACGCTCGTGGGCAACCTCTTCGAAAAGAAGTAGCCTCAGACTTTCTCCTCGGTCCTGCCGAGCAACGACGGCGGGCGGTGATCCTCACGGATCACCGCCCGCCGTCGTTGTGTTCGCGCGAGGCTCAGCGTACGGTTGCAGCAGGACCGGAGCGATGAGCGAGGTGAGCGCGGTGGCGGGAAATTCACGGAGCGGCGCTGCCGCGGGGCCCGCACTCAGCGCGCCTCCGAGGCAAATCGGTAGCCCACGCGCCCCGGCGTCGGGGCGTCGGGTCGTCACCGACAGAGCCGACCCCGTAGTGCAAAACCGACCCGTTACGCGCAAGAAGTTCTGCGCGCACCGGGTCGGTTCTGTAGTACCGGGTCGGTTGTGGGCCTACGCCCCAGCGCGCACCACGCGGAAGGTCGCGACGGCGGCGTCGGCCGCGCCGCGCACGTAGCCCGTGGGAGAGGCTGCGACGGCACGCAAGAATGCGACAGTCTCGGCGGTAATCTCTTCGCCGGGCAGTAGGTTCGGGATCCCGGGCGGGTAGGCGGCGAGCGTATCCGCCGAGACACGGCCCACAGCCTCTTCCGCAGACACAGTCTCGCTGTCCCCAAAGAACGCCTCGCGGGGGCGCATCCGCAGCTCCCCCGACTCCGGGAGTGCCGGGAACGCCACCGCGTCAGTTGCGGGAAGCGCGGCGGCCTCGTCGGCCACGGCCCCGAGATCGCGCATGAAACGATCGACGTCGACCGTGCGCAGCGCGCCGATCACCAGCACCACGCTTGTTGCCGTCGACATCTCCGTGTATGTGCCGTGGCCATCAATCAGCCGGGCGCGCACCCAGTGGCCGCTCTGCCCCAGAGCCGACACGTCGATCGGGATCCGCAACGCGTCCGTCTCCACGATGTCGGGGAACGCCGCAAAGTCGTCGCTGATCACCCGGAAGCGCGGGTCCTGGCGCAGCCGAGCGCGAATCTCGGCGGCGGCGGCCACGGCCTCACCGATCTGCGCGCCGCCCTGCACGAGGGCGCGGCGCGCGGTGTCGAGGGAGCCCATCAGGATCCCGCTCATCGAGGTCGACGCCGTCATCGAGAACGCGCGCGCCACAAGCGGTTCGAGGCGCTCCGCCATCGCAGTATCACCGAGGTGCAGCATCGCTGACTGGGTCAGCGACCCGGCGAGCTTGTGCGTGCTCGAGATCACGAGATCCGCGCCAAGCCGCACCGGCGACTCCGGCAGGCCCGGGTGGAAACCAAAGTGTGCACCCCAGGCACCGTCGACGATGATTGCGGCACCGTGGTCGTGCGCGACACGGGAGAGGCCGGCGACGTCCGCGGTGGATCCGAAGTAACTCGGCGAGACGACAAGCACGCTGTCGACTGGGTGGCCGGCCTCGGCCTCGCGAGTGAGCGCGGCATCAAGTGCCTCGGGGGTGAGCCCGTGCGCGATGCCGTGGTGCTCGTCGACGTTCGGCGAGACGAACGACGGGATCAGACCGGCCAGCAGCACGCCGTCGGTGAGGCTCGAGTGCATGCTGCGCTGGATCATGATGCGCTCGCCCAGGCCGCGCACCGCGATCGCGGCGGTCCGGTTCGCCTGTGAGGCCCCGTTTGTCAGGAACCAGCTGCGCTTCGCGCCCCAGGCGTCCGCTGCGAGGCGCTGAGCCGCGACGAGCGGTGAATCTTCACCCAGGTCAATGCCGGGCAGCATCAGCGGCACGTCAAGCTCGGGGACCCGCTCGCCGAAAAGTTCGGCCAGGTGTGCGCCGCCGTGCTCGGGGTCATTGCCGTGGCCCGGCACCATAAATGACCGGGGTGATGAGGCCGCGAAACGCTGCAGCGCCTCGGCGTAGGGCGCCCTCGCGTGCTCGGGCCCGAACTCGGGGGCCGGGCGCGGCACCACGCCGGGATCGCCAGCGGGCGCGGCACCCGAACTCGCCGCCGCCCGCACCAAGGTACTCGCGGCGTCAGTGCCTGCGGTGCGGTCAGAGTAGGGAGCGTGATGAGAATCCTGATGCAGCATGTGTCCAGATTGGCGGGGATTGGGGGTGCCCGGAACCCCCGCTTCACCTCCCGGGCACCAGAGAGTATATTGAACTGGAACCACTTTGGACCCCGGTGAGGTCCAGACAGGAGAGGGATACTCGATGATCGATCTTCGCCAGCTCCAAGCGCTCAGCGCGGTGGCCGCAGAGGGCTCCGTAGCTCGCGCCGCGACCCGACTCGGATGGAGTCAGCCCACCGTCGACTACCACCTGCGCAATCTCGACCGACTCGTGGGGGCGGATCTCACGGTGCGCAGCACGCGCGGGAGCAAGCTCACCACCGCCGGGACGCTGATGCTCGAGCGCGGTGAGGAGATTTTGAGCCTCTCCGACCGGGCGCTCACCGACGTGCGAGACCTCGCCCAGCTGGGCCGGATCCGGCTCCGCTTCGGTACCTTTCCGACGGCTGCCGCCCGCCTCCTTCCGGGCATCACGAGCCGTGTCGCAGAACTCGGCATCGAGCTCGATGCGACTCTTGAAGAGCTCGCACCGCTCGTCACGCGCGTCAACCAGCACACCCTCGACGCGGCGCTTGTGTACGCGGCTGGCGGCTACCAGCTCCCGTTCCGCGCGGAGGTGCATACCACTCACCTCTTCACAGACCCGATGCTGCTCGCACTGCCCGCCACCCACCCCGCAGCCCATCACCGCAGCTTCGACAGGGAGACGTTCCTCTCCCTTGCAGACGACAGCTGGGTCATGGGCTCGACCCCCGGCGACACCCTCGACGATCTTGTCCGGGAGGTCTTCCTCGCCGAGGGGTACAAGATCGACGTCGCGATTCGGACGGACGACTACTCTGTTGTGCTCGGTCTGATTGCCGCGGGCATGGCGGTCGCACTGGTGCCAAGCCTCGTCGGGAACCACCCGCCCGAGGGCGTGGTGCTCCGCCCCATCGACGATCCCCGGTTTGCACGGGAACTACTGCTCGCCGCGCCCGCCGGCCCCAGCGGTCCGTCGGCGGCCGTGCGCCAACTTGCTGAGGCCGTGCGGCGCTCGATCAGTGCGCTGGGGTAGCCGGCGCTGCAGTTACGTCCGCGGCCTCCGGCGGAGCGTCTCGCACAAAGAAGGCGACAACCACGCCTATGGTGGCGGCGATCCCACCGATGAAAAACGCCATGCGCGTCCCCGCCGCAAGCGCGTGCGCGTCGACAGCCTCCGGGCCGCCAGCGGCCTGGGTCGATACCAGGGTCATCACCGTGATGAACAGCGCGGTGCCGGCGGCACCTGCCACCTGCTGCACCGTGGAGATCATCGCGCTGCCGTGGGAGGCGAGCTGCGGCCGCAGCGAGCCGAGCGATACGGTGAACAACGGCGTGAAGACACCCGCGAGCCCAATACTCAGGAGTAGGTGGGTGCCGAGCACCTGCCACAGTTGTGTGGAATCCGTGAACAACGCCATGCCCCACAAAGCGACGGCGGTAACAATCGTGCCCGGGATGAGCACAAACCGCGCCCCGCGAGCGTCAACGAGCCGGCCGACAAACGGTCCGAGGAGCCCCATGACGAGGCCGCCGGGAAGCAGCAGCAGACCGGTCTGCAGAGTATCGAAGCCCAGCACGTTCTGCGTGTAAATCGGGAGCAGGATCAGCGACCCGAACAGCGCCATCGAGCTGAATGTGAACAGGACAACGGACAGCGCGAATGGCCGCGACTTGAAGGTGCGCAGATCGAGCAGCGCCCGGTCCTCACGCTGCAAGCGAAGCTGTCGCCACACGAACAAGATCATTGCGAGCACGCCAATTACGACGGGGATCCACGGGGCGATCGGGGGCGTGCCGCTGGCACTCTCACCCACGAGGCTGAGGCCATAGACGAGCCCACCGAAGCCGAGCACCGAGAGGAGCACCGACACGAGATCGACCCGAGCCACCCGCTGCTCCCCCACGTTGGGAAGGCGCAGCGCCCCAATGACAAGCGCGATTGCCGCAATCGGCAGCACGATGAGGAACAGCCAGCGCCAGCTGAGCACCTGCAGGATCAAGCCAGAGATCGTCGGGCCGAGCGCCGGAGCGACGGAAATGACAATCGCAATTCGCCCCATGAGGCGACCCCGTTGTTGCTCGGGAACCAGCGTGATGACCGTCGTCATGAGGAGCGGCATCATGATCGCGGTACCGCTCGCTTGGACAACGCGCCCCACAAGCAACACGGCGAAGCCGGGGGCGAGCGCCGCGATCAGCGTCCCCAGCGTGAACAGGCTCATCGCGGTGATGAACAGGTGCCGTGTTTTCACACGCTGGATCAGCATGCCCGTGATCGGGATCACAATGCTCATGGTGAGCAGGAACGCCGTGGTCAGCCACTGTCCGGCGACCGCCGTGATACCGAGGTCACTCATCAGTTTGGGCAGAGCAACGCCCATGATCGTCTCGTTGAGGATCACCACAAAGGAGGAGATCAGGAGCACCCAGATCGCGAGCTGCTCGCGCGGGCCGAATTCACGTTCGGTACTGAGGGAGGGCGGATCGACTGGCGTGTTGCGGGAAGAAGACATAAGAGATCGATCTTATCCCAAAACCGGCTCGGACCACGCCATTTCCCCGAACGTTTACCCGGCAGCCTCCGGCCGCTCGCTCGGTTTCGACTGCGGCTTCACCTGAGGTTTCGACTGCTGTTCCGCCCACTGCGCGCACGCTGCGTCAGCGTCTTCGGGCAGGCCGAGGGCCTCGTGCGCCTGGGCAGCGGCCCGGGCCGTGTCTTCGGCCCCCTCCCACGAGTACCCGGTGAGCTTATGTGGGGGCAGTTTCATGACGCGGCCGATCTGCTCGCGATCGTCTTGCAGTGTTTCGCGAACATCGTCGACCGCGGCCTGCGCATCCTCCGGCCACGTTGTCGACTTCGGATCAAGCCTGCCCGCGGCGATCTTGCTCGCCGCGGCGACTTCTTCCAGCGCGTCGCTCACAGGCTTCGCGTCGGCGAGCTTCGTGTCGGAGACCGCACCGCGCGCGAGCGCAAGGCGAAGCTGCTCGAGCTCGGCGTCTGCGATATCCCAGGCCGCATTCACCGGGCAAACGGCGTCGAGGTACGCTCCCCCCGCCTCGCTCGCGGTGAGCACCTCGGGCTCCGGCTCTGGCTCCGGGGTGCAGCCGACAAGCATCAGTACCCCGATGGCGGCTCCGAGGGCGACGGACACCCGACACAACTTCTGCACCCTTTGAGAATAGCCGAGCGCCACTGACGATCCCGGGTTAGGCTGAGCGACATGGCACGCTATCTGACGGAAACGCAGGCGACTGCGGACGGCTTTCACATCGTCCACGAGCCCGATCAGCAGCGCTTTGCGCTGTACGCTGCGGCAGCGGAGCCGGACCGCCGCTTGATCGGCGAAGCGCACTATTCCTTCCGGGGTGCGGCCGGGGAGTCCGGCACCATCATCGATTTCGACCACACAGTTGTGCACCCCGATTTTCGGGGCACTGGCCTGTCCGGGCTGCTCGCGCATCACGCGGTCACGTCGGAGGTTGTGCAAGGCCGCCGGGTGCTCGCCTCGTGCTGGTTTATCGAGGGCTATCTGGCGAGACACCCGGAACTGCTGACGCCTGACGCGTAGGGCGTCACGCGGCAGCAACTCCGGAACCGGCCTATGGAGCGGTGTAGCCGCCGTCGACGAGGTGGTAGCTCCCGGTCACGAACGAGGCCGCGTCGCTCGCGAGGAACGCCACCATGTGCGCGATCTCTTCGGCCCGGCCGAGTCGCCCCATCGGGTGCTTCGCGATGAGCGCGGCGCGCGTTGCCTCATCGGCGTTTTTCAGCAGCGGAGTATCCACGTAGCCGGGGCCGACCGAGTTGACGCGTACCCCAAGGGCCGCCGATTCAAGTGCGGCAGTCTTCGTGAGCCCCACAACCGCGTGTTTACTTGCCACGTAGGCGGGCGAGCCGGCACTGCCGACGCTGCCCAGGATCGAGGCCATGTTGACGATCGAACCACCGCCGTGCTGCACCATATGTGCTTGCTGGGCGCGGGTGCCCCGGAAGACGGCAGAGAGGTTGATGTCGATGACGCGCTGCCAGTCGTCGTCCGAGTAGGCCGCCGTTGCGCCGACCGCTCCCCCGATTCCCGCATTGTTTACCGCGATCTTCAGGGGCGCGAGCGCCACGGCCGCGCGAATCGTCTCGTCGATAACCTCGGTTGATCCGGCGTCGCCGACAACCGTGACGGCGGTGCCACCGGCCGCGGTGATCTCCTGCACGACGGCGTCGGCACTGCCGGCGTCCAGATCCTGCACCACAACCTTCGCGCCGTTCTCCGCGAGCAGCAGCGCGACCGCACGGCCGATCCCCGATCCGGCCCCCGTCACCACCGCTGAACGATCCGAAACCTCATACTGTGCCATAGCGTGTGTCCCTTCCCTGCGAGATCTGGGCGGGGTACCCCGTCCTCACGCTCCACGCTATGCCCCGCTTGGGAAGACGGCAAGGCCGCCCGGCGAGCTACCCGACTCGTCGCCGGTAGAGCGATGTCGCGACCACGAATCCGACGATCAGGATCCCGACGAGCCAGGCGAGCGCGCTCCACAGCTCTGCGCCGACGGGCTGCCCGGCGAACAGCGCGCGGATCGTGTTCACCACGGCGGTGACCGGCTGATGCTCGGCGAACCACGCGAGCGGTCCGGGCATGGAGTCCGTCGGCACGAAGGCCGAGCTCAAGAAGGGGAGAAAGATGAGCGGGTAGCTGAACGCGCTCGCACCGTCGACTGTCTTGGCGCTGAGCCCGGCGATCACCGCGAGCCAGGTAAGTGCGAGGGTATACAGGGTGAGGATCCCTGCGACGGCGAGCCACGCGAGCGGCGAGGCTGAGGTCCGGAAACCGAGCAGCAGAGCCACCCCGATCACGAGCGCCACGGACACGAGGTTTGCGGCGAGCGAGGTCAGCACGTGTGCCCAGAGCACGCTTGAGCGGGCGATCGGCATGGACCGGAAACGCTCCGCGATCCCGCCCCGCAGATCCTGGAACAGACGGTAGGAGGTGTAGGCCACACCCGAGGCGATCGTGATGAGCAGCACCCCGGGGAGCAGGTAGTTCACGTATGAGGTGCCGGAGCCGGTGCTGATCGCGCCGCCCAACACGAACACAAAGAGCAGCATGATCGCGATGGGCATGATCGCGGTGGTGATGATCGTGTCCGGGCTGCGCAGCACATGACGCAGCGAGCGCCAGGTCAGCACCCGGGTATCGGTGAGCGCGTGCGTGGTCATGATGCAGCCTTTCGTGCCGGATCCTCGACAAGTGCGAGGAAAACGTCTTCCAGGGAGGGCTGCTTCTCGACGTATTCGACCTTCGCGGCCGGCAACAGCCGCTGCAGCTCGGCAAGCGTCCCCTCCTGGATGATGGTGCCATCGTGCAGGATCGCGATGCGGTCGGCCAAGTGTTCGGCCTCGTCAAGCGTTTGGGTGGTGAGCAGCACGGTGGTGCCGCTCTCAGCCATGGAGGTGATCGTGCTCCACACCTCGATGCGGGACTGCGGGTCCAGCCCGGTCGTGGGTTCGTCAAGGAAGATCACGGGTGGATCCCCGACGAGGCTCATGGCGATATCGAGCCTGCGCCGCATGCCGCCGGAGTAGGTGCCGGCCCGGCGTGATCCGGCGTCGCTTAACGCGAAGCGTTCAAGCAGCGTATCCGCGATGACACCGGGGGTCGGGAGGCGGCGTAGCTGCGCCACGAGGATCAGGTTTTCGCGTCCGGTGAGCACCTCATCCACCGCGGCGAACTGCCCGGTCAGACTAATCAACTCGCGCACGTGGGCGGGGTCCGCGGCTACGTCATGACCGTGGATCTCCGCGGTCCCGGCGCCGCTGGGGAGCAGCGTTGCGAGGATGCGCACAAGCGTGGTTTTCCCCGCTCCGTTGGACCCGAGGAGCGCGAAGATCGTGCCGCGCGGCACTTCGAGGTCCACACCGCGCAGCACCGAAAGGTTCCCGAACGATTTTTCGAGGCCGCGGACACGGATCGCTGGTCGGGCGGCTGCACTGCTAGGCATGACGCTCACCCCCGCTCGCGGCGTCAATGGCCGCGATTAACCGCGTCCGCTCCTTGTCGATCCATTCCTTGCCGGCATACGCTCGCGCAAAGGTCTCGGCGAACTCGACGGGATCCTCCCCGACAAGATCGCGGATCGGGGTACCGTCAACGGCTGCCCGCTCCCAGAGATCGACGTGATCGCCAAGCAGCTGCACGAGGGTATCGCCATCGGTGAACCCGGCCCAGTAGGTGAAGTAGCGCTGGAAGGCTTTCGCCGCCGCGCGATACGGCTCGGGCAGGGCCTCGAGCCGCGCGGTGTCGGCTCGGTACTGCTTCTTCTGGTCGAGCGAGCCGATGAGGGCATCAATCCATTTGGGGATCATGAAGTAACTCCTGAGTCAGAGGGCGTGCGTGTGACGCACGCGAGTGAAAAGTGTGTGAGTCGTGGTGCCCGGGGACGGGTCAGCCACGCAGGTGCGCGATGCGCGCGGAGAGGGTCGTCCAGGTGTCCCAAAACTCTGCCAATTGTGTGTGGCCGGCATCGTTCAGTGAGTACACCTTGCGCGGGGGCCCCTTCTCGGAGGGCACCTTCGCGATGTCGACGAGGCCCTTCTGTTCGATCCGAATGAGCAGCGCGTAGACCGTGCCCTCCGCGATGTTTTCGAAGCCCTCATCACGCAACCGGGTCGTGATCTCATAGCCGTATGCCGGCTGATCCGACAGGATCGCGAGCACGATTCCCTCAAGTGTGCCCTTAAGCATTTCGGTCATCAACGATGCCATTGCGCCCCTTCCCCGAACTGAAGCCGCCACACTGGGCGACTCACTAGCGTTACTACCTACCGCTAGACAGTAACACTAAGTACCGGTACTTGGCAACACCAGGTACCGGACGCAGTTCAGACCCTCCGGTCGCGTCTCGGCACCCGCGCGGCGCGCAACCCGTTCCCGATTACCAGCATTTCGGCGAGCTCGTGCACCAGCACAACCGCGGCGAGGCCGAGGGCGCCGGTCACCGCGAGCGGAACGAGCACCACGATGATCGCGATCGACAGCGCCACATTCTGCGTCATGATCGTGCGACCGCGGCGCGCGTGTGCGAGCGCCTGCGGGATCAGCCGCAGGTCGTGCCCGGTGAACGCCACGTCAGCGCTTTCGATGGCCGCGTCGGAACCGGTCGCGCCCATCGCGATCCCCACACTCGCGGCCGCGAGTGCCGGGGCGTCGTTGATGCCGTCCCCGATCATCGCGGTCGCGGCGCGACTCGAGGACTGCACCACCCACGCCGCCTTCTGTTCTGGCCGGAGCTCGGCGTGCACCTCGGGAACCCCGGCCGCGGCGGCGAGCGCGTGCGCGGCCCGGGCATTGTCGCCCGTGAGCATTGCGACCGCAATCCCCCGATCCCGCAGCATCGCCACTGCCTCGGCAGCCTCAACTCGGAGCTCATCTCGCACCCCGATCACGCCGACGGGCCGGCCGCCACGAGCGACAACCACGCAGCTGTGCCCCGCATCCTCGAGCCGCGTGGCCTCGCCAGCAAGGGGTCCCGGATCCACCCAGCGCGGGCTCCCTACCGCGACAAGCTCGCCGTCGATCATCGCCTGAATCCCACTGCCCGCAAGCTCAGTAACGTCCCCAGCGACCGCAGCTCTGTCGCTCCCCCCTGCCGCCGTGATCGCCGCGGCGAGCGGGTGAGTTGAGTGTCGCTCCACGGCTGACGCGAGCGCCAACACCTCGGCCCGGGACTCCCCCGCGGCCACCACAACCTCAGTGACCTCGGGCTGATTCCGAGTGAGCGTGCCCGTCTTATCGATCGCGACCCGCCGGATCCCGCCGAGCCGCTCGAACGCGGCCCCGCTCTTCACCACGATCCCCAAGCGACTTGCGGCGCCGATGGCAGAGACGACGGTAACTGGGACGGCAATCGCGAGTGCGCAGGGAGACGCCGCCACAAGCACCACGAGCGCACGCGTGATCCAGGTCTCCGGCTCACCTATGAGCGACCCGAGGAGTGCGACAAGCGCGGCGAGGATCATCACACCGGGCACGAGCGGGCGCGCGATCCGGTCGGCGATCCGGGCCCGCTCCCCTTTCTCGGCCTGCGCCCGCTCGACAAGCGCGACGATTGTCGTCAGTGAGTTATCGGTGCCGTCCGCCGTTGCTTCAACTTCGAGGGCACCCGTGCCCGCGATCGTTCCCGCCGAGACTGCGAACCCCGGTTCTCCCACCACGGGCAACGATTCACCGGTGATCGCGGAGGTATCGAGCACACTGCGCCCGGCGCGGATAATTCCGTCGGTCGCGATTCGCTCCCCGGGACGCACGAGCAGGAGATCCCCCGCACCAAGCTCGCGTGCAGGAATCACGGTGCGGGATCCACCACGGAGCACCGTTGCCGTTTCGGGAACGAGCGAGAGCAGCGCACGGAGCCCGCCGCGGGCGCGATCCATCGCCGCGTCCTCGAGGGCCTCTGCCAGCGAGTAGAGGAACGCCAGCGCGGCCGCCTCACCGAGATACCCGAGGAGCACCGCACCGACAGCGCTAATTGTCATAAGCAAGCCGATCCCAACCCGGCCCCGCCGGAAGAGCGCGCGCAGGGCGGCCGGCACGAAGGTGACAGCACCGAACACAAGCCCGAGCGCGAACGTGATCTGCGCGGCGAGTTCTTGCGCCGGACCACCGAGAATTTCCAGACCAAGGCCCGTAACACACGCAAGGCCTGAAGCGAGCGGGAGGCGGATCCCTGGGTTGCGCCACCACGACCGCGGGAGCTGTGGCTCCGCGAGTTCACCGCCGGGTACACGCGCTGAAGTTTCGCCTGCGCAGCACTCGACACTCACCGCTCAGTGCCCTCCCCCGCACGGCCGGGTTCGCAGCACCCGGCGACCGCGCAGCCAGGGTCCACACACGGCACGCGCTCGTCGACCGCGAGCGTGATGTCAACGAGCGCGCTGAGCGCCGCCGTGAGGTGCGGGTCGGCGATCTCGTAGCGCGTCTGTCGCCCCTCGGGCTCAGCCACCACGATCCCGCAACCCCGCAGGCACGTGAGGTGATTCGACACGTTGCTGCGCGTGAGATCAAGGTCGCGAGCCAGCTGCGCCGGGTACCCCGGACCGTCGAGCAGCGCAAGGAGAATGCGTGATCGACTCGGGTCAGCCATTGCGCGGCCGAGACGATTCATGGCGTCAACGCGAGAAGTAATGGTCAGCATACGCTGACCATACAGCGGTCACTGACCATTGGGCAAGCTCATCGCTCAGGGAATGCCCCGGTGCGCGGCGTCACCCCCTTCAGGATCTAGTGCAGGACCTACTTCAGAACCTACTTCAGGACCTACTTCAGGCTCGACGAGCCGATCTGAGAAGAACCAGTGTGCGAGCGCGGCCCGCAGCCGAGTTCTGCCCGCAAGGTGCTCTCCTACACGCGGCACGCGAATGACTTGCGGCCCACCGGGCTCCGGGAGCCGACGCCAGCGTTCGTCCGGCGACAGCGCCGCATGCCGCTCCACATACGCACCCCCTGGCAAGCGGACGACCTGCCCCGTCTCGCGACCGTGCACAAGCTCAGCGCGGTCCCGGTGCTGCAGCCCGAGGCACACGCGTTTCGTGACCGCGTAACCAGCGATCGGCCCGAGCACAAGCGCGAGCTGCAGTGCCAGCAGTACGCCCTCGATCGAAAGCTGAAAATGCGTCGCGATCAGGTCCGAGCTGGCCGCCGCCCAGAGCACCGCGTAGAAGATGACACCGGCAACGCCGAGACCCGTGCGCGCCGGCGCGTTTCTGGGGCGCACAAGTACATGATGCTCACGCTGGTCCCCTGTGATCCAGGATTCGAGAAACGGGTACGCGGCCACGAGCCCCAGGAAGCCGAGCAGCACAAGCACCGGGACCAGCATGTTCCAGGACCAGGTCAGGCCGAGCCACTCGGTCTCCCACCCCGACGGCACCAAGCGAAGGATTCCATCAACAAAGCCGATATACCAGTCTGGCTGCGTCCCGGCCGAGACCGGCGAGGGATCGTAGGGGCCGTACGCCCAGACCGGGTTGATCCCCACAACGGCCGCGATGAGCACGATGACTCCGAACACAATGAAGAAGAACCCGCCCGCTTTCGCAGCATAGACGGGCAGGAGCGGGTACCCCACGACGT
Source organism: Leucobacter sp. 7(1) (assembly GCF_900163635.1). GTDB lineage: Bacteria > Actinomycetota > Actinomycetes > Actinomycetales > Microbacteriaceae > Leucobacter. The sequence goes on along the minus strand of NZ_FUID01000014.1, from coordinate 12,151 downwards.
TGCCACCCGTAGCACCGGGCACCCGGTACTGGGTGTGCTTGTGCAGCACCACAAACACAAGGTGCACGGCGATCAGCGCGAGCATCACCGCCGGAATCAAGAGAATGTGGAGCGCGTACAGTCGCCCCACAATTGCGGTGCCCGGAAACTCGCCCCCGAACAGCAAGAACGAGGTGTACGTCCCGACCACCGGAATCGACTTCGCCACGCCGTCCGCAATGCGGAGCCCGTTCCCGGAGAGTGTGTCGTCGGGAAGTGAATAGCCCGTGAATCCCTCGGCAATCGCCAGCACGAAGAGCACGAAGCCGATCACCCAGTTCAGTTCTCGTGGCTTCCGGAACGCTCCCGTGAAGAAGACGCGCAACAGATGCAGCCCGATCGCGGCGTTCATGAGCAGCGCCGCCCAGTGATGCGTCTGCCGGATCAGAAGTCCGCCCCGCACCGAAAACGAGATGTCGAGCGTGGACGCCAGAGCCGCCGACATCTCGACGCCTTTCAGCGGCACATAGGGGCCCGCATACGCGAGCTCCTCCATCGACGCCTGGAAGAAGAAGGTGAGAAAGGTCCCCGTAATGAGCAACACCACAAAGCAGTAGAGTGCGATCTCCCCAAGCAGAAAAGACCAGTGGTCCGGAAAGACCTTCCGCGCGAGTCCGCGCACTGCCCCCGCAAGTTTCGTTCGCTCATCCAGATAGTGCGCCGCAGCACTCGTGAACCGCGAGCCCCGTGCGGCGCCAGTCACCCCGAGAACTCCCGAACCACACGGGCCACGGTCGGGTGTGGCACCCCAAGTTCGGCGACCCGCCGCGCATATTCCGCGGCCGCCGGGTCCGCCTGCGTCGCGTGCGCCGCCTCAGCGCTGTGCCACCGCGCAACGACGATTATCCGGCGACCGTCAAGCCCCTCCAGCAGGGTGAGATCGATACACCCGGGACGCCGCGAGATCACACGCTCCGCTCCCTCTTCAAGCAGCGCCAGTACCTCGCCCCGCCGCTCAGGCGTCACCTCGACCACGTTCACCAGGGTCACCGTGTCAGCCATACCGTTTCCTTTCGTCCGGAGGCGCTGCCCGCGTGCGGCGAGAGTCCGTCGTCTGCTGGCGCCTCACCACATAGGACGAGAGTGCACAGCCCGACGTGAGATCCTGCGGGTACGGACCGAAAGTTCCATGCCCGCCTCACGTTTCCGGGGGCTCCCTCGTCTCATGGGTACGCGCGGACCGTACGAGACGCGCAGCGCCCGCAGGCCCACGACCGGGAAGGACCCGCATGTCCCCAGATCAGCCCGAGGTTCCGGAGCTCCACCACGGACTCCTCATGGCGCTCAGTTATCGCTTCCTCGGGTCGATATCGGAGGCGGAAGACGCCACCCAAGAAACCTACCTGCGCTGGTTTCGGCTCGCACCGGACGAGCGCTCCGAGATCACGAACCCGCGCGCGTGGCTGAGCACGACGGTGAGCCGAATCTGCCTCGACACCCTCAAATCTGCGCGGGCGCGCCGTGAGCGCTATGTGGGCGAGTGGCTTCCCGAGCCCGTCCCGCCGACGCTGCACTGGACCACTCTGGCGAACAGGACTGACGCGATTGACCCCGCCGACCGGATCGGCATGAACGAGTCTATTTCGCTCGCTATTCTCGTGCTCCTCGAATCGATGACCCCCGCTGAACGGGTGGCGCTGATCCTGCATGACGTCTTCGAATACCGATTCGTCGAGATTGGGAACGTGCTCGGCCGCAGCGCCGAGGCCTGCAGGCAGCTCGCTGCAAACGCCCGGCGTCGGGTCCGGCAATCTCGGCGCACTCCGATCGCTCGTGACGCGCATGCCGCCGCCGTCCACGCGTTTCACCGCGCCTGGGAGTCTGGCGACATCGCCGCGCTGGTACGCACGCTCGATCCCGCAGCTCAGGCTGTGGTCGATGGTGGTGGCGCTGTCTCCGCGGCGCTCGCACCCATTCACGGGGCGCGCAAAGTGGCTGAGTTCTTCGCGGGGGCACACACGCGCGCGCCGGGACTCGTGACACACGAGGCGATCGTAGGCGGCGAACCCGGTCTTGTGGCGACCGCGCAGGGACGAACTGTCGCTGCGATGGGCTTCGAGATCCGATCCGAGCGCATCACCGCTGTGTGGGCGCTGCGCAACCCGGACAAACTCACCCGGTGGGGCGGTCGCTACTCGCGATCTTTCCGCTTAAAAAAGCGCACCTTCTCGGGTTTGCTCGCGGCGGGGGCCGCGTGATCCTTCATGAGCTCCGTGAGGTCTTTCTCGATGAGCTGCTGGATCCGGCTATCGCGCGCCTCCTGGTACTCCTCAGAATCGCCGCCGCTGTAATAGGGATGAGTGGCGCGCTCCTTCAGCGAGTCGCCGATTTCATGCCACGCAAGGTCGCGCGCCCGTACCGCAGTTGCCTGCAGCCCCGCCTCGTCGGCGGCCTTCGCATGAAGCTCCTCGGCGACGCGCTCATAGACTTCCTGGCGATGCCGCAGCGTACGGTTGTCGTCGTTGCCGTAGTCTGATTCACTCCAGGAGCTGCGACCCGTGTCCCGGATCTCGCCGCGCATCCGAGCGATGTGCTTGGCATCGCGCTCACGCTCACGCGCGAGATCCTCCGTCGCTTCGCGAACCATTTCCACGATCTGCGCCTCGTCATAATCGACATGCTTTTGCAACGCGTTCATGATGATGGCGTTTTTCACGGTCATCCTGATTGCGACATCCGCGACGAGCAACCCCTGCTCGACAATCTCCTCAACCGGGGCCAGGACACGCTTCGGCAGTCGTCGCAACGGGCGCGATCCGCCACGCTTGCGCTTCTTTGACCAGCCGAACACCGTGCTCCTCTCGCGCACCCGGAAGGGCGCTCCCCCATCATCCCGGATTTCACGACGGTTGCGCAGTCCCCACTCCGGGCGAGTCCGGCACGAGGGAAAACAACGTCGGGCCGAGCGCCTAGGCGGCTTCGACCCCGTGCACCGAGACCCACATCGACGCCGCCGCGGCCGGCCCGAGACTCACCGGGTCACTCGCGCCCGCCACCCGCACCAGCACGGCTTCAGAGTAGGGTTCTCCCGGCAACACGTCGAGTTCAGCGTCGACAACGAGTCCGCGGCTCGCGAAGTACTGCAGCATCGCGGTGTCGGAATCTGAGATCCGCTCGACTCGCACGTGAGCCGGAGCTTCCACGGACGCCAGGATCACTGCGTCTGGGCGATGCACCCGGCCGTCCGCACTCGGAATCGGATCGCCGTGAGGATCACGAGTCGGGTAGCCCAACGCTCGATCGACCCGATTGATCAGCTCGTCTGACACGGCGTGTTCGAGGCGGTCTGCCTCGGCGTGCACCTCGTCCCACTCGTATCCGAGCGCCTGTACCAGGAACGTCTCCAAGAGCCTGTGCCGCCGGATCATCGAGACCGCGTTTTCGCGCCCCGTGTCGGTCAACGTCACGCTGCCATACCGGGCGTGGCCGATCAGCTCGAGGTCGGAGAGCTTACGCAGCGCGTCGGACACTGTCGAGAGCCGCACACCCGCTGACTCCGCGATGGCTGAGTTCGACACGGGCGCGTCAGACCACTCCTGCAGCCCCCAAATGACTTTGAGGTAGTTCTGCATGCTCGGGGAAAGATTGTCGACGCTCACGCACTCAGGATAGCCTGCCCGCTTCGGCTGGGCCCCGGACAGATCCCCGGAATTCCGCGTGAGTTCTGCGATATTTTCCTGCTGAATCGATTTGGCACCGGGGTTCCGGCGCCCCTACGCTGGAGGAATCAGCCCCGAGGACGAGGAGAGCATCCGAATGGCAGCCCTGCAGCAGTCGCAGTCCCGCAGCACAACTGAGACCTCACCCCAGGATGGGTCGCGCACACGTAATGAGGCTCCCGCGTCAGCGGTCGAGGAGCTCCTCTCAGCGGTGGTACAGAAGCTGGCGGACATCGTCTCAGATCGTGTGGCTCGAAGCCCGTGGGCACAGGATGCACCCGCGGGAATCGCCCCGCTCTCGGGTGGAAAGCACGTGCGTGCGCGGGCGTTCCTCACCGCCGCCTACGCATATGGGATTCCCGACCGCCCGGGGGTCCGGGACGAACTCATCGACATCGCCGCCGCCCTCGAACTCGTCCACACCGCCTCGCTTGTCCACGACGACATCATCGACGCGTCTGCCACGCGCCGCGGTGCCCCCGCTCTGCACCAACTCACGACTCCCGCGACCGCAATCTTGGTGGGCGACCAGCTCTTCGCGCTCGCGCTCGCGCACAGCGCCTCGCGCGGAGCCACCGTCACGGCAGCGCTCACTCGCGCATTCGCCGATCTCTGTGAGGGGCAGCTGTTGGAATCAGCGCTCCGGTGGGATGCGGATGCTCTGGCGCTCCTCGAGCGCTACGGCGCATTGAAGACCGGAGCGCTCTTCGGTGCCGCCTTCGAGCTTGCCGCGCACAGTGCGGAGCGCACGGGTGCGGAGCAACTTCGCGCGCGCGAGGCGGGAATCCGGTTGGGCCTCGCGTTCCAGTTCGCGGACGACCTGCTCGACATCCACGGTGATCTCGAAGAACTGGGGAAGGACCACGGCGTCGACCTTCGCAACGGGGTTCCCTCGTTTCCACTGTGGCTGGCCGCGCAGCACCTCTTCGCGGATGCCGGCCCCGACCACGCCACGGATCAGACGGCCCTCGCCGCGGTAGCGGGCTCAGCGCTTGTCAGCGCCCGTACCCGCGAGCGCATCGACGCCCTTGTCGTTGAGGCACGCAGCGTACTCCCGCCCGCGCAGGATCCCGCACTGCTCGAAGCGGCGATCCGCGCGGTCGTCACCGCACCGGCCCCGATCCGACTGCCGAACACGGAATCCGAGGAATCATGAAGCAGCGCCGCACCACGATCAAGGATGTCGCCCACGAGGCTGGCGTCTCAGTCGCCACCGCGTCAGAAGCGCTGAACGGGAAGGGTCGTGTCGCCGCGGCCACGCGTCAACACGTGATCGACACGGCGGCCCGTTTGGGATACACCGCGAATCGACTCGCGAAGAATCTCAATGCAGGCCGCACCGGCTCGTTGGTGCTCTCAGTCTCACCGACGTCTGCGAACACGACCGCGTCGGGCGTGCAGCCGGAGTGGGACATCGACTACTACTTCCGCGTACTCAGCGGTGCCTCAGCGCACGCATTCCACCGTGGCTTCCTCCTCTCCATGCTGCCGTCGAGTACCCCCTCTCCGGCGTTCCTGTCAGCCGCGGACGGACTGATCGTCGTGGACCCGAGCGAAAACGACCCGCTCGTCCACGCCGCCACGACGGCTGGCCTTCCCTGTGTAACTATCGGACGCAACTGGGATGACCTTTCGTGGGTCGACAACGATTTTGCAGCCGGGACCACGACGGCGCTCAGCCACCTGAGTGCCGTGCGGCCCGCTCGTCCGGCACTGTTCCTCAGCGAGACAAGCTCCTCGTATGTGCGCGATGAGCTCTCCGCATACCTCGACTGGTGCTCCTCCGCCGGAGTTGACCCCGTGATCCTGCGCTCTCCCGGTCCACGGGTCGACGAGGCCGAGGCAACGATCCACGCGGCGCTCGCGTCACCTGAGCGCCGCTTCGACGCGGTACTCACCACTCTCGATACGCTTGCGCACGCGACCGAACGCAGCGCTCAGGCGCTTGGCCTGCGCATCCCTGACGATCTGCAGGTCTTGAGCCTCACCGACAGCCGTTCACTCGACTATGGCCTGAACACACCTGTCACCGCGCTCGACCTACAGCCCATCCGTCTCGGTGAGATTGCCGTCGACCTGCTCCTCGACGGGCTCGATGGAACGACGGAGCGCCGCCGAGAACTTGTCCCGACGGCGCTCACCGTGCGCGGTTCCACCCTGCAGCCGGAGGACGCAAGCTAACCGCGGACACCAGCAGACGGTGCCCCAGTCTCCAGGTCGGAGCGATCTTCGTCATCGTCGTCTTCGGATTCGTCACGCTCGAACACAACAATCGTGGATCCCGTGGACGCAGCATGCAGTCGCTTCCGGTGAACCCAGCGCTCAACGATCACGCCGAGGACTCCCACCGCGGTGATCCCGATCACCGTTGACCAGTCGGTCGCCCACCCGGCACCGCTCTCTCGGGGCCACGCGACATTCACAATCTGGAACACCAGCCACACAAGCGCGAGGAGACTCACAGCCCTCCCGGCGCGACCGAGGAACAGGCTCGGGTCGTCGCTCCACCGACCCCGGAGTCGAGCGACGGCGAGCCCCAGCACGGGGAAGAGGAACGATAGGAAAAACCCGACCGAGGAGAATGAGATCAGTGCCATCTGAATCCCCTCGCTCTGGAACGGAATAAACAATAGGGCCGCGATCACGGCCGCAATGAGCACGGCCCGCCGTGGCAGCCCGGTCTCGCCGGAGAGCCGTGTCAGGAACCGGGCGAACGGGAGTTCACCGTTGCGTGCGGTCGCCCAGATGATCCGGGAGACGGTGATCTGAATCGTCATCAGACTGGCAGCGAAGGCGATGACAAACAGTGCAAGGATGCCACGGAACACTGGTTCCGGGAACGTCGCCGCGATGATCGCTACTGCAGGATCCGCCGCATTCTCGGGATCCTGCAGGAACGCATCATTCGGCACCGCCAAGGTAAAGGCAAGTGTGCTCAAGAGCACGATCACCATAATTGCAAAGAAGGACACAACCATCGCCTTCGGCACCGCCTTCTTGGGCCGCTTCACCTCTTCTGCGATCGAACTCGCGCTCTCAAATCCGATGGCGAAATAGCTTGAGAACGCAATTGCCATCACGAGCGGCGCGGCGAAAAACGCACCGCGGTAGTCCCCCAGTGATTCAGGCGACAGGTATTCGAGCCCTTGATGTCGTTGAAAGAACAGCAGCCAGACCGCGACCCCGATCGACCCCACGGCCTCCGCCACGATGACCGTTACCATCAGGATCTTGATGAACACGCGACCCGCGAGGTTGACCAGCGTACTGAATGCGAGCATCCCGACTGCGAGCCAGGTGACGAGTTCCGGGCCGGCCGAGGGCATATCGAAGATCGGGGGGATCAGCACAGCCCCGGCATACGCCACGGCGGGAAGCGTGATCAGGAGCGTCCAAATGTAAGTCCAGGAGGCAAACCAGCCGTAGCGGTGCCCCAGGAGCCTGCGTGACCACTGATAGATCCCGCCCGAGTCCGCCCATTTCGAAGCGAGCATGCCCAGGGTCAGGACCACGATGAACTGGCCCGCGTACAGAATAAGGCCTCCCCAGATGAATGCCGGGCCAGAGGTTGCAAGCCCCACCCCCAGCACGCTGTAGACCGCCACGATCGGCGACACGAAGGCGAAAGCCACGGACAAGGCAGAGAACATGGTGAATTCACGTTTCATCACCGTCGGCGCCGTACTCATAGAAACTCCTTTGCTTCATTTCGGCGACGGACGCGACGATCATTGGCGCGCCCGGAAGTAGTTCGGACACATCGGAACCATGCCGTCACTGTCCGAAAGTCACGCTACCGCGGCCGAAACGTTTTAGCAAGTAGCAAATGGGCTAGTTCTGGCCTAGGATCTTTCAGTGAAACGATTAGGCAACCCGTCCCTGGCCGCCCGAGTACCCAGAGCACCCACGGGACCCCTGCTTGCCCAACACGAGGAGCCACATGCACACCCGCACACTGCACGTCACGGTGATTCAAGACGCACCCCGCCCCCGCGACCTCGCGGCAAACCTGCGCCGGGTCACCGCCGCGCTCGCCAGCTCTGCCGACACCGATCTGCTGCTCTTCCCAGAACTGTTCCTCAGCGGATACCAGACCGCGGGCCTGGCGGAACTCGCGCTCACACACACCGACCCGCGCGTGATCGCGCTGGCCACCGCGTGCCGGGACGCGGGCACGGCGCTCCTCGTCGGATGCATCGAGGCGGCACCGGAGGGATTCTTCGATGCCATTCTCGCGATCGACCGCGATGGAACTGTTCGGGGAATGGTCCGCAAGACCCATCTCTTCGGGAATGAGAGCGAGGCCTTCCGCGCCGGCGACACACTTACCCCCATCACACTGTGCGAGACCACAATTGGCGTCGTGAATTGCTTCGAGATCGAGTTTCCGGAGGTGGCGCGCACCCTTGTGCTGCGCGGCGCACAGCTCATCGCCGCGGGCTCGGCCAACATGCATCCCTACACCCTCGACCACCGCATCGCGGCAACGGCCCGGGCACTCGAAAACCGCGTGCCCGTCGCCTACGCTAACCGGGTCGGTACCGAGTCCGGACACGAGTTCTGTGGCGGGAGCCGCCTGGTGATGGCAGACGGAGGGACCCTCGCCGAGCTCGACTCCGCGACATCAGGTGTCATCTCCGGCAACCTTTCCCTTACGGACCGCTCGCGCACCGCGGCGACTCCCCCAGACCCCCTCACGGATATGCTCTCCCAGCGACGGCCGGCCCTGTACGCGCGCTAACCCGGCCCCGCACACACCGCAGCCCCACCTGCCTGGAAACGACAGCGTGGGGCCGCGGTATGAGACGGCTCTTAGCCGATGTAGATCGGCTCGCTTGGGGATCCAGCGTGGAACGCAAGCGCCTCGAGCGCCAGGCGGCCCGCGATCAGCTGCGTGCGCGTGGAGTGATCCAGCGAAGGCGCGGGTTCCGCAATGTCAAGACCAATCAGGCCCGCGGGCGAGATCCCCCGGACGATCTCGAAGGCTTCCCGAATCGTCATTCCGCCCGGGGTCGGCGCGCAGGTGCCCGGCGCAAACGCGGCGTCGAGCGCATCAATGTCAAAGGTCAGGTAGAACCCTTCCTCACCGACGCGCTCAAGGATCTGCTCGACGGCCCAGGCCGTGCCCTTCGTCCAGATATCTTCGAGCCAGATCACCCGAATACCGTGGTCACGGCAGTACTGGAGCTCAGTCTTCGGATTCATCCAGCCGTTGATTCCAACGAGCACCATTTTTGCTGGGTCGTAGCCATTGTCGACCGCGCGGGTGATCGTGCAGCAGTGGCTGAGCAGCTCGCCACCGACGTCCGGCGCACTGTCAAGGTGGGTATCGAACTGCACCCACCCCGGGCTCGTCCCAGGCTTCCTGGCCGCGTTCCCGACCGGGATACTCACCGAGTGGTCGCCGCCAAACACGACGGGGATCGCTCCGCCCGCAACGATTTCGGCGATGTCAGCCTCGACTCGCTCAAAGGTCTTCGGTGTATTCCCCAGCGCAACGTGGCAGTCGCCCCCATCGAACAACGGCAGATGCGTGAAGAGGTCAAAGTCGAAGGTGGCCTGGAAGTTCGTGTACTGCACCGAGGTCTCTCGAATTGCACGTGGTCCGTAGTTCGCGCCACTGCGACTGATTGTCGTCGCGTCGAACGGGAAGCCGTAGACCACGGCCTTCGCACCCGCTGCGGCGATCGCCTCACGCGTGAGCTCGATCTTGGGCACCCCCATGAACGTTCCCCCAAGCCCGCCGTGCAGCAGGCCGTTCCACATGGTCTCGTCTACCGATGCCGACGTCTCTTCACTCATGGTTTCCTCATTTCACGTGTCTCGCGGCGGGCCGCGTTCATTGATGAAACGTTTTGGAGCTTCATTGCCTTGCTTAGGCTACGCTGCCGAAACGCTTCGGCAATCGTAGCAAGTTCGGCCCCTAGGTGTCTACCCACCCCAAGCGAAGAAAGTGGCAGGCTATGCGTCGAGAATGCCGCGCAGGCGTACAAGCGCGCGCTCAAACTCGGCGTCATCCGGGCCGCCCACACCCAGCACCAGGCCCGCGAGGCCGGGGACACTGTCCCGCTGCTGCCAGTACCCAGCGAGGCCCTGCACCCCGAGTCCGTCCGCACGCGCTGCGTCAAGCACCGCGGTTTCTCGTACGGGACCCTCCGCTCCGGCGAACTCGATCACCGTGTGCAGGCCGCCATCCATCGGGCGCACCCGTACGCCCCGCGCTCCCGCGAGCCGATCCGACACTGCGTCACGGCGCGCCGCATACCGCCGCAGCATCCGAGCCGTGTGCCGCCGCAGCTCCCCGCTCGCGAGGTAATCAGCGAGCGCCGCTTGTACAACCCCTGATACCGGCCCACCCAGCTCACGCCGCAGCGGCTCGATCCGGGCGCGCAACCCGGCGGGAGCCAACAGGTATCCGGCAGCGAGGCTCGGGGCCAGGGTGCGCGAAAAAGTGCCGAGCAACACCACCGAGCCCTGCGCCGGATCGTCGAGGGCCGCGAGGGTCGGGAGCGCGCTGCCCGTGTAACGCAGCTCGGAATCGAAATCATCCTCGATCACCACCACGCCGGTGCGCCGCGCCCACGCGAGCAACTCGCGTCGGCGCGGCAGCGGCAGCGAGCCGCCCAGCGGGTACTGGTGGCTCGGCGTCACGATCACGGCGTCAAGCATGCCGCTGGGCAAGCGTCCGGTGTCGAGCCCCTCGGCGTCCGTGGGTAACGCGACGATCCGCGCGCCGTGCGCCTGCACGGCGCCGCGCAACGAAGGCAAGCCCGGATCTTCGACACCCACGACAAGTTCGCGGCCGCGCCCCCCGCCAAGCGCTGCGAGGAGCAGCCCGAGACCGTCTCGCGTACCGGCGGTGACCAGCACATCGCTCGCCTGCCGGGCAGTACCGCGCATGCGCCGCAGATGCTCCGCGATTTCGTGACGCAGCGCCGGATCTCCGAGCGCAGGCGGTGCCACATCGACCCGCCCAGCCGCACTGCGCCACGCAGAACGCCACGCCGGACTCACCACGGTGTCGGTGATCGGCTGCCCGGGGGCGAGTGGGGCGGGGGCTTGCACAGGCTCGGGCGCCGGGGCCCCCACTGGGGTCGGACTCATCGCGGAGCGTGGCTCCACAAGTTCAAGCGCCGGGTTGACCCGGGTGCCCTGCCCGTGCGTCGCTGCGAGATAGCCCTCGGCAACAAGCTGCTCATACGCCACAACGACCACGCCGCGGGCAACACCCAGACGACGTGCGAGCTCCCGGGTGGCGGGAACGGTTTCCCCCGGGCGGAGCGTTGCGGCGTCGATTGCCTCGCGCAGTGCCGCAGCAAGCTGCACCGGCAGCGGGGCCTCCGCAGTACGGTCCAGGTGCACGGGGAACCCGGCCGCGCCACCACCGCCACCACCGCGATTCGCCTCGGTCATGCGAAGCTCACCCCCTGGCCCGCGAAACGCTCACGCATCACGTCGATTGCCTCCGGGTTGTCGTCAATCAGGACAAAGCGACGATCCAACTCCGCGGCGGCAGCCCCCGTCGTCCCGCTCCCCGCGAATGCATCCAGCACCCAATCCCCCGGCCGGGAGGATGCCTGCACGATCCGGCGCAGAATCCCGACGGGCTTCTGCGTCGGGTACCCGGTGCGTTCGTGCCCGGTCGGAGAAACGATTGTGTGCCACCAGGTGTCTGTCGGCAGCTTGCCCCGCTCGGCCTGCTCGGGAGTGACGAGCCCCGGGGCCATATAGGGCTCGCGGTCCACCGCCTCCGCGTCGAAATAGTAGTAATCCGGAAGCTTCGCGTACACGAGGATGTTGTCGTGCTTCGCCGGCCACCGGCGCTTCGTCCGGGCCCCGTAGTCGTAGGCCCAGATAATCTCGTTGATGAAGCACTCGGGCCCGAACATCGCGTCGAGCAGGACTTTTGCGTAGTGCACCTCGCGGTAGTCGAGGTGCAAGTAGAGCAGGCCGTCCGGGGACAGCACACGCCAGGCCTCTTCGAGCCGAGGTTCCAAGAAGTCCCAGTAGTCCCGGAAGCGGTCGTCGTAGGCGAGTGTCATTTCGCGCGTCACGTCGTAGCCCTGGCCCCGAAACCCGAGCCGACCACCCTCCGCACGCACGCCCGTCACCCGCTCGGCCTGCCGTGACCGTCCCGTGTTGAATGGCGGGTCCAGGTACACCGTCGCGAACGCGCTGCCGGGAAGCCTGCGCATGATCGGCAGGTTGTCGCCCGCGTAGACCACACTCGGGCCGGCAGGATCCCAGGGTTCGCGCATCTACCCAGCGTACCGGGGCGACGTGCGGCCGGGCGACGGTGCCGGATCGGGCCAGGTCGGGGAACACCGGGAACCGGCCCAACTCTCCCGGAGGCTTTCTATCGAGAACGACCCAAATATCGCGAAAAATGGGGGCGGTTTCAGGTGGTGAGTGCAACACCTGCCCTATCTCTAGCAGGAAGCCCTCACCACTGA
>NZ_FUID01000028.1 GCF_900163635.1 Leucobacter sp. 7(1) | reverse complement strand
GGGTTTGGGAGTCTTTCGCGAGGCGCGTTAACCGGTCATAAATCTCATACGCCTCCTCCGCAGGCAACACCGCCCGAAGCTCAGCCATCCCATCATCAAGCTCCACGACCCGCACATGCCGACGCTTGAGGGCTTCTTGATGTCTTTGGGCGAGGGTTTTCACCGCGTACATCGCGGCAAGCCTGCGCGCGATCGGACGAAACCTGCTCGGCGTCTCACGGGCCCCGATCCGCACCGCGTCTTGCTCATACGCGCCCCGCCGCAGGGCAGCGTCTGCGAGCTGCTCTTCCACAGTGAGAGCATCCGGGGAGTCCGGGACAGAAACATCGGTGAAGATCGTGGCGTATTCCGCGATGATGCGCACATGCGGCAACGCAAGACTTCCACCATGCAGGGCGTCATGGGTTGCGGGGAGCGTATGCCGGGTTTGATAGGCCAGATCTAGGTCCCGGGCTGCGGTGTGTTCGCTGTGCTGGCATACCATCGCGACTTGAGCGCGGAGGGATCGGAACGAGAGCTCACTCTCCCCACCCCGGAACGCAGGCCGCGGGGTGGGGGTGCTGCCAGGGCAGGGTGCGGGTGATGCGGGACCCACGAGTGCGGGCGACGCGGGACCCGCGGGTGCGGGTGCTGCGGGTGTGGCACAGTCTGCTGGCGTGTCAATTTCGGCGAGAGATGGGGTCTCGGATGCGGTGTTCTCGGCGGCGGGCTCTGCACTGCAGTTCTCAACTCCCGGGATCACTGCTGCGCTACCCGTGCCTTCATCAGCGCTAGCTGCGGGTTCTGGCCCGAGCGCTGTCTCGTGAAGATCAGCGAGGAGACTGAGCCGTTCCGCGTCTCGGCGACGCTGCTGCGCTTCCCACTCCTCAAGGGCCGTGAGGAGCGCGTCCACTCGCACCAGGCGAGGCGGGAGCGTGGAACCGAAACTCGACCCGGCACCAGACTCACAACCAGAACCAGAACCAGACCCGGAATCAGAACCAGACCCGGAACCGGCACCGGACCCAGAACTGCCCCCAGAACCAGAACCAGAACCAGAACCAGCACCAGAATCGGAACCAGACCCGGACCCGGACCCGGACCCGGAATCACCAGTCCCGCCAGAACGAGATCCGGCACCGTTCGCAGCACCAGAACCACCTGCACCAAAACGGCCCGCACCCTCACCGGAACCGCGCAGACCTTTCCCGGGACCACCCGCATCGGGGGTCTCGGGGAAGGGTGCGTCTCCGGTGAGCGTCATGCGTCTATTCCAACACATGCCGCTGACAATCAGGCCTCGAAAACCGTTGAAAACACGCGGAAGTCGGGCCAGAAAGTGGGGCCGCGGAAAGAACCCCTGATGGACATACTACGTTTTGAGGAGGCCACATTTTAATAACAGTTCGAAAGTATGTTCGAGGGCCTTTTGTCAAATCCAGGGAAGCCTCGCACCCCCACACCCCGCATCCCCACACGGCAGCAGCCGCTAGAACAGCGCGGTGTCCCGCCAGACCCGGTGCGCCTCGATTCCAGGCTCAGAGAGCAAGGCCCCCGCACACGCCGCGCTGCATGCCACGAGCGTCGAATCGAAGTCGATCTCGCTCACGAGCACCCACTCGCGCCCTTCGGGCCACACGATGTTGGGGCTCTGCGGATCACCACGCTCGACCTCGGGAATCCACGGTGCCCGGGCTGACCAATCAGCTGCGGCGAGCGCTCGCGGTCCTACCGCAAAGCACACGTACTCGCGGTAGGGCAGCGACAGGCGCTCGCCGCGCGCAGCCTGCCGGGAAAGCACGCCGGACCCGGGCGGCTGGCTCACACAGGGAAAGAACAGCGCGCGCACCGCGGACGGGAACCCAAAATGACGCCGGCGTTCGCGGAAACTCAGGACGTGACTCATGACCCGCAATCCGAGGCCCAGCAGCGGGCGCGGGATCCAGCGTGGCGGATCCGGCACCCCAAAGAACCAGCCCACGCCCTGCGCGCTCACCAGACCGCCGTAGCCCTCCCACACGCCCGCAACCCCGGTGTCGGGAGTCGAGGTCTGCCGCGCAAGCACGCCGAGCACCCGCGTAAACAGCTCCGGTGGCAGCGTGCCCTCGCGCGGGGCCGAGTACCGCCAGCCGTCGGCGGCGAGCGCGTCGTTGGCCTCACCGTATGCGGCACCCAGCAGATCCCACGAGCGAGGAACGTCCTCAAGATCGCGACCCAGCGCAGCAGCAGTATCCGCCCAGCTCACCGACTCGGTCAGCAGCTCCGGGGCCGAATCCCAGTCGGCGGAAGCCACCTGTGTCTCCCAGTCAGCGAACGTCCCGGTCTCGGGCCGGTCCCGACTGAACGGCGGCAGGATCCGGATCACGACGTCGAAACCATCCGGCACGGTGTCGCGCAGGCCATCTGGCCCGTCGCCCAGTCGGCCGGCGAGCCATGCTCCGACGCGACCCGGCACCCACGGGAACGCCTCGGTCACGGGAGCAGGATCACCTTGCCCGTGGTGGCCCGCCCCTCAAGCGCGCGATGAGCGGCAGCGGCCTCGGCAAGCGGGAAGCGTGCGCCGATACGCAGGTGCAGCTGGCCCGCGGCGATCGCGGCAAAGAGTTCCCCGTACCGCCAGGCCCGCTCCTCGGGGCTCTGCAAGAAGTGTCCGAGCGAGGGTCGGGTCACGGAAAGCGAGCCCCCTGAATTGAGTCGCTGCAGGTCGAACGGCGGGACCGGTCCGCTGGCCGCCCCGAAGAGCACGAGCTCGCCACGCACGCGAAGCGCCCGGAGCGAGTCGTCGAAGGTGTCCTTGCCGACCCCGTCGTATACAACTGCTGCCCCGACGCCGTCGGTGAGATCCCGCACCGCATCGGCGAAGCCCGCGTACGGGAGCACCTCTGCCGCGCCGGCACCACGGCTCAGCTCCTGTTTCTCGGGCGTCGACGCGGTCGTGATGACCCGAACCCCGCGCGCGGTGAGGAGCTGAGTGAGGAGGAGCCCCACGCCGCCCGCGCCCGCGTGCACAAGCACCGTGTCTCCGGGCTGCGGGTGCGCCGCAGAGGTTGCAAGATAGTGCGCGGTGAGACCCTGCAGCGGGATTGCGGCCGCGGTCTCCGCGTCGATCCCCGCGGGCACGGGCACTGCACGTGCGGCCTCGACAACAAACCGCTCCGCGTACGTTGCCTGAGCCTCGGTGGTTGTCACGAGATCACCCACCGTAAAGCCGGCGACCTCCGTGCCGACGGCGAGCACCCGACCCGCGGCCTCCTCTCCCGGGGTAAAGGGGAATGGGACGGCGTAGATCCCGGAGCGCTGGTAGGTCTCGATGAAGTTGACCCCGACCGCCGCGGTTTCGACGAGCAGTTCTCCCGGTCCAGCTGCAAGTTCTGCGGCCTCGCCGATCTGCAACACGTCGGGGCCGCCGGTGGTCTGGGCAATGATTGCGCGAGTCATGTTCTGAGCCTACGCGGCGCGACGTCCAGTTCCCAGTGGGGTGCGGGCGGCCGTGCGGGAACGGCAACGCCCCGTGGGGGCCGCTCGGGGAGAGCAGCCCCCACGGGGCGAGGGTGTCGTGGCTACGCGGCGGCGCGCACCTTCCGTACGGCGAGCCCGGTGAGCACCAGACCGAGCGCCCCCCACAGCACCAGCAGCACGGCGGCTCCCCCCGCTCCGGCGCCACCGGTCGCGACGGCTTGGAACCCGGCGAGCGCCGCACCGACGGGGCTCGCGTCGCCGAGCGCCGCGAGGGGGCCCGGCACTGTCGACACGATTCCCACGGCGAACGCCACGACAAGCAACACGAAAGCGATGAAGCGTCCGACTCCGCCGAGGAGCGCAGACAGGCCCTGCACGAGCAGCGTGAACGCGATGCCGGCGAGCAATGCCAGCCCGAAGAATCCTGCGGCCTGAGCGAAGTCGTAGCCGAGCGCGATCGGCAGCGCGATCCCGGCGATCGCGCCCTGCGCGGCACCGAGACCGATCGCGGGCAGTGCGCTTCGGAAGGTGATCGCACCGATTCCCCGCGCCGCGTTGCGCGTGCGTCGCCACAGCGGCGCGAGCACGAGGAACGCCGCGAGTGCGCCCGCCCACAGGGCGATACCCGCGAAGAGCGGCACCCCGGAGGCGTTGAACAGCTCATCGCTGCCGCCCTCGGACTTCACCGGAGTCAAGGCGGTTTCGGCGATCTTGTCGCGCTGAGCTTCGGTGTAGTTCGGGATCCCGCTCACCGCGGTTCCGAGCCCCTGGGCGAGCTCGGACGCCCCGGAAGCGGACTGGCCCACGCCGTCGGCGAGCTTCGCGGCCCCGTCGGCAAGTTCCGGGGTGTTCGCGGCGAGCTCCGCCGTGCCCGAGGCGAGCTCCGCCGTGCCGGATGCCAGGCCGGACGCGCCCTGGGCGATGCCTGACGCACCGCTTGCGACCCCGGACACACCGGTGGCCAACTCGGAGGCACCAGCGGCGAGCTGCGAGGTCCCCGCGGACACCCCGCCGACCCCGGCGGCGAGCTCCGCAGCGCCCCCAGCGAGACCCTCGGCACCGGCCGCGAGCTCTGCGGCACCCCCGGCAAGATCCTGCGCCCCGGACGCGAGGCCCGCAGCGCCCCCAGCGGACAGCTGGGCGCCTGTCGCAAGCTCGCTCCCCGCCTGCTGCAGCAGCGTGAGGTTTCCGCCGATCCCGGCGAGCTCACCCCGTGTCTTCGCGATCGCGTCGAGCGCTTGCTTCTTCGTTGCCTCGTCCGGCATCGGAATGGTGCCGTCGGAAATCGCGTTCTGCACCTGGAGCAGGGTGGCGTCCAGCTGCCCACCACCAGCCAAGACCTGACCGACGATCGCATTCACGTTCCCGGTGTACTCCCCGACCCCCGCGGCGAGCGTCTCGGCACCCGCGGCATACTCCTGGGCTCCGGCGGCGTAGCCAGCGATTCCCGGATTATCCGCCCCGTCACCGCTCGCGAACACCCGCAGCCCGCCGGCGAGCCCGGCGGCACCGGATGAGAGCTCGTTCGCCCCACCGGCAAGCGCCCCGGTTCCCGCCGCGAGCTCGGAGATCCCGCCTGAGAGCGCGCTCGCACCCGCGGACAGCTGCGCGGCACCGCTCGACAGTTGCCCGGCACCGTCCGACAGCTGCCCCGCGCCACTCGACAACTGTCCGGCACCCGCGGAAAGCTGCTGTGTGCCATCCGCAAGCTGCTGCGTGCCATCCGCAAGTTGGGTTGCCCCGTCGGAAAGCTGGGTCCCGCCATCGGCGAGTTTCGTCGCGCCGTCGGCGGCGTCGCTGAGGCCACCGTGCAGCTCGGTCATGCCGACGAACACGCTGCCAACAAACTGCTCGCCGAGCTGCTGGTTGAGCACCGAGGTCGCAGTCTGCGTCACGATGCCGGAGAGCGCGGTGTCGATGAGCCGACCGCGGTCGCTCTCCTGAATGTCGATGTTCGCCTGGGTGGCCTTGTCGGGGTCGCCAGAAAGCGAGGTCGCGGCGGCCGAGAAGTTCTTCGGAATCGTCACGACGGTGGCGTAACGGCCGTCTTTCAAGCCCGCGTCGGCGTCGTCTTCGTCGGTGAGAACCCAGGTGAAGTTGGTGTCTGCGTCGTCGGCGGCCTTCCCGGCCTCACCGATGAGCTCGCCCGCGAGCACACGACCGAGCGGCACCAACTGGCCGTCGATCTCCACGGCCTTGTCGTGGTTGACGACGGCGGCTGTCACGGAATCCAGCCGTTCGGTCGGGTTCCACAGCCCCCACAACAGCACGCCCGCGACGGTGAGTGGGACGAGGATCAGGCCAAGCAGCGTGGTCCAGCGCACGGGCTTGCGGCTCGAGATGCGGATCAGTGCGGCGCTCATCGGGCACCTCCTTCGGAAATCAGCGTGGTGCCAGGGCGCCCGATAGCGGGTTCGGATGCCGGATCAGGTGCCGGATCGGAACCGGCGTGTGTCGCCGCGACGGGCACCCCGGGGCGCACGTACTGCGTGCCCGCGGGGAGCACCCGATCCGCGATCTCCCGCGATCCCAGCACGACCACGGTGAGCTCAGGGGCTGCTCCCCGGTCCGCGAGTGCGAACTGTGCGGCAAGCGCGGAGCGCATCCCGTCGACCTGGGCGAGCGGCAGCGGACCCTCGGCGGCGGAGCGGAGGTCAAGGAGGAGCACGGCGGGACGATCCTGCAGTGCGTCACGCAGCGATGCCGGATCGGCCCAGCCGGCGCGAGCGCGCAGTGAGGAGGCCCGCTCGGGCAGCAGGAGTCCCGCGACCTTCAGCGTGCCACGCGTCACGGGGGCACGACCCGCGACCGCGGTCGCGAGCGCCAGGCTTGCGGGGTCCTGCGGATCCAGCAGCAAGGTCTCCCCGGCGGCCACCCGGAGGTCCGGCAGGCGTACGCTCCCGGCCACCTGGAGGGCGTCGGACGCCATCACAGCCTCGGGCATGTCGGCGGGCCATTCGGCGTGCGCGATCTCCCGCGCCAGTCCCTCACCCTCGACATCAAACGAGGGCAGGATCCGGCTCAGCCAGCGCGGCATCCGCCACGCGCGATCACCGAGCAGCGCGAGCACCGCTGGCACGAGAGTCATACGCACGATGAACGCGTCGACAAACACGCCAACGGCGAGCCCCAGCGCAATCACCTTGATGCTCGGGTCGCCCTCAGGCACAAAGGCGGCGAACACGGCGAACATGATGAGGGCCGCGGCCGTGACAACCTTCGCGCTGCCCACAAAACCACGCTGGATCGCGGTCTGCGCGTCTGCCCCGTGCACATACTCCTCCCGAATGCGGGCGACGAGGAATACCTCGTAGTCCATCGCGAGTCCGAACAGCACGCCCATCAAGATGATCGGCATGAAGCTGAGCACTGGGCCGGCGGAGTGCACGTTGAGCAGATCCCCCAACCAGCCCCACTGGAACACGGCGACGACCGCGCCGAACGCGGCACCCACCGAGAGCAGGTAGCCAAGCGTCGCCTTAATGGGCACCCACACGGAGCGGAACACCATGGCGAGCAGGATCAGGGACAAGCCGACAACCAGGATGCCGAACGGCAGGAGCGCTTCGCCCAGGAGGTGCGACACGTCGATACCCACGGCCGTAAAGCCGGTGACCGCAAGGCTCACGCCGTAGCGGTCGAGCCATTCGTCATGGTGCGCCCGCAAGTCCGAGACAAGCTTCTCGGTGCTGAGCGACTGCGGACCGTCCTCCGGCACCACCTGGATGATGCCGGTGTCGGCGTTCTGGTTCGGGGTCGCGAGCGGTACGTCGGCGACGCCCGGGATCGCGCGCACCTCGTCCGCGAGATCTTCCATGAGGCCCAGCGGATCCGTGCTCGTGATGATCGAGCCGGTCAGGATCAGGGGACCATTCGCGCCCTCCCCGAAATGCTCGCCGGTGAGCTCGTAGGTGACGCGCGCCGGATCCTCTTTCTCGAGGGTTTCCGCGCCAGGGAGGGCGAGTCGCAGGTCCATCGCGGGAATCGCGGCCGCGCCGAGGCCGACGAGCACAACAAGGATCGTGATGATCGGCTTCACCGTGGCGATACGGACCCAACGGGCGAAGAACCTGTCCGCGCGGCTCTGGGTGGGCACCGGGGCCGCGGCCGCGGCGGGTGCCGGATCGCTGCCTGGCGCGGTGCCCAAGGCCCCAGCACCCGCCGCACGCAGTGCCCGCTGCTTCTTGGGCAGGATCTTTTCGCCCGCCATCGCGAGCACCGCGGGCGTGAGCGTGACGCCGATCAATACCGCAATGGCCACACCGGCGGCGGCGGCAACACCGAGCGCGGTGAGGAACGGGATTCCCGCGACGGCGAGGCCGAGCAGCGCGATGATCACTGTCAACCCCGCGAAGACAACCGCGGAGCCGCTTGTCGCGGTCGCGCGCGCGATGGACTCGGTCATGCCGAGCCCCGAGCGCAGCTGTTCCTGGTGACGGCTCACGATGAAGAGCGTGTAGTCGATTCCCACTGCGAGGCCCAGCATCAGCGCCAGCATGGGGGTCGTCGACGTCATGTCCGCGAAGGCTGTCGTCACGAAGAGTCCCGCGATTGTCACGCCCACGCCGAGAATCGCGATGAGCAGCGGCATGCCTGCCGCGACGAGCGAGCCGAGGGTGAACAACAGCACGATGAACGCGATCACCACGCCGATTGCCTCAGTAATCGTGAAGCCCGGGATCGCGACCGAGAACAGGTCACCGCCGTAGGAGACCTCTGAGCCGGCGGGCAGCGTCTCGTCGAGTTCCGCTGCAACGGCGATAATGCCGTCGCTCGTTTCGACGGGGGCGTCGCTCTGGGTCGCGTCGATCTGAATGGTGAGCAGGGCGGCCCGACCGTCGTCGCTGAGGCCACTCGCGCCCTGCTCCGCAAAGGGGTAGGAGATTCCGTTGACCTTTGGGAGGTCCGCGAGCTCGTCTGCCGCCGCGACGATGTCCTGCTTCACGTCTCCCGCGTCGACTCGCTCACCCTTCGGGGCCACGACGATAATTGTGGCGCTCGTGCCGCTCACCTCAGGGAAGGTGCGGCCCAGGGTGTCGATCGCTTCCTGGGATTCGGTGCCCGGGATCGTGATCGGCGCGTTTGCCCCCTGGGAGAAGAGGGCGGCGCCCACGCCCAGCAGCGCGAGTACGGCGATCCACAGGATCAACACGAGCTTTCGTGCGCGCGCGGCCCACAGGCCGAGCGAGTAGAGCAGGGTCGACATGCGGTGAGGCCTTCCGGTCGCGGACAGATCGCGGAACACGCGGAAATGGCGACGCGAGCGCATCGCCGGCCCCCATGCACAGCGTCGATACACCAGTGTATCCGACTCGATACAGTAGTGTATTCAGGAGACGCTCAGCGACCGCGCGCTGACCCCGCTCCCGCGCGAAAGGCAGGTGATTCGGTGACAACACCACCCCCCGAGACACCCGTGAGTTCGCGCCGCCAGGAAACCCGCACCCGGCTCCTCGACGCCGCCGTTGAGGTGTTCGCGGAGGACGGCCTCCAGGGTGCCGCCGTCGAAACCATCAGTGCGCGGGCCGGGTTTACGCGCGGAGCGTTCTACTCAAATTTCGAGAGCAAAGAAGAACTGTTCCTCGAACTGTTGCGGCGCGAGTTCGACCGCCGTGCTGCGGACCTCGCCGAAAAGGCGCTCGCACTCGAACCCACGCTGCGGGAAAACGTGGGCTGCGTCTCCCCCGATCAAGCCGCAAGCTACATCGTTGAGTTTTTCGCCCCCGCGCCCGACGCCACCGCCTGGTTCGTGCTCGAGGCCGAGTTTCTGCTCCTCGCGATGCGGGATCCGTCGATCGCGCCGGGGCACCACGAGTTCATGGACCGGTTCTACCAGAGCATTGCCGGCAACGTGGAGCGCGTGCTCGCGGCGGCCGGCCGCCGCTTCGTGATACCAGTCGAGCACACAATGCCCGTGCTCAGCAGCGTCTACGAACACGCACTGCGCACGAACGCCCTCTCGGGCTCGACGTCCTCGACGCCGTTCGAGCAGCTGGGCGGCCGCCTCGCTGAGCTTATCTTCGCCTTGACCGAGGAGATTTAGCCTCAACCCTCAATTTGCGCGCTCGCACGAATCTTGCGATACAGCGTAGCCCGGGAGATCCCGAGCAGCTCCGCAGCCCTGGATCGGTTTCCCTCCGCAACCAGCAGCGCCCTGCGGATCGCGTCCTGCTCGGCACGCTCCATCAGACCCTGCTGGGGCCGGCCGGGCAGGTAGGAAGGAAGGTCCGCGCGCTGAACGCACGCCTGATGCTTCTGCGAGACCGCATGAATCGCTGCGGCTCGGAGCTCCGGGAGGTTCCCTGGCCAGGTGTGATGTCGCAGGGCAGTCAGTGCAGAAGTAGAGAGGGTGGCACCTGGTGCTGCCCCGACCCGAAGAGCGAAACTCGCCCAGAGCTCAGCCAGGTCCGCTCCGCGCGTGCGGAGCGCGGGAACCTTCACCGCGTGCGCATCGAGCATAAACCCGATGAATGCGGCGGCCTCTGACTGGCCGGCTGCGATAGTGAGCGCGATCCTGTGTGGAAAATCTGCCGCTCTCACCAGCGACCGGAGTCCGCCGAGCTGCCGCGATTCAAGTGCATCAATTCGAGTCACGATCACGCGCTTTCCTGATCTCACGAGGGCACCTGCCTGCTCAAACCAACGCGCGGGGCCCAACGTGACCAACGCTTGCGCATCGATCACCCCCAACGCCGTCCCCACGCGTGATTCGTTCAGTGCCTCGCCGGCTGCGAGCGAAGCCTTCCCCACCCCGGCTTCCCCAACCAGCAGCAGTGGGCGGATCCCCGCTTGGGCGCGCCGAACCGTGTCGACTAGTGTCCGCCAGGACGGCGAGCTCCCAGCGAGCGGGATGGGCTGCCCCGGTGAGCTTGCGGGAGTACCGCCGCCCGCATCAACGGGGAGACCGATCCGAATCAACCGGTTCTCCTGCCCCAGGTGCTGCTCTACGCGCAGTTCCACGACGCCAAGACTCGTCTCGGCCCGTGCTCTGCCCCTACTGTCAACGTGCCGTGAGGCGAGCTGAATCGTGAGCAGATCGTCCGAGCTGAAGCGACGCGCGGCGCTGTTTTGCATAACGGTCCCGTGCGAGGTAAACCCGATAACGGGTTCATCCCTGAGGCCTGAGCGGCGAAGGAACTCATAAATGAGATGGTCCGCGCCTGGCTGTAGCTGAGCATTCATCGCCCAAGCCAGCCTTCTGGTGGGAAGCGCGACGTTCTAGCGCTCCGCACTTCCAGCCCACAACACACGCCCACGTCCGCCACGGCGCCCTCTCTGCCCGCTACTCGCCCGGCGTCGCTTCGGTCCGGTCGAAGACGCGTCTGAATCGCATGAGTTGCCGGTCTCGCCATCCCACTCGGTCAGACCACTCATGTTCCGGGAGGAGTTCACGACGCTGAGCGACCACGTGCTCGACGAGCTCAGACGTCCACGGGTCGTCTTGGCCACGCTCTGCCCCCATACGGGCGTACGCCTGGCCCATTTTGCTGACGTGCGAGGCGATTCCGCCACGTGTGTTCAGGTCGGCTGTCTCGAACGGGCCGATAAACGCCCACCGTCGGCCGAGGCCCTGACTCATCACGGTGTCGATGTCTGCGACGTTCGCCACTCCGTCCCTCACCAAACAGTATGCCTCCCTGAGGACGGCACCCTGCAGCCGGTTGAAGATGAAGCCCTCAGCTTCCCGCTGCACACGCACCGGAAAGAGTGACGCCCCGCGGTACAGGGCTTCAGCACTGGCTACAATTTCCGCTCGCGTGCCGGAGGCCGGCACCACCTCGATAACCGGGATGAGATAGGGGGGATTCCCCGGATGCCCCACGATGACCTGCTCCGCGCGGTCGAGGCCCTCTGCGATCAGAGACGGCAGGATCGCGGAGCTGGAGCTTGCAAGCACCGTTGTGTCGCTCACGGCGGTTGAGATTGACGCGAAGAGGGCACGCTTCACTTCCAGCTGCTCAGGGACACACTCCTGGACGAGCTCGGCACCCGACACCGCAATGACGACGTCTGCCACGATGTCGACGCGAGCGAGAGCCTCGTCAACGGAGACGTCGAGTAACCCCTCGCTTGCAAGTGCCTCGTATCGTGCCCGGAGCTCTCCTGCGGCGCGTTCACGCGCTTCGGGAAACGGGTCCCAGAGCCGCACGGCAGCACCGCCAGCACTGAACACTACTGCAAAGGCGACCCCGATCGACCCGGCACCGAGTACGGCGACCCGCGCGCCCTTCAACTCAGCTCCGGGAATGATCGGTCTCCGGTGAGGGCGCGGCGAAGCAGACCGAGCGCGTCGCGCTCGGTCATCTCGCGTGGATTGTTTGCAAGGAGTCGCGTGGAGAGCATTGCCTGCTCCGCAATCACCGCGAGGTCCTGTTCAGTCACCCCAAGTTCGCTGAGGTCCGCGGGCACTCGCAACGCCGCGAGCAACGCGTCGATCCGCTCAATGCCAGCGATAGCCTGCTCGAGCTCCGCGGCTGTTGAGTCAGCAACACCAAGCAGGCGCCCGAGTTCCGCGAACACCGAAACACGCGCGGGCAAGTTATAGCGCATCACATATGGCAAGAGGGCTCCAACCCCCAACCCATGTGGAGTGTTCGTAAGCCCCCCGATCGGACTCTGTAGGGCGTGCACCGCGGCGGTTCCCGCAGTGTTCAGTGCCATCCCCCCGCAGAATGCTGCAAGCATCGTGTCTGCACGTGCGTCCCGATCGAGCGGGTCAGCGGCGATGCGCTCTACTGACTGGTTCAGCAATTGCAGGCCATGCCGACAGTAGATGTCAGTCAAGACGTTTTTTCCAACGTAGAGATGCTGCTGCATTTCCTCAGGCGAGGGGTTCTTCGCAAGATCCGTAAAGGTCTCCACCAGATGCGAAAGCGCGTCTGCCGCAGTCGCCGCGGTGAGCCCCGGCGGAGCGGAAAGCGTGAACTCCGGGTCGATCACCGTTGCCACGGGTTCTAAGCGGCTACTCGCAACACCAACCTTGACTCCCCGCTCAGCGTCGAACACCACCCCGATACACGAAACCTCAGCACCGGTTCCGGCCGTAGTTGGGACCGTGATAATCGGAAGGACCGGCCCCTGTACGAGGTTCTCCCCGTAGTAGTCTCTGATGTCCCCGCCCTGGGCAAGAACCAATGCGGTGACCTTCGCCATGTCGAGGCAGCTTCCCCCGCCAATTCCGACGACCACGTCAATTCCCGCGTCGCTGTACGCGGCGGCGGCCTGCTGAATATTCTCCCGAGGCAGCTCAGGAGAGACCTCGGCATACACACGGACCTCGAGCCCAACATTTTCAAAGGCAACGACCACTTCTGAGAATTCTGGAGTTTTCGCCATCCTGGCATCAGTGACGATCAACGCACGCCGACCGTGCTGAGCGACGAGATACGGCAGCTGCGCACGCTGGCCCGGCCCAAATATGACGGAGTGCGGTTGGCGCAGCAGGCCGAGGCCAAGCTGATTCGTGTTTTCAGTGGTCATGCGAGAGCTCCTTCGGTGTCGATATTCAGTGCCATGTAGTGCGGTTCAAGGAACTCGTAAATCCCGCCCTGCCCCGCTTCCCGCCCCAGGCCCGAGGTTTTCGTACCACCGAACGGCGCGGCTGGATCGGCCATGATTCCGCGATTGAGGCCAACCATCCCGAACTCCAAGCGCTCGCCGAGTGTGATCGCTCGTGAGATGTTGCTGGTAAAGAGATACGCTGCGAGCCCGTACGGGGTGTCGTTCGCCAGGCGCAGCGCTGCAGCAGCGGAGTCAACGGTATATAGCGCGGCGACCGGCGCGAACAGTTCCTCGTTACTGAACTTGTGCCGCTCTTCGTGGAACTCAACGATGGTCGGCTCAAAGAAGAAGCCGTCGCCAGCAACGGGCGCGCCACCCAGCAGCACGCGGCCGCCGACCTGCGTGAAACGCTCGAGTAACGCCACAACCCTGTTGCGCTGTCGCGCCGAGATGAGAGGGCCCACCTCTGACCCTGGGTCGAACCCGTCCCCGACATTGAGCGCCGCCGCCGCTGCGACAAACTTCTGCGTGAACTCTTCGGCGATCTCACGGTGCAGAATGATGCGGTTCGCCGCAACGCAGGCCTGACCGGCGTTACGAAACTTGCACAGGATTGCTTCGCGCACCGCAAGGTCGACGTCGGCGTCTTCGAGAACAATAAAAGGTCCATCGCCACCGAGCTCCATGGCCGAGTTTACGACGCCAGGCGCTGCCTGAGAGAGCAGCAGCGCCCCCACCTCTGTCGACCCAGTAAAACTCACTTTGCGCAGCCGTGCATCGGCCATAATTGCACCGGAGACCTCGCTGGTCTCCCGTGTGTGGATAAGGTTCACGACACCAGCAGGGAAACCAGCGTCGTGTAAGACCTGGGCAAAGAGTGCCTGCGTGAGGGGGGTGTCCCGCGCGGTCTTCATCACCACGGTGCATCCGGCACCGAGCGCCGCCCCGGCCTTCCGTGCGCTCATGAGCAGCGGAAAATTCCACGGGGTCACGAGATAGCTCGGCCCAACTGGGCGATGCCCAACGATCACGCGGTAGCCACCATTTGATCCCTCGGCATAACTGCCTCTCAAGTGCGCAACCTGCTCGGCAAACCACAGGAAGAACGCCGCGGAGAGGGCAAACTCGCCTCGCGACTCGCTGAGCGGCTTCCCACTCTCCAAAGTCATCGTCTCGACGATCAACTCCTCCCGGTCCAGCAGGAGCCGGTGGGCCCGATGCATGAGATCCGCCCGGGCCCGGGGCGGCCAGTTCGCCCAGCTCTCTTGCGCCGCATGCGCGGCGGAGAGGGCGCGCAGCGCATGCTCGACTCCCCCACTCGTCGGAGCCGCGATAGTGGCACCCGACGCGGGATTCACCACGGGAAAACTGTCTGGTGTGGTCACCCATTCCCCTGCTATCAACAGGTCGAGCGGGATGGCGCTTCCTCGGGGAGCTGCGCTACGCGTGGTCATGGGTTCTCCTTGTGGATTCGGGACGTGAGTCGTGCCCAATGAAAGCTAATCGTAATATAAGCATCTCGTATTACGATAGTCTGAGATGCGTAGGATGTGCTGGCTCCTTGACCAGAGCTATGCTGATCGTCACGCTGAGCGCTCGGCTGTGTCTGACCCATGCCCGCCTGGAGGAACAATGACGTCACCTCGAACTCGACCCGCGCAGATTGACTTTGCAAAGGAGGCAGTACTCTTCGACACCGCACAGCCGGCGCGATCGGCTGCCGTTGCCGCCAGACAGTACATTGTTGACAGCTGGGTGCGGTCTAAATCCGCTCTCGGCATGCCCGACCGGATCACGAGCGTCCCCGTCGTGGCGGAGGAAGAACTGGACGACACGCTGCTCGATGTGCTGCACACCCCAATGACGAGCTTCGCGCGCTCGCTCGACGGCACCGGGGTTGGTTTGCTCCTCGCTGATGCGCACGGTCGCATCCTCGAGCGCTGGGCCGGCGGCTCCACCGGCATGAAGCACCTGGACAGAGTCGGTACTGTTCGAGGCTCCGTGCTTTCGGAGAGCGTGGTGGGGACGAACGGTGTCGGCACAGTCCTCGCGACTCGCCGCCCCACTCAGATTGTCACGAATGAGCATTTCTCTGAGCTCTACCGGGCTGCGATCTGCACTGGTGCGCCGATTTTTCATCCCGTCACCCAGGAGTTGCTTGGAGCGGTGACGCTGTCCTGCGACACCGAGCAGCAAACCCAGCTGCTCCAGGCGCTGATCCAAACGCTGACCATGAACCTCGAGCATCATATGCTCACATTCGAACAACCAGGAACCAGGCTGTTGCTTGATAAGTTTCTCCGGATGTCGCGTCAGGGCGAATCGCCGCTCCTCGGATTCGACTCCGCTGGACTGCTCGTGCAAAACGCTTCCGCGGCACGATTCAGTCCGGAAGACCTGCTCGCGATCCAGCAGGCCGCCGCAACAGCTGACGCACGCGGCCACTCTCACAGCGACACCTCGGCTGGCCGGATCAAACTGCTGGTCGAGCAGTTCCCCGGTGCCGGGACCGTCCTGGTTCGGGTGACTCCGGATACCCCG
The DNA here is from genome assembly GCF_900163635.1 of Leucobacter sp. 7(1). Classification (GTDB taxonomy): domain Bacteria; phylum Actinomycetota; class Actinomycetes; order Actinomycetales; family Microbacteriaceae; genus Leucobacter. The sequence continues at coordinate 41,611 of NZ_FUID01000028.1, read as the reverse complement.
CCTCGCGCGTTTGCGAGGCACACACCTACCCCACCGGCCCTGCCCCTTATCGGGAAATCCCCTGGATGGCGCGAGACGCTGCAGCTCGTATCGCGCACGCGCACAAGCTCGCGTCCACTGCTGATTTCCGGCGAGGCTGCCAGCGGGAAGACGTCGCTCGCTCTTGGCGTTGCATACGACCCGGTTCGACCACTGCCCAATGTCGCCATTTTCGAGGCCGCAGCGCTCCCCGTACTGGGAATGCACCGTTGGTTCGAACGCCTCGAACACCACCTCAGCACCCACCAGCGCGTCATCCTCAGAAATATTGACGCACTCGAGAACACCACGCTCGAAACGGTGCGCTCGCTGATCTCTTCGCACGCACAGGCGAGTCGAATCGCGCTGACTGCGACGGTGCAGTCCCCGGGCGCCGCAGAGGCTCTCGCCCTCAACTTTGGTGCCCACCTGATTCCGGTGCCCCCGCTCCGCACCCGCGAGAATGACATCGCGGCGCTCTGGGAACGGTTTGCCGACGCTGAACTCCCCGGCTCCCACGTCCGCCCTTCCTCGGACGCGCTCACCGTAATGCGCAGGCACTCCTGGCCAGGGAACCTCCGCGAACTCCAGACTGTCGTCGCCGACGTCGTAGCTCGCAAACGATTCGGCATCGTTGAGCCGGAGGAGCTCCCCGTCTGTTTCCGCACGCCACGATCTGCGGGCTTGATCGAGCAAGCTGAAGCTGAAGCGATCAAACGAGCGCTGCACCAAGCTGGCGGGAACCGCGTGCGCGCCGCGGAGATCCTTGGGATATCCCGTGCCACCGTCTACCGGAAAATGAAGAGCTACCGGCTGTCTTCTTAGGCCACTGTCAGGGCGGCGGGGCTGGAGAATTGTTGTACGGCGGCGGCTACGCGGGAGAGGACACCACATCGGCCTGCCTCCCCTTGCGCTCGCGAAGCGCGGTGCTTACGGCTGGGGCGAGCGCTCGCACGAGCACCACGATCAGCAGCACCGCGGCCTGTGCGATGAGCTGCCAGGAGTCTGGCCAGCCAAGGGCCCGGAATAGCTGACCCAGCTGGGTAAGGAACAGTGCAGCAACCCCGGAGCTCACGACGCTCGCCAGCCCACCCGTCAACGCGGTGCCGCCAAGCACGACCGCGGCAACGGTCGGCAGCAGGTACGAGTCGCCAAGGAAGAGCGCTGGAGTCTTCGTATACGCCGCGAGCAGAATACCCGCGATGCCATAGAGCCCGGCCGCGACACCGTACCCGAGCACCTGGTAAGACCCAACGGGTGCCCCGACCACGCGGGCAGCAGCTTCACTGACTCCGACGGCCGTGAGCCTCCGTCCGATCACCGTTTGGCCACCGATGAATCCGGCAATCGCCAGCACGACGAGCGCGATCAGGAGCGTGTTCGGGATTCCCAACGTGCGGTCGAGCGACATCCGGTTCAGTACCGCTGGCGCGCTCGCGGGCGTTCCCTTCGAGATCGCAAATACAACGCCGAGCAACACGCTGTTCATCCCGAGCGTCACAACCAGCGGCATCACCCGGAAGAACACGACGACGGCACCGCTGATCAGCCCGAACACCAGAGGCACAGCAATACCCATGAGCACCGCTGGCAGCACATCCCACCCATAGGACTGCGGGAGCTTCGTCACGAGGACAGCTCCGAGCGCGATCATGCCAGGCACGGAAAGGTCTAGTCCGCGCTGCTGCACCACGAGTGTCTGACCAGCCGCGGCGATGGCCAGCACCGCCGCAAATGGCAGCATACTCAAGAGGGGCGCTAGGCCAAGGCTGCCTGGCGCGATGAGCGGACTCACCGCGAACAGCGCCAACGTTGCGATCCAGATCGCTGAGTATCGACCTGAGAGCGCCCTGGTCATCAGCTGGCCACGGTCCGAACCTGTCTTCGTGTGCATGGTCAACTCCTCGTCCTGCGCAGCTGCGCATAAAAGATTGCGGCACCGACAGTGATCAGGCCCGGCAGCAGGTATGACCAGGCCTGCGTCAGCCCGAAGAACGGCATCGCATTGATCACCTGCTGCACGAGCACCGCGGCAACCACGATCCCGATAAACGATCCGCGGCCGCCGAAAATGCTTGCACCAGCGAGCACCAGGACAGTGACGGACGACAGCGTGTACGCGAGGCTTGGCCCGCCGTCACCGATTCCAACCTGAGCCATCATGATGAGCGCAGCCGGCAGTACAAGCAGCGAGGAGAGCACATAAGAGAACAGCTGCACTCGCCGCACGGGAATGCCGAGCCGCTCGGCCGCGTCTGCGCGCGAACCGTAGCCCCGAAGCTCAATTCCCCACCTGGTACAGCGCAAACTCCACTCGAGGAACCCCGCAACCGCGACCGCAACAATGAAGACCACCGGGACCATCCCGATCTTGAAGGTGACGATGTCGGTGAGCGCAGAAGAAATTAGCCCGCCCGGTGTTGGGCGAAGTGCGAGGAAGGCCCCCTGCAGACCCATATACGTTGCCAGAGTTACCACAATGGGACTGAGTGTGAACCGCGATGTGAGGAAGCCATTCAGGAACCCAACGCCAAGCGCACCAATGAGAACGAGCCCCAGCCCGAACCAGATGTTTCCGCCGTCAATGATCCAGAAAGAGCCGGTGACGACGAGAAACCCCATGAGCGGCCCAACGGAAAGGTCGAATCCGCCCCCGAGCACGGTGACGAGCTGCGCCGACCCGACCAGGATGAGCGGCGCGACCAGAAAGAGCAGGTTCGCGATATTGAACGCGGAAAAGTAGGCGGGATTTGACGCGCCCACGGCGATCGCAAGCACCGCAATCACCAGCGCAAGCACCGCTGCAGGCGATTGATCGCCACGCAGCCACTTCGTGAGCCGTGGACGCCGTCCCTTGCGCCCGTTCCCGATTACCTCAATGCGCGAGGTCGTAGCCGTCAAAGCGGCGCGCGCGATGCCCTCTTCGCTCACATCAGTTGCTGCGAGTTCCTTTACGATCTGACCCCGAGACATGATCAGGACACGATCACAGAGTCCCTCTAGCTCCACTCCGTCGGAGGAGAGAATAACCACAGCTGCCCCCTGGTCGGCGGCATCGCGCAGAATCTGGTAGATCTCGACACGAGCACCAGCGTCGACGCCCTGAGTTGGCTCCTCGGCAAGGATCACCCGTGGCCCGGCGAGCAGAGCGCGCGCGAGCACTACCTTTTGTTGGTTCCCGCCCGACAGCGACTTCACTGGCGTTCGCGTCGAGGGGGTCTTGATCCCCAGCTTCGCGATCTGTTCCCTAGCCACTTTTGCGCTCCGCGATTCGCTCACTACCCCGGCACTCGAAACTGTCCCAAGAGTCTGCGCAACGATGTTCGTGCCGACCGAGAGCGGCAAGAACACTCCCTCGCCGTGACGGTCAGCAGGGACATACGCGATGCCAGCACGCGATGCGTGCACGTTGCTCCCCCGTCGAACCGGTGTGCCCGCGACGGATACCGTTCCCGCGGAAGCACTGAGTCCCGCGAGCGCGCGGATGAGTTCGGCCTGTCCGTTACCCTGCACTCCAGCGATCCCGACGATCTCGCCAGATTTCACCGTGAGATTGATATCGGTGAAGGAAGCGGACTCCAGCCCCTCGACAGTCAGGCGCTCGGAGTTCCCGATACTTCCGACGACACTTCCCTTCGGCGGAAACACGGCCTCAAGGGCGCGACCGATAACGAGCTCAACGATTTCGTCTTCGCTCACCGAATCGGCCGGGAAGGTGCCACGGATCGCCCCATCTCTGAGCACCGTCAGGCGATCCGAAATGCGCTTTACCTCGGGGATCCTGTGGGAAATGTACACAACGGCCGTACCCGAGGCTGCGAGCTCACGCACCCGGCCGAACAACCGCTCAACAAGATCAGCGTTCAGATGTTCAGTTGGCTCATCAAGGATAAGTACCTTCGGAGCGAGCGCAAGCGCTTTGGCGATTTCAACAATGAATCGCTGCTCGACGGGAATGTCAGCAACGCGGGCTGTCGGGTCAATGGGCACGCCCCATGGCTCGAGCTGCGTTCTGGCCCACTCTGGGGCGCGCCGTATGCCGCCGACGCGCTCGTAGCCAACGCCCACCGCCATGTTCTCCGCGACCGTAAGGTCGGGGAGAAGCGCGGGGTCCTGGCGCACGATTCCCAAGCCGAGCTCACGCGCAGTCTCCGGAGAGGCTTCCTCGAGCTGCACGCCTCCGATCAGGACGATCCCCTCGTTCGGCGCGAGTGCCCCAGAGGCCACGGCCATGAGCGTCGACTTCCCCGCCCCGTTCTCGCCGACGAGGGCATGCACTTCGCCTGCGGTTACGCTGAGCGTCACGTTCTTGAGCGCGTGCACACCGGGGAAGCGACGCTCGATCCCCCGCATTTCGAGCAGCGTGCTCGGTACCGCGTCGGAAGCCGTGGTGTGTGCAGGCGCGTAGCTCGGCCTTGTAGCTTCAATCATGATGTGTGTTCTCCTGCCTGGGCTGGCGACCCGAGAGGTACTGGCTTGCTACTGGGCAAGGTAACCACCGTCGATCACGAGCTCTCCGCCCGTCATGAAGCTCGACTCGTCGCAGGCGAGGAACAACGCGCCGGACGCGATCTCCTCTGGCGTGCCAGGACGCCCCATGGGTGTCTGACCAATCACGAACTCGTTGACATCGGCGGCCTGATTCTGGGTGAGTGGTGTCCAAATGAATCCTGGGTGCAGGGAGTTCACTCGGATGCCAGACCTCGCATACGTAATTGCCGCGTTTTTTGACATATTCCGAACGGCGCCCTTTGAGGCGTGATACGCGTGTGCACCGCTAACCGCGGCATTGCCCCAGATTGAAGACACGTTGATGATTGACCCGGTTCCGCGCTCAGACATGTGCGGGATCACCTCGCGCATCCCGAGGAATGGGCCCGTCTGGTTCACCGCGATAACTCGGTTCCAGGCATCGAGCGATAGCGTGCCAACTGGCTCATACTCAATCATCCCGGCGTTGTTGACGAGAACATCGATGTTCCCGGACGCCTCAATGACTTCCGCGACGAGCCGTTGCCAGCCGAACTCATCAGCCGCGTCATGCCGACGATAGTGAATTCCGGACGCATCAAACGTCTCGTTCTCTGCGCGAGCGGTCGCGTACACCGTTGCGCCCTCGCTGGCGAACCGTTCGGCGATTGCGCGCCCGATCCCCCGCCCTGCTCCGGTAACGATGGCAACCTTGCCGTCGAGTCGACCCATGTCCCTGTTCTCCTTGACTAGTCACTACGCTGTGACGCGGCGCGAGGGGTGCTGGGGTACAACGCGTCCCCCAGCACCGGTGCTCGCAACACCGCGCGTCCTACTGGGTCGTTAGTTGAAGAGCTCTTCGAGGCGCTCAACGCTCAGCCCCGACGAGAGAATCGCATCAGCTGGCAAGCTCGGCTCGCAGCGCGGCTGCATCTTCGGATCCGTCGAGTCCTCGATGATCTCCAGGCTGAACGTCGACGGGTCGTTGTTCACAATCCCGTTGTGGGCGGCAAGCCCCTTATTGAGCGCGGCTTTCACGACCCAGTTCCTGGATGACATCGTGGCGATTTGGTACGTGGAGTCCGCTGATCCGTACTCCCCCCACAGGCACGCAAACTCATTTGAGTCGTTCGCGCTCCAGACGGGAATGTCCTTGCCAGCGGCTTGGAACGCTCGGATCCCACCGACTGAGCCCCCGCCGTAGTCGGCGATGATACCGTCAATGTCGCCGTGCGCGGTGATAAGCCCGGCGACGACCTGCTGGGTCTTCCCCGGCTCCCAATCCGTTGAAACAGGGCCGTCCTCGTTCAACAGCTTGACGTCAGGAAAATCCTCGAGAGCACGCACGGCACCCTCGTATACGCCCTGTGAGTAAGAGTTCCCAGCGATGCCACCGAGCATCACGACGTTCCCCTTACCCCCCATCTTCTCCATGGTCCACCGCGCGAGCCCCTCGCCGTATGTGCCAATGTCCTCCGACACGAAGTCGACGTAATCTACACCAGGCTCGCCCCCTGGCGACCCAACAAACGGAACAAAGCTCACACCCTGCGCGGTCGCCTGCTTGATCGTTGGAAGCAGCGCTTCACCCCCATCAACAAAGCTGACAATGACGTTCACGCCCTGTGCGACGAGTGAGTTGATGTCAGAAATCGCTTTCTGCGTGTCACCCTGAGCGTCTGTGTAGAGCACCTCGGTGACGTTGTCGCAGTTCGCGGCCCAGTCCTCAAATATTGCCCTCGTGATAAGGCGCCACGAGTTCCCGCCAAAGCCATCTGCGAGCGCCACCTTGATGGGCTCGGTGCCGCAGTACTCTGTGATGTCACTAATTTCGGCTTCGACCCCAACCTTGCCGAGCTCCTGCCCCTCGGGCACCACCGTCCCGTTGGCTGCGCTCCCATCGGCAGGCGCGTCCCCAGAGGCGCAACCGGCGAGCGCGAGTCCAGCTACGGCGAGTAGTGCCGCGCTCTGAAGTACCTTTCTCCGAATCATGCGTGTGTACACCCTTCTTGTGTGATCGCGCAAAGGCCCGTGAGGTGGGCGTCCGCGCCCACCGCGCTCACCACTGAACGCTGATTCGGGCACGGTTTGCACTGTGGCTGAGGTTGAGCGCTGCCCGGCGCCTGAAATGGCAATGGGATTGGGCTGGACTCATCGAAAGAATAGGCAGCCGTCGCAGCCGGGAGCGCAGGCTGACTCACTATGAGACACCACAGTCTCATTTTGAGACCCTTGCCGCGTACGCCACCCATTCAGGCGCGAAGCTGGTGCCGTTCCAACACAGTGATGCACCACCCGTGCGGCCCAGTTCAAAGGAGATCTCTGATGCCCTCACCTCGCCCTACCGACGCTCTCGGGGAGGTTTACGCCGAGTGGGCCGTCGAAATGGATCGATACCCTGACATGTCGATCGAGCTCCTCAGGATCATCTTCGATGATTGGCAGCGTGTCACGGCAGAGCCAGAAGACGTCACCTACCGTGAGACCACGATCGGCGGCGTGCCAGGCATTCTCGTGACACCGCTGGCGAGTAATCCGCAGGAAGTGTTGGTGCTGTTGCACGGCGGAGGGTTTGCGCTCGGCTCATCGCGCAGCCATCGCAAGCTGGCTGGTCATCTTGCCCTTGCCACCGGGGCCACTGCATTCGTCGCAGATTTCCGGCTCGCCCCCGAACATCCGTTCCCCGCGGCGATCGATGACGGAGTGGCGATCGTTCGCAGCCTCCGTGAGTCCGGGGTTCGCGCAGGTGACATTACCCTCGTCGGCGATAGCGCAGGTGGCAACCTCGCACTTGCAACGACCCTCCGGTTGCAGCAGCTCGGTGAACCGCTCCCTGCCCAGGTCATCACGATGTCCCCGTGGCTCAACATGGAGAACACGGGTGCCACCATCGAAACGAATAACGCGACCGATTTCCTCATCACCCGCGGCGGGCTGCAGGCCAACATCGACCGCTACATCGGAGGGGCCACAGCACCCACTGATCCACTCGCGAATCCGCTGCACGCGGACCTCAGTGGGTTCCCGCGGCTCTACATCTCCGCCGCAGATACCGAATCGTTGTTCGACGACAGCGTCCAGCTTGAATCTCGGGCTCGTGCCGCGGGTGTCGACGTCACCTTCTCCGTCGGGAAGGGCATGCAACACGTCTTCCCGTTCCTCGCGGGCCGCCACCCGCGTGCAGACGAAGAAATCGCGCTCATTGCCGACTGGTATCGCGCTGGCCGGTAGCCCGGCATCGCTCTCCACACCCTCGATCGAAAAGAGTTACTCATGTCACACAGCACTCCCACCGACTACGACGCCCTGGTCATTGGTGCCGGCTTCTCCGGTCTCGCGATGCTCCACCACCTGCGCGAAGCCGGCCTGAAGACGCATGTCATTGACGGCGCCGACGGTATCGGCGGCACGTGGTGGATCAATAGGTACCCGGGCGTCCGCACCGACAGCGAATACAGCTACTACTCCTTCTCCTTTTCCCAGGCAGTTCGTGAGGAGTGGGTGTGGAAGCAGCGCTACCCCTCTGGAGAAGAGGTCCTCGCCTACCTGAACTTCGTTGCGGATCACCTCGATCTACGCAACGACATTGAGCTCAACACCTTTGTTGAACGCGCGGTGTACCGCGAGACTGAGAATCTATGGGAGGTGAGCTACCGCGATGGCAGGACGGTCTCGACGAGGTTCCTCATCAGCGGCATGGGGGTGCTCTCTCAGCCAGTCTTCCCCGCGATTACCGGTCTCGATTCCTTCGCGGGCGAGAAGTACCACGCGGCACGGTGGCCACGTGAAGGCGTCGACTTTTCGGGCAAGCGCGTCGGCATCATCGGGCTTGGTGCGTCAGGAATTCAGATTGTTCCCGTGGTGGCCCCGCAGGCGAAGGAGTTCGTGGTGTTCCAGCGCACCCCCAACTACATCGTCGAGACCTCGAACGACGCTGTGACAGCCGATCAGATGCAGCACCTGCGCGACAATTACGACGCGATCTTCGAGAAAGCCGCAAGACACCCCTTCGCTGTGGCGATGGAACCAGCCGAGTACAGCGCGCTCGAGGTCAGCGCAGAGGAACGGCAGCGGATTTTCGAAAGCAAGTGGAATGAGGGAGGCTTCCACTTTGCGAACGAGTGCTTCACCGACCTCGCTTCGGACCCGGAGGCCAGCGAGCTCGCAGCTGAATTCATCCGCGGAAAGATCCGCGAGACGGTGCAGGACCCCGAGACCGCCGAGCTGCTATGCCCCAAGACTTACAGCTTTAACGGGAAGCGCGTGCCCACCGGTCACAATTACTACTCGACGTTCAACCTCGATACTGTCCGCCTCGTAGACACACTCGCGACCCCAATCACCGAAATCACCGAGCGCGGTGTGGTCGTTGATGGCACGGAGTATGAGCTTGACGTCCTTATCTTCGCGACGGGCTTCGACGCGATGACTGGCACACTCACGGCAATCGACATCGTCGGGCGTGACGGCCGCACGCTCAGCGAGAAGTGGGCGGACGAAGGCCTCAAGTCGAACCTGGGAATTTCAGTCCACGGCTTCCCGAACTTTTTCATGTCACTCGGAGTGCAGACCCCATACGCCAACCTCGTCGTCCCGATCCAGATGGGCGCGCAGTGGCTTCAGAGCTTCCTCATGTGGGCCAAGGAGAGCGGCATCGACCGGCTGGAGGCTACTCCGGAGTCGGAGGAGACATGGCGGGATGAGACTGAACGCGCGGCGAAGGCAACGGTGATGTACGAGGAGGGCAAAAAGGCCGGAGCCTGGTTCATGGGAGACAACATTCCTGGCAAGCGCGAGGAAGTCAATGTGTACATGGGCGGTCACGGAACCTACCAGGACTTCTGTCGCGCCGAGGCCGAGGCCGGGTACCCGACATTCCAGTTCCAGACCTCGCCGGTCAGCGCTTAGGCACGGAGGAGGAGAGCATTGGGAAGACTGGTTGGCAAAACGGCACTTATCACCGGAGCCGCGATGGGCATGGGCCGAGCAACCGCTGAGCTGTTCGCGGCCGAGGGCGCCAAAGTCGTCCTCACTGATGTCAATACGGCCGAGGGACAGAAAGTCGCAGACGCAATCAACGCAGCTGGCGGCCAGGCCGCGTTCATTCCACTGAACGTTTCAGACGAAGCACAGGTCTCGGACACGGTGGCGCGGGTGATCAGGCAGTGGGAGCGCATCGACGTGTTGGTGAATTGCGCCGGCGTTATCGGTCCAGATAAACAAACCCACGAGGTCACCGAGGCCGAGTGGGACGCGCTCTTTGCCATCGATGTCAAAGGGGTGTTCTTTCTCACGAAGCACGTCGTCCCGCACATGATCGCGAGCCGGGCAGGCAGCATCGTGAACTTCTCCTCGATCTACGGTTTGATCGGGAACGACGAGTATTCCCCGTATCACGTCGCGAAGGGAGCGGTCACGATGATGACCAAACAGGACGCCGCGAGCTATGGTGTGCACAATATCCGTGTGAACTCGGTGCACCCCAGCACCGTGCTCACCCCGCTAGTCGAGGGCGTTGCTGCGGCGTATGCGGGCGGCCTGCCCGCATACGAGCGTCACATGACGGCGAATCAGTCACTGAAGCGGCTCGGCCGCCCCGAGGACGTCGCCTACGCCGTCCTGTTCCTTGCGTCCGACGAATCAAGCTGGGTGACCGGGGTTGCCCTCCCAGTTGACGGCGGGTACACCGCCAGATAGCGCGTCACTCTTTCTCAGATATGCTTCGGCGACGTCATGTGCGACCCGTCGCCGAAGTCTTTAGGATTGTAGTTGAAAGAGCACGACCGCTATGACTGGTCGATCTCAGGACAGAAAGTGGAATTATGTCGGGCACCATGGTGACACGCCACGCAGCCCCGCTCCGGGAGCAGGTTGCCGATGCGATCCGCACCGAGATTATTGACGGCGCACTCGCGCCGGGCGAACGGCTATACGAGAAGGCGCTGTGCGACCGGTATGCGGTCTCGCGCACCGTCATTCGCGAGGTCCTTCGGCAGCTCGAGTCTGAAGCCCTTGTGACGGTCCGCCCCGGCCACGGACCGATGGTCACGGTGCTCACCCCCGCTGACATCGAGGCCCTCTACGAGGTGCGCCAAGAACTTGAGGGGCTCGCCGCCGAGTTTTTTGCTCGCCGCGCCACTGCTGAGCAGGCACGCGAGATGCTTGAGCTGGTGTCCGGTATGGAGCAGAGGTATCTGCACGGCACGCTCGAGAGCCGCGGGGAGAGCAAAAACGAGTTCTACCGGTTACTCCTCGATGGCGCCGGCAACCCGGTACTGACGAGTCAGCTGGCCGGGATCCACGCACGGATTGGAATCTTCCGTCATTTTTCCTTCGTGGATCCCGTCCGCGTGAGCATTTCATACCCCGAGATCGTCGCGATCGCCAACGCTGCCGCACGCGATCGCAACCCCGGAGCCGCTCGAGCGCTCTCGGTTCGACACATTGAGCACGCGAGCCAACTTGCGGTCCTCGAATACACCAAGCGGTTCTCAGGCACCGGTCTTGTCGACGGCGCGACCCACGGGCTTCGCGAGCAGGACTAGCCTCGCAGCTGGACCGTAGCCTCCTCGTCGACCTGTAGCTCGTGCGACATTACGTCGGCGACGAACACGACCCCATAGTCACGACGGGCACCGGCGAAGCTCACGTATCCAGCCAAAACGTCAGCGCGAACTTCTGCGGCTGCCCGTTTGAACGGGTCCCCATATCCGCCTCCACCGCTCAACCGATGCCCCAAAAACTCGCCTGCTCCGAGGCCGATGCTGCCGATCAATGGGGCATCCGCAATGTCGCCAGACGCGGTCACGATGTAGGGCTCTGATGCCGCAGCATCCCCCCCACCGACTACACCGCGTGGCGGATTCACGCTGCCGTCCGTAACGTAGTACGCGGTGAGTGGAGCGTGTGAGGGTCCGTACTCGAGGATTGTCCCAGGGGCACCGCGCCACTCTCCCGCCCCCCCAGAGTCCGGACGGACGCGTAGCTGACGCACGTGAAGCGGGTACTTCTGCTCGTCGACTTCAACGCTGTCGCGCAGCATAAGGCCATTCGTCACCGAGTTTCCGTACGTCAGCCACCCGTCGTGCCCCGGACTCGCAGGCCCGCCTTGGCTCCCGAGAAACAGCTGGTTAATGTAGTCAACCGGCTCGCCTCCGCGATGATCCTTCCCCGACACCACGGCGAACCCGGCGCCCAGACCACTCGATCCCTCTGCTTGTCCCTGTCCCGGCCACTGCTCAGCGATAATACGCTGCGTTGTCATCACCAAGCGCTCTCCGATGTTCGTCGTTGCGACGGACGTCGAGTGCGGGAATTTCGGCCGCCCGACGATGCAGTTGTCGCGAAGCAGCACTTCGATGCACCGAAAGCTTCCCGCGTTGCGTGGAACAGACGCGTCAAGACAGTTCAGTACGCCCGTCATCGAGTTGTTGATCGCGCACGTCTCTGACTCGTTGATCCCGCCGTCAACACAATCGATATTGTCGCGCAGATCGATGACGATGCGTCCTTCAGTTGGGAGCACGTCAACGGTCACATTGATCGGTACGCCGTCAGGTGCGAGGTCTCCGACAGGGTCGTGCACCCCTGTTCCCTGAGCCCGCCCCGGGGCCATCTGCCCGATCGTGTCGCGCATGAGCAGTTCCGAATAGTCGAACCAATCATCGATGAAAGCCCCAATACGGTCCGCGCCATACTTGTTCGTCAACTCCTGAAGGCCCCGCTCGCCGATGCGCGCGGCCCCCACCATCGCGAGATAGTCGCCGTACCACTGCCCAGGAACCCGGATCCGGTTTCGGCACATTGTGATGATGTCCTCGATATCGCTAAAGTCACGCTGCACCTGAGTCGCCCTGAACACCAGAGCGCCCTCCTCATATACGTCGCGCGCGAATGGCATGTAGGTGGTCGGAACGGAGTTACCGATATCCGCTTGGTGCGCCTTCGCGAGCGCCGTGAACATGTGCTTGCCCCCGACGAACACCGGTACGAGCAAGGTGTGGTCCGCCGCGTGTGTATTCCCCGCGTAGGGGTCGTTGTGCAAGAACGCGTCACCCTCGCGAAGGTCGGGATGGATCTCGGTCATCGCCTGCCCGAGCCGGTCGCTGCCGATAACGTGCACCGGCAAGCCCTCAGCCGTGGCAAGCAGGCGGTTGTCGCCGGTGATGATGCTGCACGAGAAATCACGCGCCATATTCAGCACAGCCGAGCGGCCCGCACGCAACAGCGTGTTTTCCATCTCTCGAACGATCCCGTCGAGACGGTTCGCAATGACGGACATCTCGACTATGTCTGTTTCGTACACCTGGCTCATGACTGATCTCCTGTTCGATCGGTGTGGGACTGGGCAGTAAGTCTGTAGTCACCAGAGGGTAGGACTTCGAGTGTTTGTTCCGGGTAGATCACGATGGTGGTGATGTCTTCCCGAATGATCGCTGGGCCGGCGACGCTGCCACGAGTCTGCACGTCCGCCGCATCAAAGACCGGGGTGTCCTGCCATCCAAGACCCTCGAAATACGCTGGTCTTGACACCGCAGCGGCGTCCCCAGTCGCCGAGACGAATCTGTTCTCCGCCGCTCCTGCCAAGACACGCACTCTGGCTCGCGCCCCCCACGAAATGATCTCAACGTGTTCGCCCGGCTCATGAACCCCAAAGACGCGTTCATGCTCGCGGTGGAAGGCGTCCTCGATCGCCGCGGCATCCAGCTGGCTCAGCTCCGACTTACTCCCGAGTGTGATTGTGAGTTCCCAAGCTTGCATCGGGTACCGCGCCTGCATGTAGTAATCGGTCGTCGCTGCTGCAATAGTCTGAGCGTCGAGCGTCGCAAAGAACTCGCTCGCTGAGTCGCCAACGCTACCGACCGCGTTGTTGTCGACCGTGAACTCGGCCTGATCGGTGCTCATGAAGGTGGGGACATCGAACTCACTCACGATGTCAGACCCCAGCGCGCCGTATGCGCTCATGGCCCCGGCCGCTTTAGGAAGAATCACGGCACCAGCTCCGAGCTCGCGCGCAATCAATCCCAGAGTGAGTCCCGAGGCCCCACCGCCAGCAACAACGACGAGTTCGCGCGCATCGATCCCACGCGCGACGGTCTTCTCCCGAATCGCCGTCACGATGTTGTCAACGGATATGTGCAGCGCAGCTCGGGCCGCTTCCTCGACGGACATGCTCGTCTGTTCCCCGATCTCGCGCAGCGCAGCCCTTGCGCCATCGATGTCGAGAGCGAGGCGGCCGCCGAGAAAGTTTGAGGAGTCCAGATACCCGAGGACGAGCGCCGCATCCGTCACAGTCGGTTCGCTCCCGCCGCGTCCATAGCAGACGGGCCCCGGCTCGGAGCCGGCGCTCAGCGGCCCAACTCGCATCATTCCACCGCCATCGACCCACACCACTGACCCGCCACCCGCGCCGATGCTCTCAATATCAACCGATCGGGTGCCGGTGATATCGCCCACCCACTTCCCACCAAGCCAGGTGTCGTTGGTGCGCGCAATCTCTCCGTGCTCCACCACGGCAAGATCGAAGGTCGTCCCGCCCATGTCTGTCACCAAAATCGTGTGACCAGCTGCGCCGCCGGGAAGATTCCGATCCGCAACGTCGATCGCAGCGAGCGGTGCCATCGACGGACCCGAGCCAATCGAGTAGACGGGCTGCTCCGAGATCCGGTCGGCGTGCCACCCACCGCCGTATGAGGTAGAGATGAGAAGCGTTCCTGCGAAGCCCGCCTCGTCAAGATCATGCTCGAGATCAGCAAAGAACTGCTGCATCGCCGGCTTCAGCGACGCATCGATCGCCGTAGCTGAGGCACGGCGATATTCGCGGATGCTCGGGTTCACCTGGTGCGACAGGGTGAACGGCACACCCGGCAGGTGCTCACTAATGAGTTCTCCGATACGAAGCTCGTGCAGGGGGGAGGCAATCGACCAGAGCAAGCACACCGCAATCGCCTCAACGTCTGCCTCACGGCAGGCTCGAAGTGCTGCGATCACCGTCAATTCATCGAGGGGGAGATACACCTCGCCGTCGCTCGTCACCCGCTCTGCAATCTCAAATGTTAGATAGCGCGGCACAAAGGCCCTGCGGTAATGCAGCCGCCGAAACGGGTCCGGTTTTCCACCCTCGCGCAAGAGCAGCACGTCGGGGAAGCCAGCGGTTGTGAACAGGGCGGTGCGCGCCGACTGCCCGGTCACCACAAGGTTCGTTGAACGCGTCGTTCCGTAGTTAATCTGGGCTGAACTCCGAATGAGAGCTTCAACGCTCAGCCCGATCCTGCCGGCAATGTCTTCGAGGCCGTGCGCAATCGCACGGTACGCGCGGTCGCGCGTTGTCAACGCCTTCGACATATACACCTTGTTGTCTGGGTCGCGAACAACCACATCTGTGAAGGTCCCGCCGGTGTCCACTGAGACTCGATACACGTCTGCTCCTTGTCTGGATACGTGAGATCATCAGCGACCTCATCGTCTGCGGAAACCACAGCGTATTCTCGCCAGACAGGGTTCTCAGCGGTATGTGCGCACACTGTCTCATATTGAATCACCCGGATGCCAGTCCGAGGCACGGCTCCAACTTCGTCACCCCCCCCCGATCTACACTGCTGGCTCACGGCGGCTCCCAGGCACCACCCACGTATCGATGGCGCTCTATGCGAGCTAGAATCGACACTGTGCTGCTTTCAGATCGTGACATCAATGCCGAACTCGAGTCCGGCCGAATCACCCTCTCCCCGAGCGAGGCCTCGATGGTGCAGCCGTCGAGTGTTGACGTGCGGCTTGACCGCTACTTCCGCCTCTTCGACAACCACAAGTACGCGGTCATCGACCCGTCCGAGGAGCAGCCGGAGCTGACCCGCCTCATTGAGGTTGACCCTGAGGAGGGTTTCATCCTCCACCCCGGCGAGTTTGTCCTCGGCTCGACCTACGAGCAGGTGGGACTTCCCGATGACATCGCGGCACGCCTCGAAGGCAAGAGTTCGCTCGGCCGCCTCGGACTGCTGACGCACTCGACCGCCGGCTTCATCGACCCCGGCTTTGAGGGCCACGTCACGCTGGAACTCTCGAACGTCGCGACGCTGCCAATCCGGCTGTGGCCCGGCATGAAGATCGGGCAGCTCTGCTTCTTCCGCCTGACGTCACCGTCCGATCGCCCCTACGGTGCGGGCGCGACGTTCTCACGTTACCTGGGCCAGCGCGGCCCGACGGCCTCGCGCTCGTTCCAGAACTTCCACCGCGCCGATGTGACGTCGACGGCGGCGGGCGCCCCCGGCGCGTAGCGCTCGCGGCGGGTCACACCCGCTAGCGCGTCGCCTTCGAGTCACGCGCCGCCTGTGCCGCGAGCATGTCGTTGTAGGCGTGCAGCTCGGCCTCGCCTGAGCGATCCGCGGCCCGGTCCTTGCGCTTCTGCTCCTTCGTGTCGCTACGCGACCACTGCACTGCGACCACGAGGGCAAGCGCGAGCGTCGGAAGCTCGCCGATGCCCCAGGCGATGCCACCGCCTGCGGCTTGATCCTCGATCGGGATCGCGCCCCAGGTCCGGCCCATCGCACCGTACCAGTCGGCGAGCATCAGCCCGTCGCCGGTCATGATCGTGACCCCAAAGAAGGCGTGAGAGGCCATCGTCGCGAACAGCGTGACGAGTCGCAGCGGGTATGGGAAACGATACGGGACCGGGTCGACACCGATCATGGACAGGCTGAAGAGGTACCCGGCGATCAGGAAGTGAATGATCATCCACTGGTGCCCCAGGTGCTCGGAGGCTGCCCAGCGCGCGATCGGCGTGAAGTAGAACACCCACAGCGATCCGGCGAACACCACTGCCGCAACGGCCGGGTGCGTGATCACCTTGGAGTACGGCGTCTGGATCGCCCACATGATCCACTCACGCCCACCCCAGGACCCGTCCGTGCGCTTCTCGATTGTGCGCAGCGCGAGCGTGATCGGTGCCCCGAGCACGAGGAGCAGCGGGATCAACATCGTCAACATCATGTGGCCGAGCATGTGCACGCTGAACAGGTACTGCTCGTACGCGTTGAGCGCACCGTTCGTCGTGTAGAACAGTCCGAGCAGGCCCAGGAACCACGCGATCGTGCGCCCGATGGGCCAGGAGTCCCCACGCCGTTTGAGGCGGACTACACCCGCGATGTAGAGCGCCAGGCCGAAGACGCACACGAGCACCCAGGCGAGGTCGAACTTCCATTCCGTAAGGTAGCTCATCGGGGTGAGCTCAGGCGGCAGCGGATCCCCGGTGAGCCACTCCGCGGGGCTGATGTCCCCGCCCTGATCGCGCGCGGGTTCGAACGAGACGGGTGTCGCGGTGCGACCGAGCGCCCCGGCGATGCCGCTCGCCAGGCCCATCACGGCGAGTTCCGCGAGCACAAACCAGATGAAGGCGCGTTGGCCGGCGACGGAGTCAGCGATGCGCGGGATCAGTCGCGTGCGCTGGATCGCGCCGAACACGCCCAGGGCCAGGAGTGCCCCCGTCTTCCACATCAGCAACTGGCCGTAGCCGGTGCCGAACAGCGCATCCAGGTTTCCGACGCGCATCCAGCCGCTGACAACGCCGGAGGCCGCGACACCCACAAACGCAAACAGGGCCAGCGTGGAATACCTGGCGGTCAGCACGGAGAGGCGTTGCCTGTCAACAACGCGGGCGAGGAACACAAGCGTGAGGAGCCCACCCAACCAGACCGAAGCCCCGATCAGGTGCACCAGCAACGAGTTCACGGCCTGACTGTGGTTTGAGGAGCCCGCGGCGTGCCCCTGCAGCGCGAGCGGCAGCGTTGTTGCCAGGGCGGCGAGCAACACGAGCAGAGTGAGGCGTCGGTCCCGGATCGCGAAGGCCATCACTGTCGTCGCGGCAGCGAGCAGCAGCTCAATCAACCAGAGCCGACCCAGCTCAATCTCCGTGACGAACTGTGCCAGTCCGGCACCGAAGGCCGCATCTCCAGAGAACGGGAGGCCGGAAAGATCCACATACGTCACAAGCAGCGTCGCGGCGCTGGCCACGGTCAGCATTGCTGCGGATCCGGCCGCCACATCGAGGGCGGTTCGCGCCTCGGCGCGGTCGCTCGCGAGCGCCCAGATCGCCATGACAACCGAACCGATCAGCCCCGCCATCGCCACGTTCACGAGGGTCCGAGTCAGGGGCACCGCGTATCGCACAAACGTGCCCGGATCAGCGAGTGCGCGCTCGTTGGCTGCTCCGCCGATCGCGAGCCCAAGGAACAACGCGGCGATTGTCGCCGCGAGGAGGAGAGCAGGGGCGAATACACGGAGAGAACGAGGCACGCACCTAGCCTACGGCCTGGTCGATGTGCATCAGATCAGCACGCTACGGCTCAGACACAGACACCCCCGGCGCCGAGGCGCCGGGGGTGTCTGTACGGTGGGTGAAATTACTTCACGGCAGCCTTCAGCTTCGAGCCGACCGACACCTTGACGCGCTTGCCCGCGGGGATATCGATGGTCTCGCCCGTGCGGGGGTTGCGGCCCGTACGTGCAGCCGTGGTTGCGGTCTCGAACGAGATCCAGCCGGGGATCGAAACCTTCTCGCCACCGGCGACGGTCTCGGAGACAGCAGCGAACAGCCCGTCCAGCACGCTGGAAACTGCGGCCTGGCTCTGGCCGGTCTCAGCGGCGATCTTCGCGACAAGCTCGGTCTTGTTGAGTGCCATGTTGTGTCCTTCCAGGGCGACGACAGCAAATGGCCGAGCCCCTGATCTGGTTCAGGTGTCCCCACCGATTTGGAGGGTCCGATCGGTTGATCGCTACGAATCTACCTCAGTTTGGCGGTTTTCTGCGGATCTTCCCGCGGCAATTCCGCGCGGCGTGTCGTCAGGGAACGCAAAAGCGGGCGCGAACCCCGAAGGATTCGCGCCCGCTGAGAGTCCGCTGTTACCAGCTCGACTTGGTGATGCCGGGCAGCTCGCCACGGTGTGCCATGTCGCGGAAGCGCACACGGGAAACACCGAACTTCGACAGGACGCCACGGGGACGGCCGTCGATGACGTCGCGGCTCCGCACGCGCACGGGCGACGCGTTGCGGGGCAGCTTCTGCAGGCCAACACGTGCAGCTTCGCGGCTCTCTTCGGTCCCGTTCGGGTCGACGAGGGCCTTCTTCAGCTCGAGGCGCTTCGCGGCGTAGCGCTCAACGATGACCTGACGCTGCTTGTTCTTTGCAATCATGCTCTTCTTAGCCATGTTTAACGCTCCTCTCGGAAATCAACGTGCTTACGGACCACGGGATCGTACTTCTTCAGCACGAGGCGGTCGGGGGTGTTGCGACGGTTCTTCTTGGTCACGTACGTGTAACCGGTACCTGCCGTCGAACGAAGCTTGATAATCGGACGTACGTCCTTATCCTTAGCCATTAGATCTTCACCCCACGCTTCTGCAGATCAGCAACGACGGACTCGATGCCACGGGCATCGATGACCTTGATGCCCTTAGCCGACAGGGTGAGCGTCACCTTGCGGCCGAGCGAGGGCACGAAGTAGGTCTTCTTCTGGATGTTCGGATCGAACCGACGCTTGGTGCGACGGTGCGAGTGCGAAATGTTGTGTCCAAAGCCGGGAACGGCTCCGGTCACCTGGCACACTGCTGCCATGATGTTTCCTCTCATACCGTGAGACCGGACGGCCTCACCCAAGATTTCTTGTCTGCGAGGGCACGCGCACGCGAAGTGATTCGCAGCGAGCCTTGCTCCCCCGCGGTCTGTGCACTGGGACGGCGCACAGCCAAGGGGAAAGTCTACCCGCCTCGGCACTCAGTCGCAAGCCGGGCGTGTTGGCGTAAGTGACTAGTGCAGAATCGCCCCGAGCAGCGCGGCGAAGAGGAGCCCGCCGACGCTCGCGAGCAGTGTCCCGAGACCGCCCTGGCGAGTGAACATCGACGGCACGCGCTCCGTCAGCCAGCGTGGGTCCGCACCAATCGCAGCCAGGGTCTCGACCGGCGCGCGATCATCAAACACGGCAATGTCGGGGTATGCGGGATCCAATACGACCGCCGCAGGGGTGCCACGGGTGAGGCCGTAGCGCGACGGAACCACGGCGTACACGCTCCGCGGGGCACCCTGCGCAGGCAAGACGTGCAGCAGCGCAAGGCGTGC
The DNA here is from genome assembly GCF_900163635.1 of Leucobacter sp. 7(1). Taxonomy (GTDB): domain Bacteria; phylum Actinomycetota; class Actinomycetes; order Actinomycetales; family Microbacteriaceae; genus Leucobacter. The sequence continues at coordinate 22,017 of NZ_FUID01000028.1, read as the reverse complement.
GGGCTCCGGGGTTCCGGGCCACAGCATCGTTGCGGACTGCGCGAGCGGTCGGCCGTACACCCGATGCACCCGTGCCGGCGCGGGCTCGCCGGGGACCTGCCCGGCCGCCATCGCCTGTGCGCGCTGCACAACTGTCCGGTCGATGGCGGCGTTCATGCGCTGCGACACGACAAGGTTCGCGATCACCGCACCGAGCAACAGGAGCGTCACCCACGGCCCCATCCGAGAACCGGTCCCAAACGACCAGAGGATGGCACCGAGTAGCGCCCCCAGCACGGCGCCGACGACGATTCCGTACAAGCGATGCTGCGTCCAGTCCATGGCCCCATCCTCGCACGCTGTGCAGCGCGTTCCCCGAACAGGTGCCGCATTCGACCCCGCCACTTCCCTGTGTTCGGGCCGTGCGAATAGGCTGTGCGCATGGCAGCAACGCAGGAGCCTCGGGCCGCGATCCGGTATGTCGCGATTGGCGATAGTTTCACCGAAGGGGTTGGCGACGAGCGGCCCGACGGTTCGGTACGCGGCTGGGCGGACCTTGTGGCGCAGGGACTCGCCGACGCCACGGGCGCTCCCGTGCAGTACGCGAATCTGGCAATCCGCGGCCGCCTCCTGGGACCGATCATTGCCGAGCAACTCGATCCGGCGCTGGCCCTCGCCCCCACGCTCGTCAGCTTCAATGGCGGCGGCAATGACATGCTGCGCCCCGGCACCGACCTGGCCTGGATCGCCGCCGAGACCGAGTCGGCACTGCGCCGGATGCAGGACGCCGGTGCCGAACCGCTGCTGCTCGCGGGTGCCAACCCGACCGGCGGGCTGCCCGGAGGTGGGCGCGTGCGTGCGAAGGGAGACGAGCTCGCACGCGTGGCAGGCGGGATCGCAGAACGCCTCGGCATCCGATACACAAACAACTGGGCGGACGCCGATCTCGCGGGGCGTCAGTACTGGTCCCACGACCGTCTGCACCTCGCGCCGGTGGGCCACCACCGGGTCGCCGCGAACGTCCTGCGCACGCTGGGCTATGCCGCCCCTGAGGACTGGGTGATGGAGGCCGCGGCCGTTCCCGCCCCCTCCGCCCGCGATCAGCTCCGATACACCCGCGAGCACGTGGTCCCGTGGGTGCAGCGACGCCTCACCGGCCGGTCAAGCGGCGACGGGCGATCCGCCAAGTTTGCGAGCTGGAGCTGGGTGGAGCCGCGCCACACAAGCTAGCGGGTGCGCGGCCACCGCCGCCCCATGTTCATCCCAGGGGATGACACGTGTCGTACCAGGGGATGATGCGCCCGGTTCACGGGCCGACAACACTGGAACAATCGACCGTTTTGTCATGCCTTGAGCGAGCCGCATCCGCGCGGTCCCCGTCGCGCTTCGAGGCCCACACCGAAAGGCACCATGTCCTTCCTCACCCGTACGAGTCTCGCCAACCGGCTGATCGTGGGGCTCATCACCCTCGCCGTTGCGGTGCTCGGCCTCTTCTCGATGAGTTCGCTCAAGCAAGAGCTGATGCCCTCGATGCAGGTGCCCATGGCATTTGTGTCCGTGCAGTCGCCCGGCCTGGCACCGGAGGAGCTCTCCCGCGCCGTCACCGAACCTACAGAGCAAGCGCTCAGTGCGGTGCCGGGGATCACGCGGGTGACCTCAACAACCTCGAGTGGTGCCGCGGACATCATGGTCGAGTGGCCGTTCGACGGCGATGAGGAGACTCTGCCGAAGATCCGTGCCGCGGCGGAGGCGCTGAAGCCCACCTTCCCGCAGGGCACCGAGGTCACGGTCTTCTCGGGCGGTGCCGATGACATGCCCGCGATGGTGCTCAGCGCGGGCACCTCCGGCGACCACGACGCGTTCAGTGATGCGCTTGCCCAGACCGTAGTCCCGGCCTTGCAAGGTGTCAACGGCGTGCAGAAGGTGACGCTCGCTGGCGGCGAGGAGCAGCGGATCCTGATCGACCTGCGGCCCGCAGACGTGACGCGTTTGAAGGTGGATCCCGCACAGATTGCTCCCGCACTCGAATCACACGGTGCCGCAATTCCGGCCGGACAGGCTGATTCTCCCGAGGGCCCCCTCTCGGTGACCGTCGGCGCCGCCCTGACCTCCGTCGAGGAGATCGCCGCAATCCCGCTGACCGTGGAGAACGGTGTGGTGAGCCTCTCCGACTTCGCGGACGTCTATGCCGAGACCGTGCCCGCCGAGTCGATCTCCCGCGTCAACGGCAAGCCCGCCCTGACGCTCCAGATCACCCCCGGCCAGGGGGCGAACGTTGTCGATATCTCCCACGCGGTGAATGCCGAGCTTGACCGTCTCGCACCCACCCTGAAGGCCGAGTTCGTCACGCTGTTTGACCAGGCCCCCTTCATCGAGCAGTCGATCCACGATCTGTCAGTCGAGGGCGGCCTTGGGCTGCTCTTCGCGGTACTCGTGATCCTCGCGTTCCTCGGCTCATGGCGTTCAACGATCATCGCCGCGGTCTCAATCCCACTGTCGCTCCTCATCACCCTGGTGGGCCTGTGGTGGAGCGGCAACACCTTGAACATCCTGACGCTGAGTGCGCTCACGATCGCGATCGGTCGCGTGGTTGACGATTCGATCGTGGTGATCGAGAACATCTCGCGTCGTCGCGGCGCGGGGCACCTCACGGTAGAGGGCGTCGTCGCCTCGGTGAAGCAGGTCGCCGGCGCAATCACCGCGTCCACACTCACGACTGTCGCCGTCTTCCTGCCCATCGCGTTCGTGTCGGGCATGGCCGGGCAGCTCTTCCGCCCGTTCTCGATCACCGTGTCGATCGCGCTTCTGGCCTCCCTCGTGGTGGCGCTCACGATCGTGCCGGTGCTCGCGTACTGGTTCATTCGCGGCAAGGAGCGGCGTGCGGACGCCGCGAACCCCGCGAACCCCGCGGCCGAGTCTGCGCTGGATCCCGCGGCGGATCCGACGCTCGCCACCTCCGGCGAGGCGAGCGACGACACCATCGAGCTCAGCCGTCCGGTTCCGGCAATCGCCGATGGGGGTGAGCACTCGGACCTCGACGAGATCCATACCGCCCCGGATCGACTGCAGCGCACCATCATGCCCGCGCTCAACGCCACGCGTCGCCACCCCGTCATCACCCTGGTGTCCTCGGGCCTGATCCTGGTGGGGACGCTCGCGATGGCGACGATGATCCCGACCGATTTCCTCGGCTCGTCCGGAAACGAAAGCCTCCAGCTCACGCAATCTCCGCCCGAAACGGGGAACACCACCGACCTCGTCGCGCTCGCGGAGCCCGTCGAAGCCGCGCTTGACAAGGTGCCTGGCGTGCGCGATGTGATCACGACGATTCCCGTGAGCGTTGCGGGGACCCCCACTCAGCTCTCCTATGACGTCCAACTGGAGGACGGCGCAGAAGCCGAGCAGGTTGGCGACAAGGTGCAAGACGCGCTCGACAAGCTGAAAGACGTCGGCGAGGTCCAGCTCCTCACCCAGGACGCGTTTACCGGCGGTGCCGGCGGATCCGGCATCGCCCTCCAGATTCGAGGCAACGATCCAGCCGCGCTGCGCGCGGCGAGCGAGCAGCTGGAGAAGCAGCTCGCGGACGAGCCTGGAGTGCAGTCCGTCACCAGTGAGCTCGCGGGCGAACAGCCCGTGGTGCGCGTGCGCCTGAACGAGCTGCAGGCCGCGAACATCGGTTTCGATCCCGCGTCCGTGGCGCGCGCCGTGACCGAGGCGCTTGAGGGCCAGAACGTGGGCCGGATCATGCTGGAGGGGCGCGACCGCGACATCGTGGTGCGCACCCCGGGTACGGAGCGCACCGCCGAGCAGCTCGGTGACATCATGCTCCCAGTGACCCCGCAGCAGACGATGCAGGCACAGAAGATCGCCGCCGACGCCCTCGAAGCGAAGGGCAAGGCCGAAGCCGAGGAACAGCGCCTCAAGGCGAACGCCGAACTCACCCAGCAGATCAACGAAGCCGCCGCGCAGCGCAGCGAACTCGCCGCGCAGATCGGGCCGCTGTCCGAGCAGCTCGCACAGCTCATGGCCGCGCCGATCGTGCCCGAGCCGCCGTTGTCCCCCGAGGACGACTCGATGCTGCGCGCCACGCAGGAGCGTGCCGAGCAGATCGGCGCCCTGCAAGAGGCGATCGCGGGTGCCCAGGGCGGCGTCTCGGGGCTGGATGAGCAGCTCGCTGCGCTGCGCCAGGGACAGACGGACGCGGCCACCCAGCTCGCGGACGCGCAGGCCGCCGAGGCCGAGCAGAAGGCCGCGACTGAGCTCACCGGCACCGCGATCCCGCTCAGCGCGATCGCGGAGGTCTCCGAGGAACTCACCGCTCCCGTCATCAGCCGGGCCGACGGCGAACGCCAGGTGGCGCTCACGGTCACTCCGAAAAAGGGCCAGCTCGATCAGGCATCCGCCGCGATTGACCGCGCCATCGCAACAACAGATCTCCCGGCAGGGGTGAGCTTCGAACTCGGTGGCGTCAGCGCGGAGCAGGACGACGCGTTCGCGCAGCTCGGTGCCGCGATGCTGGGTGCGATCATGCTGGTACTGCTTGTCATGGTGGCGACATTCCGGAGCTTCCGCGGCCCGTTCGTGCTGCTCGTATCGATCCCGTTCGCGGCAACCGGTGCGATCCTCGGACTGTTCGTCACGGGCACGCCGCTGGGCCTCCCGGCCCTCATTGGTCTCCTGATGCTGATCGGGATCGTTGTGACAAACGCGATCGTGCTCATGGACCTGGTGAACCGACTCCGCTCCGCGGGCGCGGATCTCGATGAGGCTGTGGAACATGGTACGCGCCTGCGCCTGCGCCCCATCCTCATGACGGCGGCAGCGACGATCTTCGCGCTGATCCCGATGTCGCTTGGCCTGACCGGCGGCGGCGTGTTCATCTCGAAGCCACTGGCGATCGTCGTGATCGGCGGGCTCATCTCCTCGACGCTGCTCACGCTGATTCTGGTGCCGATCCTCTACACCCTGGTGGAGCGTCGTCGCGACAAGAAGCTCGCCAAGCGCGCGGGCCGGCGCGAGCGTCGTGCCGAGCGGCAGGCGGAACGCGCGGACATGCGCGAGACGCAGCGGCAGCTGGCGGGCACGGGCCAGGCACGGACCCCACGTCCGTCGCGTGCCGAACGCAAGCGCGCGCGGAAGGACGGTGGCGACCCCGAGGAGCCGACCGAGTTCACCGAGCTCGCGTAGCTGTGGGGGCGGCGACGCCGCCCCCACCCCACACCCCGAAGCCGTCCGGGCACCGAATCTGGTGCCCGGGCGGCTTGCGTGGTATGCGGGGTCACTTCACCCCGCGACAGTGCGACAGCAGGCGCCTACTGCGCGATCTGCGCGATGCGGCTCACTGCACGCGCCAGGCTCGGGCTTTGATCCATGGCGCGATGCACGTCCCAGTGCTCACTCGCAAACTCATTGATCATGCTCACGTACAGTGGACCAACTTCGCCGTTTCCTGCGGTCATCCCTTCGCGCACGTGCCGTTTGCGAGACCCTGCGCACACTCGCAGCACCTCCTGCTTGGCGTGTGCGAGTTCCTCCGGGTTCCGGGTGAGTTTCGCCTGCGAGATGCTGAAGAACTCCGCGAAGCCCACAGTGTCCGCGAGCAGCCAAGCTTCGGTCATGGAGTGGGCCAGTCGAAGGTGGAAGCGCTCGGAGGTGACTCCGATATCTGCAAGTAGGCGATTCCGCAGCTCTACGGGACACCGCGAGTCGGTATCCCTGAACACGACCCAGGGCGCATGTCGTGCCGCACGATTGTAATTCTTCAGAAGGCGATCGAGCTTTGTCCGTCCGCCTTTGTCATGCACGGTCCCCGGCTCGTGGCCCGCTGCCCGCACGATTGCTTTGGCGGTCTCACGGTCAGAGACCCCCTCAACCACCAACGTAATCTCCACTAGCGGGTGCGCCCCACCGCAAGGAAACCGCTCAGATCCTGGCGTGACACCAGTCCGTGCACGATGTCCGAGAGCGGCAACTCGGCAGCCAGCTCGTCGCGCACCTCAGAGATATCCGAGAGCAGCTGGGCAACTGTGCCGTCAGGTGTGACCTGCAGGACCAGCACTTCGGAGGGTCGCACACCCTCGTCATCGAGGAGCTCCGGAGCGTGTGTGGACAACAGAACCTGGAGTCCTCGATCCCGCTGCGCGGTTGCCAACACGGTCGGGAGCTCACGGACAATTGCCGAGTTCAGCGAGAGCTCGGGTTCTTCGAGGAGAAGCGCACCACCATTCGCCGGCGCGCTGACGATGGTCCACAGGAGCCCGATGAGCCGGAGCGTGCCATCGGAGAACTCCACCTCAGTGTGCCGAGTTGGATTCGCCCGCCAGTTTCGGTACCCCGCGTCAAGGTGTGGTCGGCCCGCAGCATCGACAGAAACCTGCAACGATTCGAACTCGGGCACCGCAGCTTTGAGGGCAGTCTCAATACGCCGCAGCCACGCTTTTCGTGTTGCAGCGGGGGTCTGGTTAATCTGGGCAATGAAGTCGCCCCCGTGAGGATCCTTGTGGAAGCCGCTTCCTCGCGCGGGCTCGCGGATGACTTGCGGTACGAGGTGAAAATACCGCACCTTGGCGAAGTACTCGGCGACCACGCGAAACGATTTATTTGCAGTAACTTGCTCAAGGTGGGTCTGGGTCAACCGCACGGCGTCGTCGTGGTCATGGATATCTGGACGGGACAGCAATACTTCACCGTCGCGCTCCACAGTTTCCTCGTCCACGATGGGGCGATTGCGCCCGCTCCCTTCTCCCCGAATGGAGAGCCGGTACTTCCAGGCAACCCCCTCGTCCTCCAGGTCGATATCGAGAATCAGGCGGCCCTTGGCATTCGTACGCGCGAATAGACTGCGCACTTTGCCGATGCCGCCGCGGGATTCCACCGCGGCCGTGAGGCCTCCTTCTCCGGGAGTCGCGACTTCACCCAGAAAACGGAGAATATCGAGCAGGTTTGATTTGCCTGAGGCGTTCGGGCCGACGATGAAGAGCCTCGAGTCCAGCGGGAAATCAATGGACTTGAAGTTTCGCCAATTGCTGGCACGCACACGCACAATTCTCATCGATGCTCCGATCTGAGTTGGGTCTAGCCTATTCAAGGTTCGGAGCGTTCGCGAGTGTCCCAGCCAGTCTGACTTCGGCCCGCGAAGAGAGCTACTCTGCGGGCGCGACACCGCGGGCACGGCACCGCTCGCACAGCCCGAAGAGATCAACAACGTGCTCGATCTCCGTGAAGCCGTGCTCGGCGCCCACGCGCTTGGTCCACTCCTCAACGACCGTCGCCGAGAGCTCCCGCGTATCCCCGCAGCTGCGGCAGATCAGGTGGTGATGATGCCCCTGGGTCGCGCAGGATCGGAACAGGTTCTCGCCCTCGGGCGACTGCAGCGAGTCGGCCTCACCCGTTTCGGCGAGGCTCGCGAGGTTGCGATAGACGGTTGCGAGACCGATCGTCGATCCGGCGTCGCGGAGCACCTGGTGCAGCTGCTGCGCGCTCACAAAACCGTGAGCCTCCGCGAGCGATGCACGCACCGCTTCACGCTGCCACGTATTGCGCTTGGGCTGCATCTCGCACCTCCTATGCCGGGTTCCTGTCCCCCACCGTAGCGAACTCCGCCGTGCGCCGCGAAGCCTTGCGGATCACAGCGCGCACGGCGACCGCGAGCAGGAAGATTCCGGCAAGCACAAGACCGACCGCGCCACCGGCGGCGATACCCAACTCCCGCGAGAACCACAGGCCGAGCAGACCGCCGCCCACCCCGATGCCGGCCGCGATCGGCGGGATCCATTCGAGGCGATCCGTGAGTGCGCGGGCCGTCGCTGCCGGTCCGATAATGACGGCCACCCCAAGGATCGCGCCAACCGCGGGCATCGAGACCACCACAGCCGCTGCGATCACCCCGGTCACGATCAACTCCACGGGCCAGCTGCGGAAACCCGCTGCCGCAAACCCCACAGGGTCAAAGGTGTGGAACAGGATCCGCCGCCAGCTCACCGCGAGCACCCCCAGCGTGAGCACGAGTACCGCCGCAGTCGCCACGACGTCGCCGCTCGCCACGCTCAGTGGTGAACCGACGAGCAACGCCTCGACGGGGATGCCGAGTCCGGGATTCAGGCTTGCGAGCAGTGTGCCGAGCGCAAATCCGAAGGACAGCACAACCCCACTCGTGACCTGGCGGCCCTGACCGCGAATCCGGCCGAGCAGTGTCATGAGCAGCACGAGCACCAGGGCGAATAGGGCCTGTCCGAGCAACAGGTTCCAGCCGGCGATGGCGAACACGACGCCACCCGGGAACGTTGCGTGGCTCAGCGCCACCGCGAAGAACGAGCGCCGGCGGAGCACCACCAGGGTGCCTGCGAGCCCGGCGAGGAGCCCGAGCAGAGTGAGTTCGAGGGCCGCAACCGCGAAGTAGCTCATGCGCGCACCGCCTGTCGTGGGTGGGCGCGGGCGCGCCGGATCGACCGCACCGCCGCTGCGACACCGTACGCCGCGACAAGCAGCAGCACGACCACGGCACCCGGAGACACCGTCGCACCGGCCTCAACGGACCACTCGAATGACAGCCACAGCCCCGCGATGCCCGCGAGCAGCGGGATCACAATCGCGAGCGGAATCAGCAGGGCGAAACCGCGCGTGAGAAGCCGAGCCACGGCCATCGGGACGGTGAGCAGCGCGAGCACCATGAGCACGCCGAGCGCTTGGACGCCAGCCACCACGAGCAGTGCCACGGCGATCCCGAGCGCGATGTCCGAGCGCAGCGGGCGGAATCCCGCCGCCTCTGCGCCCGCGGCATCGAAGGCGCGGAAGAGCTGGGCCCGCCAGGTCAGAGCCACCACGGCAAGCGCGGCGATCGCGACCGCGAGGATCTGCCAGAGCTGCGCCGAGGTCACGGTGAGGAGGCGTCCGAACAGGAGCTCCTGCAACTGCGATACATAGCCCGATTGCCGGGAGACAAGCACGATCCCTAGGCTGAACAGCCCGGTCAACACAACGGCGATCGCGGCGTCGGCACCCACCCCTGCCCGGTGCTCCAGCACGGTGAAGAGCACCGCGGAAATGATCGCCGCGAGCACCGCACCGGGCAGCACGCCCGCGGATCCCCCGAGCGCCGCACCGATGACGAGCCCCGGGAATACGGCGTGCACCAGCCCGTCGCTCACAAACTCCATCTCGCGGAAGCTGATGAACAGGCCCACGACGCCCGCGGCGATTGCCAGAATCACGACGGTCACGAGCGCGCGCCACATGAACGGTAGCGCGAACACCTCGGCCGGGTGGTGCGCGCCCAGCACGGTGGCGGCCTCAATCACTCCGCGCCCTCCCGGGTTGTCGTGACCGTGTGCTCGTCAAGCTCGACGGTGGTGCCGTGGAAGGCGTGTTGCACGGCGTCGAGCGTGAGCGCCTCATCGAGCGGCCCGAAGCCCGCGGGGTGGCCCGGCTCGTTCGGCGCGTGGCCGCTCGCAAGCAACAGCACGTGAGTGCAGGCCTCCTGCGCGATCTCAAGATCGTGCGTCGAGACAACAATCGAGCGTCCCTCAGCGCGCAGCTCGCGCACAAGCTGCAACAGCACCTCGCGGTTCTCCCGGTCGAGCCCGTTGAACGGCTCGTCGAGGAGCAGCAGCTTCGGATCCGACACGAGCGCGCGCGCGAGGATCCCGCGCTGCTGCTGCCCGCCCGAAAGCTCCCCGAAGCGACGCCCGGCGAAACCCGCGAGACCGACACGTTCGAGCGCGTTCGCAACGGCGCCCCGCCCCGCCCGCCCAATGGGGCGCATCGATCCGCGGGAGCGGTAGAGGCCCATCGTGACGACCTGGCGTAGGGTCACCGGGAGGGTCGTGTCGCGCGTGTCCGCCTGGGGCAGCGAGCCGACGAGGCGGCGGGCGCGATCCGGCGTTGTTCCGAGCACCGACACACTGCCCGCGGTGAGATCGGCGAGGCCCAGGATGCCGCGCAATAGTGTCGACTTGCCCGATCCGTTCGGGCCGATCAGCGCCAGCGCCGCCCCCTCGGGCAGGCTGAGCGTCAATTCGTCAACGCGCGTCGTCCCGCCGTAGCCAAACGCGGCGTCGGTAAGCGTCAGTGCCGCGGTCACGACTGCAGTGCTGCGGGCAGTGCGCTCGCCTCCTGGCCCCACGCGTCGAGAATCAGTCGCGTGTTGTGAACGGTTGCATCAATATAGCTCGCGCCGTCTGAGTCCGGAGCACCCAGTGAGTCCGCGTACAGCGCCTCCGCATCGATCACCTGCACGCCAGCCTCCTTCGCAATCGTGCGCGCCAGCTTCGGGCTCATCGAGGATTCGACAAACACCGCGGTGACGCCGCGGTCCTGAATCGCGGCAACGAGGGCATCGATGTCCGCGGCGCTCGGCTCCGCGTTGTCCTCGAAGCTTGGCAGAATCGCGCCAGCGAACGCAATGTCGTAATCGTGCAGGTAGTACCGGAGAGAATCGTGGCCGCTGACAAGCACTCGACTCGCCTCGGGGACCGCCGCGAACTGCTCAGCCACCCAGGTGTCCAGCGCTGCCAACCGTGCGGTATACGCCGCAGTGCGCTCTTCGATGCCGGAGGCGTCTGCCGGGTCGAGCCGGGCGAGCTCGGCGCCGATGTGGGCCGCCATGTCCGCCGCGTAGCGCGGGGAGGTCCACAGGTGCGGGTTCGTGGGGCCGTGATCGTGATCCGCGTGCTCATCCGAACCGTGATCGTGAGATTCCTCGGCATGATCATGGTCCGCGTGCTCGGGTTCTGCGTGATCCTCTGCCGCGTGATCGTGACCCTCGTGATCATGGTCGGCATGATCATGCGCGGGCTGCACACCGCTCGCAGCCTCGGCCTCACCCTCCGCGGTGATCTCAGTGGCCTCATCAATGTCAATGCCGTCGGCGGCCGTGACGATCTCGCCGCTGAAGCCGGAGGCCTCGACCGCGTCATCGATGAAGGTTTCGAGCCCCGCGCCGTTGACGATGAGCACGTCGGCCTCGCTCAGGGCAAGGAGGTCCGCGGGCGTCGGATCGAAGTGGTGGGCCGAGCCCCCGGGCGTGAGCAGCCCCCGCACCTGCACATCGGTGCCGCCAATTTCGCGTGCGAAGTCAGCGAGCTGGGTGGTAGTCGCAACGACCGCGAGCCCCTCGCCGGCGGCGGCTGAACCGTGGTCGGCTGAGCAGCCCGAGAGGACGAGTGCGGCACCGGCGGCGAGCGCTGCGGCGGCGCGCAGCGAGTGTCGTGAGCGCTGGGTGGTGCGGGGGAAGCGTGGCATGAGCAACTTTCTAAATGAGAACGACTATCACTATAGCCGCTCATGAGAACCATTCGCAACAGTGCCCAGTAGACTGTGACCATGACGTCGCAGCCTCGCGTAGCCCCCGCAGTCGCCATGTGGGCAGGCATCGTCGGGGCGGCCGTCCTCGCGATTCTCTTCTTCTGCAACGCCGTGCAGCGGCCCCCGCATTCCCCGACGGAGTGGGAACGCGCGCAGGTCCAGGTTCTCGAAAACTCCAACCACAACGAGCCGTTGCTCACCCCGGTCCCCCACACCATCACGTTGCTCGAGCGCACCAGCGATGGTGATTTCTTCTACGCCGCAAAGAATAAGGTCGGCAGCATCATGCTCGGCATCGTCAACGCCCGGGGCGAGGGCACCTCCTGCGGAGCAGTCGGCACCGATCCGGAACCAGCGGTTTCATGTGGATCCTGGGGTGGCGAAGGCGAGGCATACATTGCCGCCTGGGTACAGCGCGCACCGCAGTCCGCCACCGGCTTCCGCCACGAACTGCGTGAGTTCGCAACCGAGGCCGAACTTCAGGCGTACCTCGACCTCAAGATCGAGGCCGCATAGCGAGAGCCCCGCGGAGTCCACGTGGCCCCGGGCCCCGGGCCCCACAGTGGGGTCACGACCAGACCGGAGATTCACGCTCCACGTGGTACATCGGGGCAACAATCTCCTGCGCAAGCGTGAATCTCCGCGATTTCGGTACAGGCGGTTCCACTCAACTCGCCCCCCGAAATCTGGCCACCCCGTACCCGAGAGCCCGCCACCCGGCATGCACTCGCGCGTAGGGTGGAGGCGTGAGCGCTTCCCTCTCCGATTTCTCCGCACACGTCCTCAGGGCCGAGCTCCGCGCCGGCACCCTCTCAGCGCGCGAGGTGACCGAGCACTTCCTCGACCGGATCGCGGAACGCGCTGACCTGGGGGCGTTCATCACCATCACCGCCGAGCAGGCCCGAGCGGCGGCCGCAGCTGCGGACGAGCGCTTCGCCGCGACCCCCGCAGCCGAGCGGGGCCGACTCCCCGCGCTGCACGGCATCCCACTCGCGCACAAAGACCTCACTGACGTCGGCGGGGCTCCCACCACGCACGGCAGCGCGGCGCTCCCCCACACCGTTGCGCAAGCCGACGCCCCGGGCGTCCACACGCTGCGCGGGGCGGGGGCGATCTCACTCGGCAAGACCCAGGTGCCGGAATTCGGGCTCACCGGCTACTCCGAGAATCTCATCGCGCCTCCCGCACGCAACCCCCTCGACCCGGAGCGCACGGCGGGCGGCTCTTCGGGCGGAAGCGCCGCGGCCGTCGCGGCAGGGCTCCTGCCCTTCGCCCCGGGCAGCGACGGGGGCGGCTCGATCCGCATCCCTGCCCTCGCCTGTGGCCTCGTGGGATTGAAGCCCGGGCTCGGCGCAATCCCCTCCGATGTGACGCGCGGAGTGCGCGACGAGTTCGGTGCACCACGTCTCACCGTGACTGGGCCGATTGCGCACACAGCCCAGGACGCAGCCTTGCTATTTGACGCGATGCGGGGATCCGGAAAAGCGGGCAGCATCGAGCCCGCGGTCACCGCCGTTGCGCGCGCCGAATCGCTGCGGGGCCTGCGGGTCGGAATCTCGGACGCGTCACCGTTTGCTTCGGCATATCCGACCCCACTGTCCCCCGAGGCCCGCGCGGCACACGAGCGCGCCGCGCAGCTCCTCTCGGGCCTCGGCCACGTCGTCGAAGACGCCGCAATTCACTACGACCCGATCTACCCGCAGGCATTCACTCGTGCGTGGACCGCGGGGCTCTCGCTCCTCGAACTGCCGGCTGGCGGCGCTGAGCGCCTCACGCCACTGACCCGCCTATTCCGCGAGCGCGCCCTCGCCCGTTCGGCCGAGGACCATGCCGTGGCAGCGGCCCAGCTGCACGCGTTTGCCGCACACGCGCGAGCGCAGTGGGCACGCTATGACGTTGTCCTCACCCCGGGTCTGGCCATGCTTCCGCCCCGGATCGGCGCTTTTACCGCTCTCTCCCCCGACGATGACTACCAGCTGCAGTGCGAGTGGGCGCCGTACACCTCGATGGTGAACGTGTCGGGTCTCCCAGCTATTGCAGTGCCAATCTTAACCACGGAGGCAGGGCACTCGTTCGGGGTGCAACTCATCGGTCGGCCCGGCACCGAGGAAACACTGCTGCAGCTCGCGGCGCAGCTGCTCGCCAGTTAGCACCCGACCCCGCCCGACCCCGCCCCGCCCCGGGAATACGTCCAACCCGGAAAGGGTTGTTTGCTACATACCCCAGTGGGGTATACACTGCTGTCATCCCCGGAACAAGGAGCATCATGAGCGCCACCCCCACTACCGCAGACTTCCAGGTCACCGGCATGACCTGCGGCCACTGCGAAATGTCCGTTCGCGAAGAACTCGAGGAACTCGCGGGGGTCTCCGGGATCACGGTCAGCGCCCAGACCGGCACATTGCGCGTGGAGACCGACGGAACGGTGAGCGATGAGGCCATCACCGCCGCCGTCACCGAGGCGGGCTACTCAGCCGAGCGCGTATAGGTCACGGCCATCGGGCACTTTCCCACTGGCTGTATACGCCCCCTGAGGCACTTGCTACAGTTCGCAACATGACGAGTCACGTGGAACAAGACCCCGATTGCGAGCCCGGCTTCAGTGCGGGTCACCCCGCACGCCCCAGCGCCGGAGATGAGTCGGGCGGCCACGCCCACGACCACGGCCTCCAGGGCGCGAGCACCGCGACCGGGAAGCACCGCAAGCGGCTCATCATTGTGCTGTCGATCACGCTCAGCGTGTTTGTCATTCAGGTCGTGGGTGCGCTGATCTCGAACTCGCTCGCGCTCCTCGCCGACGCGGGCCACATGCTCACCGACGCGACCGGGGTTGCGATCGCGCTGATCGCGAGCCTCATCGCCACGCTTCCCGCCACGTCGAAACGCACCTACGGCTACCTCCGCGTCGAGATCCTCGCGGCGCTCATCAACGGCATTGTGCTGGGCGTGATCGCGGTCGTGATCTTCGTGCAGGCTATTGCCCGCTTCGGCACCGAGGTCGAGATCGAGTCCGGGATCATGCTCTGGGCCGCGGTCTTTGGCGGTCTCGCGAATCTCGTCTCGCTCCTAATCCTGCGATCCGGCCAAAAGGAGAGTCTCAACGTCCGCGGCGCCTACTTAGAGGTTCTCGGCGACCTGCTGGGCTCCGTGGCTGTGGTGGTCGCGGCGATCATCATCATGCTCACGGGATGGACAACCGTGGATCAGATCGCCTCCATCGGCATTGCGCTCCTCATCTTCCCGCGCGCAATCAGCCTGCTTCGCGAGGTCGCAGCGGTACTCCTTGAGGGCACCCCAAAGGGCTTCAACCTCGACGCCACCCGCGATCACATGCTCGCGGTGCCCGGTGTCACCGAGGTTCACGATGTCCACGCCTGGACGATCACCTCCGGGGTCCCCGCGTTCTCAGCCCACGTGACGGTGACGGACGCAAGCTGGGACGAGCGCGGCTATCACGACATACTCGACGAGCTGCGCGCGTGCCTGCACGAGCACTTCGATGTCGACCACTCGACGATCCAGATCGAGCCAGCAAGCCACGGCGACACCGGCGCCCACCCGTAGTTCCGAGCTACAGGGCGCCCAGCAACGTGAACGATAGGAAGAAACCCGGCAGACACAGCACCACCGCGACGATGCCCCAAATCTTGGTGACCCGAGAGCCCTCGGCTGCGCCGAGCGCGGCACCCACGCCGGCGAGCGGCACACATACGAGGCAGGCGAGCCACATCCCGTACAGCCACATGAGCCACGAATAGCCCGTGTCTCCGCCGGTGACGGCGAGCGCCACCCAACACACCATCAGGGCGGCATAGGGAATCGCCACGCACCACGCGGCCCACATTCCTCGCCGGGTCATCGACCTCTTGGCAGGCGGCGCGGGTGTTGGATCAGGACCGGGCCGATTGTCCCGCCCCAACGGCTCAGCCATGTACTTCCCTCGCCGATCAGTCGAGCAGCAGCGCGGGTTCCTCAAGCACGGAGGCCACGTCCGCGACGAAGCGTGAGATTACGTCGCCGTCAACGATGCGGTGGTCGAAGGATCCGCCCACGGTCGTCACCATGCGCGGACGCACCTCGCCGTCCACAACCCACGGCTTTTCGCGGATCGTGCCCATCGCCATGATCGCGCACTCGCCCGGATTCAGGATCGGCGTCCCGAAGTCCATGCCAAACACGCCAATGTTGGTGATCGTGATCGTTCCGTGTGCCATCTCGGCGGGCTGGGTGCGCCCATCGCGCGCCGTGAAGGTCAGTTGCTCGATCGCCTTCGCGAGCTCGAGCAGGCTGAGATCCTGCGCCTCCTTGATGTTCGGCACCACGAGGCCACGGGGCGTGGCCGCCGCGATCCCGAGATTCACGAAGTTATGACGGATGATCTCGGTCTCGGTGAAAGTCGAGTTGATTTCCGGGTTGCGCCGGATCGCCCACAGCATCGCCTTCGCGAAAATCAGGAGCGGAGAGACCCGGACCCCGGCGAAATCGGAGGACGTCTTGAGGCGCTTGACAAACTCCATCGTGCGGGTGGCGTCCACGTCGGTGAACACGCCCACGTGCGGTGCTTCGAACGCGCTCGTCACCATCGCCTTGGCGATCTGCTTGCGCATGCCCTTCAACGGGATACGCTCCTCACGTACCGCAGACGGCTCAGGCGTCTCGAGGTTGCGGAACACCCGCGACTGCGACACGTGGCGCTCAACATCGGAGCGCAGCACCTCGCCCGAGGGGCCGGTGCCCTCGACCTCGGAGAGCGAGATGCCCAGATCCTTCGCGAACTTGCGGATCGGCGGCTTTGCGAGCACCGCACCCGCGCTCGTACCCGACGCGGCGACCGCTGCGGGCACGCCGCCAGCGGTGGGCAGCAACGGCTCCCCACCGCGGCGCCGGCGCGACTTCGCGGTGCCTGTCGTGCCGTACCCCACGAGCACCGCCCCGGCGGGCTCCTCATGCTCCACGCTCGCGGCCGCATCGGCCGCGATATCGCGAGCCTCGGACACCAGCTCAGGCGCCGGGGCTGCGGGTGCCGGATCGGCGGATCCGGCACCCGCGGCATCCGCGGCATCGGTAGTGACACGCATGATCGGCGTGCCGACCGGCACCGTCTCACCCGGCGCCGCGAGCAGCTCGGTGACGGTCCCGACAAACGGGGACGGCAGTTCCACGACGGACTTCGCAGTTTCGATCTCGCAGATCACCTGATTCAGCGCGACCTGATCGCCCGGGGCGACATTCCAGGACACGATCTCGGCCTCGGTCAGACCCTCGCCGACGTCGGGCAGCGGAAAGGACATTTCACTCATTGCGGCTCCTCCGTCGAGTTAATACTTGAGTGTACGGTCAACGGCCTCGAGCACGCGGTCCGCATCCGGGAGATACAGCCCCTCGAGGTGCGCCGGGGGGAACGGGACGTCGTAGCCCGATACCCGAAGGACGGGCGACTGGAGCGCGGTAAACGCGTGCTCGGTGACGGTCGCCGCAATCTCGCTGCCGAGACTCACACCACCCTGCGCCTCCTGCGCCACCACAAGGCGACCGGTCTTGCGCACGGACGCGATAAGCGGGGCGTAGTCGATGGGCGACAGGCTGCGCAGATCCACAACCTCAAGGCTTGTCCCCTCGGACTGTGCCACCTCAGCGGCCTGCAGCAGCGTCGTCACCATTGCGCCGTGGCCCACGACAGTGCAGTCGGTGCCGGTGCGGGCGATGCGCGTCTCGTGGAGACGCGCGAGCGGCGTTGTCGGATCGACCTCACCCTTCTGCCAGTACTTCGCCTTCGGCTCGAAGAACAGCACAGGATCCGGCGACTGAATGGCCTGCTGGATCATCCAGTACGCATCGTTCGGGGTCGACGGGGCCACCACGCGCAGGCCGGGGGTGTGCGCGAAGTACGCTTCCGGGCTCTCCTGGTGGTGCTCCACAGCACCGATGTGCCCGCCGTAGGGCACCCGGATCACGACGGGCATCGAGATGGCGCCGTCGTGTCGGTTTGTCAGCTTTGCGAGCTGCGTCACGATCTGGTTGAAGGCGGGGAAGATGAAGCCCTCGAACTGGATCTCACACACGGGACGGTAACCGCGCATGGCGAGGCCAATCGCGCTGCCGACAATGCCGGCCTCGGCGAGGGGGGTGTCCAGCACCCGGGCTGAGCCGAAGTCGGCCTGCAGCTTGTCGGTGACGCGGAACACGCCACCCAGGGGGCCGATGTCCTCGCCCATGAGCAGAACGCGGTCGTCAGCGGCCATCGCGGCGCGCAGGCCCTCGTTGATGGCGCGCGCAATCGGGAGCGTGGTGGGCTCGCTCAGCGTAGTGACGGTGCTCATGCGCCCGCTCCTTCCTGATCGGTGAATGATGCCTCGTAGCGTGCCAGCCAGGCGCGCTGCTCCTCGATCCGGGGGTGCTCCTCGGAGTAGACGTGCGCAAACATCGAGTCGGGCTCGGGCGGCGGCAGCTGCAGGATCGCGTCGCGCGCGATCTTCGCGTCCCGGTCGGCCGTCTCGCGGACCTCGGCGAAAAACTCATCCGTGACGCCCAAAGACCGAAGGTGCGCTTCGAGCCGGACCACCGGATCCCGCGCTTCCCAGTGCGCTAGTTCTTCTTCTTCGCGGTAGCGCGTGGGGTCGTCACTGGTGGTGTGCGCGCCAATCCGGTACGTCAGCGCCTCGATGTAGCCGGGGCCGTGGCCCGTGCGGGCCAACGTGAGGAAGCGGCGAGCCACAGCGTACGCGGCGAGCGGGTCGTTGCCGTCGATCTGCACGGCGCGGATCCCGAAACCGAGCGCGCGGCGGTACAGCGGGGTGCGCGACTGGCGCGCCACCGGCACCGAGATCGCCCACCGGTTGTTCTGAACAACAAACACCTCGGGGGTCTGGTAGCTCGCGGCGAAGATCATCGACTCGTTCGCGTCGCCCTGGCTCGTGGTGCCGTCGCCGTAGAACACAAGCGTGGCATCCCCGGTCGCAGTGCCCGCTTCGCCCGCGTCGAGCGCGGTGTCCGCGGCGGCCCGCTTGGCGTCAAGCACCTGGCCCAGCGCATAGCCCGTGGCATGCTGCGTCTGGGTGCCAAGGACCAGGCTGTACAGGTGGAAATTCCCGTGCGCCGGATCAGTCACGTCCCAGCCGCCGTGCGTCAGGCCGCGGAACTGCGCGGCAAGCTGCACACGGGGCACGCCGCGAATGTGCGCGATCGTGTGCTCCCGGTACGCCGGGAAGATGTGATCCTGCGGTTCAGCTGCACGGCCGATACCCGCCTGGCAGCCCTCCTGACCAATGCTCGGCACCCAGAGCGCAAGCTGGCCCTGCCGCTGCAGGTGCGTGCACTCAACGTCAAAGGCGCGGGTGGAGACCATGTCCCGGTACCACTGCTGGAACTCGGCGACGCCGACACCCTCGAGCTCCTCCGCATACTCTGCCGCGGTTGCCGACGGCGCGTAGTTGCCCGCGTCGTCGAGAAAGCGAATCGGTTCGGGATCCTGCAGGTCAATGGTGAGTGCGGACTGCGTCACGCGGCTCCTCCCAGCTGCGCGAGGTGGTCTCGCACGATGTCAATGATGACGGTGAGGCTCTCTTCCTCACCGACTGAAATTCGGACGCCGGATCCCGCAAACGGGCGCACCAGCGTGCCCTCGGCGGCGAAGGCTGCGGCGAGCGCGAGCGCGTCCGGGACACCGCCCGAAGCCCGCTCGGGGATCCACACGTAGTTGCCCTGCGCGTCCGGGACGTCGATCCCCAACTCGCGCAAGGCAGCGCTCAGTCGGTCACGCCGCTCCACGAGCGTGGCGACCTGCTCGGCGAGCACAGCACGCGCCTCCGGGGCGAGCGCGGCACGCGCGGCGCTCTCGGCGATGCCCGTCACGGACAGCGGGATCGAGACGCTCGCGGCGGCGCGGAAGATCGCGGGATCCCCCACGCCGTACCCGATGCGCAGCGCCGCGAGCCCGTACGCCTTCGAAAACGTGCGCAACACCACGAGGTTCGGGTACTCAGCGAGCACCTCCTCACCGCGCACCGCGGCGGGATCCGTGACGAACTCACGGTAGGCCTCGTCGAGCACCACGAGCGTGTGCGCCGGGACGCGCGCCATGAAGCTGTCGAAGTCTGCGCGGCGCAGCGCCGGACCGGTGGGGTTGTTCGGGGTGCACAGGAGGATCACGCGGGTGCGCTCCGTGATCGCGGCAGCCATCGCGTCCAGGTCGTGCTCGGCCGTCGCCGTCAGCGGGACACCCACGGGCGTGGCGCCCGAAGCGAGCCCGAGAGCGGGGTAGGCCTCGAAACTGGGCCACGCGTACAGGTATTCGTCTCCCGCACCGGCCGCGGCGTGCACCAACTGGTACAGGATCGCGACGGATCCGGCGGCGAGGTGTACGTGATCGCCCGCGACGCCGAACGCGGCCCCAATCTGGGCACGCAGCTCGGGCATCGCGGCGGCAGCGTAGCGATTCACCTCGCTGCGGGCCGTGATCGCCTCGAGCACGCCGGGCAGCGGCGGGAACGGATTCTCGTTGCTGGAGAGCTTGAAGCCCGCCTTCGTGGGTGTTGCACCCTGCCGATACGCGGGTGTGGCGAGCACGTCGGCGCGGATCTGGACCGGCGTCGGGGCGTTGTCACTCATGAGTCCCAGTGTATCGAGGGGGTATTTCTTGGCGGGGATACAGTCGGCGGTGCGCCGCACACTCTCAGCCTGCATCGGGAACCCGTGACACACGTCATACCGATCGATGACACTGTGACACTGTGCAGATCATGCGCGTCACGAGAGCCTGAGGGGGACGCTACATCCGGCGTCGCGAACCGTGTCAGGAGCACCCGTGCGCACCGCAGGAAAGATCATCATCCGCACCCTCATCGTGATCGTGAGCGCCATCGCGCTCACACTCGCGGGCACCACCGTCGGCAATGCGATTGCAAGCTCACGCGAGGCCGCCCAGATCATCCCCTACGGTGAATCGGTCACCGTCGACGGAAAGCAGATGAATGTCCTCGTGCGAGGCGACCACGAACAGACTGTTGTGCTCCTCCCCGGCTTCGGGACCGCGGCCCCGGGGATCGACTTCGAACCGCTGATCGCGGAACTCGAGGACAGCTATCGCGTTGTGGTCATCGAGCCGTTCGGCTCAGGCCTCAGTGACGATACCGACGTGCCCCGCACGAGCGACAACTACGTGCGCGAGGTGCACGCCGCGCTGTCCGAGCTTGGGATCACCCGCTACGCACTGGCCGCGCACTCAATTTCCGGCGTCTACTCCCTCGTCTACGCCAACGCCTACCCGGACGAGGTCACCGCGTTCATCGGTATCGACAGCAGTGTCCCGACTCAGCCAGGCGCCGATGACGCACTCCCGGTCGGAATGCTCCGCGGCATGAAGACGCTCGGCCTCCTGCGCCAGCTCGACGCTGCAGGTCCGGACCCGCTCGAGGGCCTGCCCTACTCGGTCGAGCAGCGCGAGCAGAACCGGATCCTCACCCTCCGAAACGGAATCACGAACGCGTTCGTGAGCGAGGCGGAACTTACCGGGCAGAACTTCGCCGACGCGGCGGGGCTCCGATTCCCCGCGGACCTCCCGGTGCGCCTCATCGTTGCGGAGGGCGACGACGGCGAGGTCGCCGGGTGGCAGACGCTGCACGAGGAACAGGCCGCGCAGGTGACGAACGGCGCGGTGCAACTGCTTCCCGGAGACCACTACCTCCACCACCAGCAAGCCCCGGCCGTAGCGGCAGCGATCTCGGCGGTGTTGGGGTAGCTCGCCCGGGGGCGGCACCGAAGTCCTGGCCTGGAGCCCGGCGGGGTCCCGGCCAGGACTTCGGTGCCGCCCCCGCTCGGGGTGCGAGAATGGACACATGCGCTCCATCATCCGAATCCTCGTTAGCGCGTTTGCGCTGTGGCTCACGACACTCATTGTCGGCGGCAGCGGCGACCACGGAGTCTGGATCAAGCCCCTCGAGACCGACAACTATGGTCACCTGATCACCCTGCTGCTCGTGGCCCTCGTCTTCGGGCTCGTCAACGGCACGCTGGGCCGGATCGTGCGCTTTGTCTCGATCCCGCTCTACATCATCACGTTTGGCCTGTTCGGGCTCATCGTGAACGGGATCATGATCGCGATCGTCGCGTGGCTCTCGGACCTCGCAGGCTTCGGCCTCCAGGTTGGCGGGTTCTGGTGGGGCGTGCTCGCCGCGCTCGTGCTGTCGCTCCTGTCGGGCCTCATGAACAGCCTGCTCGGCACCCGGAAGAAGCGCGGGCGGTAGTTCGCAGACGGCGGCTACTCGCTGCGGCTCCCCAGCTGCCGCAGCAGCATTCCTCCAACAAGCAGACTTGCCGCGAGTGGCATTCCGAAGTAGAGAATGACACGACTGAGCGTCGCCACCAACGCACTCAGCAGAGGCGTACTCGGGTTCAACGCAATCAACACCTCGGTGGATCCGAAGCCGGATAGCAGGCCGACGCCGAACACGATCACCGCCCACACCATCATCCGCTTGCCAGTCTCGGCGTGGGTTCGAGTTTCGGACATGATGCCTCCCAGCGCTATGCACTTCGCTTCAGGCACCTGCGCGTTGGAATACCTGGTAAGGCGAGGCGCCTCTCACAAACGGTCTGCCCCACCCCACTCGGCCTCGATCGTACACTGATCTCCAAACACCCTCCGAGAAATGCTCTGCAGCATCGGAATGAACGAGCGCGCTAGGTGTACCCGGCCAGGACGTTGGTAGCGGCGAGCCTGGTTGAAATCACGAGAACCTC
>NZ_FUID01000051.1 GCF_900163635.1 Leucobacter sp. 7(1) | reverse complement strand
CGAGCGTGACTTCTGGATCACGGTTCTCCGCAACGCGGATCACGTCGTCGCGGAACTCCTTGGGGAACGGCTTGGGCATGATGACATCCTTCCAGGCCAGCCCTCTCGGCTAGCCACGTTCGATGTCACCTGTTCCTGCATCAGACCCTTCTCTCGAAAGGTGTCTGTCAGAGATACGCGTCGGTGAGTAGCCTTCTCTGCCCTGCATCCCGAGCAGTTGTTTCTATCTGAGGGTTGCCGAGCATGGTGCAATTCTTAGATGGGATGACTATCTGGAAATATGATCAGGAAGTTCCGCTGGGGATTTATATCCCGATAAAATCGATCAAGAAATCTATTTAGATGTTTGCGGATAACCTATGGCTGACCAGAATCGCAGCAGGATCCGGCTGAATCGTCAGCAAGTAGAGGTCCTCGAATGGATCAAAGCTGGGTGTCCTCGTGGAGTTTATGTAGGCGATAGTTACGCTCACCGAGTGAGCGCTCGAGCCCTAGCCTCGCGCGGACTCATCAGTATCTCTGGGCGGGGCGATTCCTGGAAGGCATCGGCCACACCTCGCGGAGAGGTGTGGCCTGCTGTAACGGAAGAAGATGCTGTCGTGGTTGCGCGCCAAATCAAGCTGGTCGAGGTCAAAGCCAGGACTGCTACCGAGGCTGACGCTAAGCCAGCCAATAATGCCCAACTCCCGATTGAACAACGACGCCGGATTCAAGCTGTCAAGGAGCTATCACGGGCCGAGAAGCGGCAACGCCTCGTCGATGGGCTTACCCAACGGGTTCTGCTGGCGGGCGAGCCCATTACCTTGATGGAAGAGAAATGGGAGCACACCGAGCTGGAATGGATGCGTAAGGCAGCGGAGCGTTCCCCTGACCGCCCGCATGGCCAGGTGCTCGGCATTCGTCACACCGGCTATCGCGAAGAAGGCAATTACGTCCTCTACTTCGAACCCTATTTCCGTGACCTCGTGGAGCAAACCGAAGTCATCGTGCCCGAAAAGGTCAGCCGGTATCTTCCACCTGTGCGCGTTTCTCGACGATAAGAAACACCAACACGTAACCAAAGAACACGTGCCCCGTGCTGCGCGAGTACTTCAAGCAATTGCAACTGAAGGAGTACGTCGCGGGCTGGACATGCCCGCGTATGGTGGTGGCGCACTCACGTTTGCGACCGATCAGGGTGACTATACGTTCGTGATCGACGAGCTCGGCTCATGGAGCAAAGAACGAATGTACGCCGATGAACAAAGGCGGCGAATCAGCAAAGGCACACCCGCCTGGCAGCTCGCGGGCTATCAGGAATTCACCGGCAGTGGGAAGCTTCGTTTGAGGCAAGGGTCACCGCCATCCGGGTACGGCAATCCAACTTTTGGTGATCGCAAGATAGTTCGTCTCGAAGAGCGGATCACGGAATCGTTCGTACGCTTTGAGGTCTGGAGGCTCGAAGAAGCTCACCGAGAAGAACAGCGACGCCTGGAGAAAGAGTGTCGTCATCATGCGTGGGAAGCTGCCATGGCACAAGCCCGCATCGATTACGTCGAGCATGCCAAGTGGGAACACTTCAAGGAACTGTCTCAGACCAGTGGAAAGATCGATGGCCATCGTCGGTTTCTGGAGCATGCGAGATTGGCATCTGAGGCATTGCCCGAAGTGGAGAGGCAAGCTGCCATCGAGTATCTCTCTGAGATGGAAGCCACGATCGATGCGATCGATCCGTTGGCAATGCCCAAGCGACTTGTGCCAAAGATCAAGAAGCCCAGAGACTCGGACCTCGGACCGTTTCTCGACGGGTGGAGTCCTTATGGCCCAAGGTAGTTACTTTGAAGAGTCACGATCGCGAACGAACCGAGGTAGCTCCGCAGGCCGCCTTGTATAGTCGAACCACCTCTTGCCAGTCTCAGTATCTACGCACAGAGTGAGATCGTCGACGTAAATCGCTTCAATGTAGGGGTCATAGCCGCCCATTGCTTGACGCCCGTAGTCATGCTTTTCTGCACGACACGGTGCATCTTTGGGCTTCAAATAGGGAAGCATGTCGTCGGGGGAGTTCATGATAAATTGCACGAATCCGTCGATAACCGGCATGAGTCGCTCTATAGCCCAAGTGGGTGGATATATGGCCATCGGCTGCTTCGGAGTGATTGGGATGATCGATTCAGCTATGTGTGGGTTCCTGACCTCATCCGCAATGATGATCCAGGCCTTGCGAGGCTTACTTTTCTCGATTGTCACTTCAGTTCCCTTTGCAATCTAACCTTGATCACGTGGCTCACGACGTCTCCTTAAGCGAAGGCTTCTCTAGCATTCGCTCCTTAATGATCTCCACGATGTTTGCCCGGTAGCGCTGTTTGTAACGGTGCCTCGTTCCCTTATTTATCTCATCGATGAACTTAGCAACCGTCTCGGCATGACGTACCTCACCGCCTGCAGCGAAGTACGCAGCCAGCCATGGTTCCTTCTGGGCGGGAACGCCGGACTGTCGAAAGGCGTGAATAAGGCTGAGCGTTGCGTCCTTGCCAATACCGCTGCTGAGACCGTTGTGCTCCTCGTTCACCATCATTCGAGCGGCCTCAACCATGAGGGAGTCAGGGAGCTCGTCACAGACACCCGTTCCAAGGTTCAGCGCGCCGTAGGCCCGTGCAATAGAGCGGCTCATTTCACCCTCGCGCATAATCAGGATCACGACTTTGTCGAAGGTGTCATCTTCGATTGCTTTGCGGATCGATTCGAAGTCCGGCTCGCGGAAGGGGACCAGGGCAATGAGAGTCGCATCGATCTTCTCGTCCTTGAGCTTGTACAGTTCGGAAAACGATGCGGTGATGGCTTTCGTTGTGGGAGTTTGGATGTGTTCGAATAGGTCACGCTCGATGCGACCGCTCATCGAAGCACAATAGTCGCGCTTCTCAGCGCAGAATACGTACGCGGCGGTGTCACCAATCCAAGTGCGGATGCGCTCGCTTCTTTCGACCATGCTGCGACCTTCATTGGCCCAATCGGAATATGTCATGAATGCAATATCTGTCATGACTTCATCATCCGCCACGCTACCGACATTCGTGTGTTCTTCAATTAATTCCCTGATCATGAGATAATCATAGGAAGATCGCAGCGCCCGGTCACAGCATCAGAAGCTCCCGGCTGCATCAACGATATGACTCAATGTCGGTGGCCGCCGGTACGGTAGGTACATAGGCAAGACGAGTGGCTAATCGCGTCTTCAAGGCGCAGGAGAAAGACTTCATGAACACACCCAACATCACTAAGAATCAGAAGCCTGCAGTGAGGGTGGTGGTGTGACGGTGGCTCTCAAAAAGTCTGACCTGTACAGCTCGCTTTGGGCTGGTGCCAACGAGCTCCGTGGCGGCATGGACGCCAGCCAGTACAAGGACTACGTCCTAACGCTGCTCTTCATGAAGTTTGTCACCGACAAGGCTAAGTCTGATCCCGACAGCCTCATCGAAGTACCTGAAGGTGGTTCCTTCGATGACATGGTCGCTGCCAAGGGCGACAAGGAAATCGGTGACAAGTTCAACAAGATCATCGGCAAACTTGCTGATGCAAACGATCTCCGAAACGTCATCGACCAAGCTGACTTCAACGACGCAGAAAAGCTTGGCAACGGCAAAGAGATGCAGGATCGTCTCTCCAAGCTCGTGACGATCTTCAACGGCTTGGACTTCGGGGGAGCTCGCGCTGAAGGCGACGACCTTCTCGGCGATGCGTACGAATTCCTCATGCGTCACTTTGCGACCGAATCGGGCAAGAGTAAGGGGCAGTTCTACACCCCTGCTGAGGTGTCCCGTGTTCTCGCGAAGGTAGTGGGTATCAACGGCAACACGCGCCAAGACGAAACGGTCTATGACGCAACGTGTGGTTCTGGCTCCTTGCTCCTCAAAGCCGCCGACGAGGCACCCAATGGCATGACCATTTACGGCCAGGAGAAAGACAACGCCACTTGGGCGCTGGCCAGAATGAACATGATCCTCCACGGAAATGAAACTGCGGAGATCTACAAGGGCGACACAATCACGAGCCCACAGTTGACGCGCGGCACCGAGCTTCAGAAGTTCGACTACGTCGTGCTCAACCCGCCATTCTCAGTGAAGTCATGGACTAACGGTCTCGAAGAACACTACGGTCGCTTCGAATACGGCATGCCGCCGGAGAAGAACGGCGACTACGCCTTCTTGCTCCACGCGCTCACTTCACTTAAGTCCAAGGGCAAAGCGGCGATCATCTTGCCGCACGGTGTGCTGTTCCGTGGCAATGCTGAAGCAAACATCCGCAAGGAGCTTCTGAAGCAGGGCTTCATCAGGGGCATTATTGGGCTGCCTGCAAACCTCTTCTACGGCACTGGCATCCCCGCGTGCATTGTTGTGCTCGACAAGGAAAATGCCGTTGGGCGCACCGGTGTCTTCATGGTCGACGCAAGCAAAGGCTTCGTCAAAGACGGCAACAAGAACCGCCTCCGTGACCAGGACATCCACAAGATTGTGGACGCGTTCAATAACCAGCGCCCGATTGAGCGCTACTCGCGCATGGTGCCAATGAGTGAGATCGCTGATTCGAAGAATGATTACAACCTCAATATCCCGCGTTACATTGATTCATCCGAGCCAGAAGATCTCCAGGATCTTGATGCGCATATCAACGGTGGGATCCCGGACCGGGATCTTGACGCTCTCGAAGAATACTGGGAGCCATTCCCGGGTCTCCGTGAGCAGTTGTTCACGCCCAACCGTTCGGGCTACAGCGACCTCGCTGTTGATGTGAACGATGTGCAACAGGCGATCTTTGATGCGCCTGGGTTTACTGCACTGCAGAATGACGTCAAGCGAATCGTGAATGAGTGGTTTGAAAGTCATCGCGGCACGCTCGAAGGTATCTCTGGATCAACGAGATCGGCAGAACTTATTCACGAACTCAGCGAGGATTTCCTAGCTCGATTTGAAGATTTGCCGCTGCTCAATGAGTACGACGCGTACCAGCAGCTCATGTCGTATTGGCACGAGGTCATGAGTGATGACGTATTCCTCGTGATGCAGGCCGGGTGGCTGGAAGCCTCGAAACCTCGACTGGCGCTCAACGACAAGGAACGCAAGCTTGCCGAAGAGCCTGACCTGGTAATCGGCACTGGCAAGAATGCCCAGAAGTACAAGATGGATCTGATTCTGCCAGAGTTGATTGTCCAGCGGTACTTTGCCGACGAGCAGGCGGAACTTGATGCACTTGCTGCAGACCTAGAACTAGCGACCGCTGCGCTTACCGAACATGCAGAAGAATACGGTGTTGAGGAAGCTCCGCTTGTCGATGCAACGAATGACAAGGGTGCTTATACGAAGCAACTTGTCTCTGCCGTAGTCCGGGAAGCTCGGGGGAGCGGCGACCGAGAAGCGCTCGCGTTGGCGCAGGAAGTTCTTGAGCTGCTTAGCAGTGAGGCCGGGCTGAAGAAGGCAGTCAAAGACGCTCAGACAAAGCTCGATGGGGGCGTCCTCCGGAAGTATGGATATCTTTCCGAGGGCGACGTCCGAGCGCTTGGACTTGAGGTCAAGTGGTTGGCGTCAATCTCGAGTCGACTTGTCGGTGAGGCTCGATTCTTGACGCTAAATCTGGCCTCTCGGCTCAAAACTCTCGGAGATCGTTATGGGACCACAGTTTCGGAGTTGGACGCTGCCATAGATGCGGTCGAATCTCGCATCGCCGATCATCTCGTAGCTATGGGGGTCGGGTGATGGTTTCTTCTAGCCCCAAATTATTCGACCGTCAGCCGTTCTCGTCAGTTGCTCAGTCAGTATCTTCAGGTACAACCACGAAGCGTGATCTTCACGGTCGGAACCCTCTCTACGGCTCCACAGGCCAGATTGGGCGAACTAACCGGACGGAGTTCACCGGGCCTTCCATACTCGTCGCTCGTGTCGGCGCAAATGCAGGATCGGTGTATGCAGTCGATGGTTCGTATGGAGTTACGGATAACACACTCGTAGTTCGGCTACACCCTGGTCACAGCACTTCGTTCGTGGCACAGCTGCTCCATTACATGGAACTGAACCGCATGGTTTATGGCTCAGGTCAACCGCTCGTGACAGGAACCATGCTCAAGAATTTGGACGTGCCTGCACTGACGAGGGATGAGCAGGAACGCGTAGCAGGGGCTTTTGACGATACCAACGCCCTAATCAAGAATCTGGAGTTGATGATCGCAAAGAAGCGAGCAATCAAACAAGGCATGATGCAGCAGCTTCTGACGGGAAAGATTCGGTTGCCAGGGTTTAGTGATCCATGGCGGGAACAAGCATTTTCCGAGGTAAGCACAATGAAAGGGCGGATTGGTTGGCAAGGCCTGACCCAGGATGAGTTTACGAATAATGCGCACGAACCGTTTCTAATCACTGGCATGAATTTTAGAGATGGCGCTATCGATTGGGCCAGTGTTTATCACGTGCCCGAAGATCGCTACGAACTAGCCCCAGAGATTCAATTGAAAACCGGGGATGTCTTGATGACAAAAGACGGAACCATAGGCAAGCTTCTATTCGTTGACACAATTCCAGCTCCCGGTAGAGCAACGCTAAACTCACATCTACTAGTTTTCAGACCAATATCAAACTCCTACGACCCTAGATTCCTCTATTACCAGCTGGCATCACCAAGATTCGCTCAACATATCGAACTGCATAAGTCCGGCTCAACCTTCTTCGGAATCAGTCAAGAGTCGGTGGGTAAGTATCAGGTGCTATTGCCACCGTTACCTGAGCAAGAAGCAATCAGTGAAGTCCTGCGAGACGCCGATATTGAGCTTGAATTGCTAGGCCAACGACTCCGTAAGGCTCAGTTGCTGAAACAAGGCATGATGCAGCAACTCCTCACCGGGCGAACCCGTCTCGCAATTCCAGAGGCCACAGTATGAGTGGTATCGATAAGGATTGGGCTATCAATCAGCTCACTGAGTTTATTCGTCTTTCCTCAACCCCGAATGGTGAGCTCAAAGGTATTTGGACTTCAGATAAAACACGAGATGAAGTGCTGGAATGTCTTCCAATTGTTGAACGAATCCTCGACAAGGTCATATCTGGTTGGCGTGCAGACTTAGAACGCCCCGGGAGTGCATACGAAGAAGCCTGGACTGTGCACCGTAAGGCGAGCCTTGGAGCGCGCTCTTTACTACTCCACCAATCGGAGATTGACGAGCTGCTGGGGGAGGCTGCCCCAGATATTTCTGCCGCGAATCTTCATCCCTGGATTTGGATTGGTGCAAAGTCACTCTGGCAGTCTGCGCATTACCGAGAAGCAGTAGAAGGCTCAATCAAAAAGCTCAATGCAGAGGCTCAAAACAAGGTTGGCCGCCGCGACCTCAGCGAGACAAAGCTATTTCAAGAGTCATTCTCGCCAGCCGATGCGAAGACGAACAAGGCTCGTCTTCGACGGATGCGCCCGGAAGACAGTGATACCTATCGCTCAGTGCAGCGGGGCGCGATGGCTTTCGCCGAAGGCGTGTTTGCTGGAATTAGGAATCCGCTTTCGCACGAAGCCGACCAAGAACTCTCAGAACAAGTCGCATTGGAATACCTTGCCGCGCTAAGTGTGCTCGCGCGTTGGGTGGATGAATCAACTGTGGAGCACTCAGGAGTACAGCCATGAGCACCGTAGGACAAATTGAACGCAAGACGCAGGACCGCGTCGTTGCACTGTTCCGTGACCCGGCCAAACTTGACTATGAGTACCTCGGAGACTGGCACGACGGGAACCGCACGAGTGGGATTGAAGTAGATCTCCTCGAACAGAATCTTCGTGCTCGCGGCTATGATGATTCACTCATCACTCGCGTGCTCGATCAGCTGCAGAAGGCTGCTGCAGTCGGCTCCGGCCACCAGCTCTACGAAGCCAACCGTGAGGTCTACAACCTCCTTCGCTATGGCGTGAAGGTGAAGTCGGGAATCGGGGAGCAGACCCAGACCGTTTGGCTCATCGACTGGCAGATGCCCGAAGCCAACCACTTCGCCATTGCTGAAGAAGTAACTGTGCTCGGGCAACGAACCAAGCGTCCCGACATCGTGCTTTACGTCAACGGACTCGCACTTGGCGTTATCGAGCTCAAGCGTTCTAAGGTCTCCGTGACCGAGGGCATCCGCCAGAACATTGGCAACCAGAGCAAAGACTTTATCCGTCCGTTCTTCTCCACCGTGCAGTTCCTCTTTGCTGGCAACGATGCCGAAGGTCTGCGCTATGGAGTTATTGATACTCCCGAGAAGTACTGGCTCGAGTGGAAGGAAGACTCAGGTACCGAGTCACCGCTCGACCGCGCATTGATGCAGATGTGCTCGAAGCACCGCTTCCTTGAACTCATCCACGACTTCATCGTCTTCGACAGCGGTATCAAGAAGGGACCTCGCCACAACCAGTACTTTGGCATCAAGGCAGCGCAAGAGCGCATCGCGAAGCGCGAGGGCGGCATCATCTGGCACACCCAGGGATCAGGTAAGAGCCTGACGATGGTCTGGCTGGCCAAGTGGATCCGTGAGTCTCAGGTTGGCACCGACCCGCGTGTCCTAGTTATTACTGACCGCACCGAGCTCGACGAACAGATCGAGAAGGTCTTCAACGGCGTCAACGAATCGATCTATCGCACGAAGAGTGGCTCGGATCTCATCTCAACTTTGAACCGCTCGGACGAGTGGCTCATCGGTTCTCTCGTGCATAAGTTCCGCGCTACCGGCGAAGAAGAAGATACCACCGATGACTTCATCGAACAGCTCAACGCAGCACTGCCGAAAGATTTCAAAGCCAAGGGCAATATCTTCGTCTTTGTCGACGAAGCGCACCGCACCCAAACCGGTCGGATGCACCGCGCAATGAAGCAGCTGCTCCCGGACGCGATGTTCATTGGCTTCACTGGAACACCGCTGCTCAAGACTGAGAAGGCAACCAGCGTTGAGACCTTCGGGTCGTTCATTCACACCTACCGCTTCAACGAAGCGGTTGACGATGGTGTGGTCCTCGATCTTCGTTACGAAGCGCGTGACATCGATCAGGAGCTGACCTCACCTGCTCAGGTCGATCAGTGGTTTGAGGTGAAGACCCGGGGAATGACCGACCTCACTCGTGCCGAGCTCAAGAAGCGCTGGGGCACGATGCAGAAGGTCGTCTCATCTAAGTCTCGAGCGCAGCGAATCGTCTCAGACATCCTGCTCGACATGGATACGAAGCCTCGTCTTTTGGACCGTCGTGGCAACGCCATGCTTGTCGGCTCCAGCATCGCTCAAGCCTGCAAGTTCTACGACATGTTCGTGGAAGCCGGATTCAAAAGTAAGTGCGCCATCGTCACGAGCTACCAGCCAAACGCCAGCGAGATCTCCAAGGAAGACACCGGCGCAGGCAAGACGGAGAAGCTCGCGCAGTACGACACCTATCGCCGCATGTTGGCCGACCATTTCGAATGCTCAGAAGACGAAGCCATGGGCCGCGTCGATGAGTTCGAAGCTGCCGTGAAGAAGCAGTTCATCAAAGAGCCTGGCCAGATGCGCCTTCTCATTGTTGTCGACAAGCTCCTGACAGGTTTCGACGCTCCGAGCGCAACGTATCTCTACATCGATAAGAAGATGCAGGACCACGGACTCTTCCAAGCCATCTGTCGTGTCAACCGCCTTGACGGTGACGACAAGGACTATGGCTACATCATTGACTACCGTGACCTCTTCAACTCACTCGAGACCGCGATCAACGACTACACCAACGGCGCGCTTGATGGATATGCGAAGCAAGATGTCGAAGGCTTGCTCTCTGACCGAATCGATAAGGCCCGCGTCGACCTCGACGATGCACTCGAACGGATCCGTGCGCTCTGTGAACCCGTGCGTGCACCTCGTGGAACCGATGAGTACCGTGCCTACTTTGTCGCCAAGAATGATGGTGACGCAGCACAGATCAAGGCGAATGAACCACGACGTGTCGACCTGTATAAGGCGGTCGCTGCCGTCACTCGCGCATTTGCCAACCTCGCAAACGATATGCCTGAGGCTGGTTACAGCCCTGCAGATATCGAGAAGATCAAGCGAGAGATCGCGCACTACAGCGACGTCCGCGCTGAGGTGAAGCTCGCTGCCGGTGAAGATGTCGATTTCAAAGCGTACGAGGCTGACATGCGCTTCCTGCTCGACACTTATATCTCGGCAGGTGCTTCGGAGGTCGTTTCAAACTTTGAAGATGCCGGGCTTATCGACCTCATCGTGAAGCTAGGAGCAGGTGCGATCGACAAGCTGCCTGCTGGCATCAAGAAGAATAAGCCAGCGGTGGCAGCAACCATCGTCAATAACATCCGCAAGGTCATCATCGATGAGCATGCCCTGAACCCGAAATTCTACGATCGTATGAGCGAACTGCTCGATGCTGTTCTCGAAGAACGACGTGCTCAAGCAATCGCATACGAAGAGTACCTCGCCAAGATCCTCGATCTTGCAACTCAGATTGGTACCAAGGATTCCGGCAAGACCTACCCAAGCTGGGTGAAGCACCAAGGCCAGCGTGCTCTCGTGGACTTCGTTTGGCCGGACGAGAACGTTGCGCTTGAACTTGAATATGCGATTCGAAGCACGAAACAGCACGGTTGGAAATCGAACAAACTCAAAGAGAAGAAGATCCGTCTTGCGATCGCTCGGCGGCTGCCTGATAGCGACGATCGCGACAGCCGGGTAGATGAGTTGTTAGAGCTGCTCCGAGGTCATGATGAGTACAGCTAGTGCTTACATGACAGTGAGTGGCATCGACATCGATGTCATTCACAAGCAGATCAAACACATCCACATTGGTGTATATCCTCCGGTTGGTCGGGTGCGTGTTGCTGCACCTCAACGTCTTGACGACGACCAGATTCGTCGCGCAGTCATTCAACGACTGCCTTGGATCCGTCGCCAGCAGAAAGAACTTGAAAAGACCGTCCGTCAATCGACCCGTGAAATGGTGACGGGGGAGTCCCACTACGTCTGGGGCGTACGCAAACGCCTCAAAGTTGTTGAGCGACCTGGCCGAGCACACTTTGAAGTTGAAGGCGATCGTCTAGTGCTCTTCACCCCGGCTGAGTCGACGGCGGAAGTGCGTAGGTCTCAGCTTGATCGCTGGTACCGAGAGCAACTTCGACGCGAACTTCCTGCACTCATTTCCAAGTGGGAGAGTGCACTCGGGGTATCCGTTCCGAAATGGACGATCCGACGCATGAAGACTAAGTGGGGTTCATGCAATCGAGAATCTCGGCATCTTTGGTTCAATGTTGAGCTTGCGAAGAAGCATCCCAACAGTTTGGAGTACATCGTGGTGCACGAGATGACGCACTACGTTGATGGCACCCATGGAAGCCGATTCATCGAGTTGATGGATGAACGTCTTCCAGATTGGGAGATGCGGAGAGATGATCTCAATGGAGCACCGCTCGCGGAAGAGGAATGGAATAGCAAGTGACGAGCAATGTGATGTCCACTTCGGATAATGAAGAGAAAAAGGGCTCCGCTGAGAGTCCTACCTCGAGCGCAGAGCCGCCGACGTGGACGCTCAGGCCTCTAACTGCCGAGTATAAGGAGCCCGCGCACGGAACGTATGTTTGGGCAATTCGTGAGGCACTGAAGAATAAGGACATCCAAAATATTGCGCTGTCTGGAAACTATGGTGTCGGTAAGAGCAGTATCGTTCGCGGACTATCCGAGGATGTAGAGCTCAAGCCCCGAATTCTCACGCTATCGCTTTCAACCTTGGCCCCAATCGAGACATCCAAACTTGACGAATCTATTCCAAAGCAAGCCGCCACAACTACCAACCGAATACAGCAAGAAATAGTCAAGCAACTTCTGTACCGCGAATCTCCCGGCAGGCTACCTGGGTCGCGTTTCGCCCGCATCGAACGTTTTGGTTGGTGGCGCGAGCTCGGAGTTGCTGGGCTTGCGGGCTTTGTGATTGCACTCGTGTTTTTGATCACTGGCTGGACTGGCGAGATCGAGTTAGCGCTGCGACCCCTCATTGAACTCGGCCTCTGGGCACATTTGGTCGTGCTGGGGGCGGGCTTCGCCTGTGCTCTTGCATTTCGGTGGCTGTCCTATGGGCGCATTTACATTAAGCAGTTCAGTGCCGGGTCGGCGACCGTCGCGCTGGACGACAAATCGGTGTCCTACTTTGACCAGTACTTGGATGAGATTGTTCACTTCTTCGAGATCTCAAAGAAGCTGGATATCGTCATTTTCGAGGATATTGATCGCTTCAACGATCCAGAGATCTTTGAGACACTTCGGACCCTGAATACGCTGCTAAATAGTGCGCCTCAGATCAAGAACAAGATCCGCTTTGTCTATGCAATCAAGGACAGCATCTTCGACAAGATTGGATTAGAGAAGGATCCTAGCCGGGAGTTAGAACAGACGATCATCGAAGCCGATGATCCTGCGATGGCGGAAAACGTTCGCGCAAATCGCACAAAATTCTTCGACCTCGTGATTCCCGTCGTGCCGTTCATTACGCATCGTAATGCCCGCAACCTGGCAAGCAAGCTGCTCGGTGGGGTGGATCATGATGTCGAGCCGGAGCTGTTTGATCTTGCCGCACAGTACCTTCCGGACATGAGACTTCTCATAAATGTGCGGAATGAGTTTCTGGTATTTCGCGACCGAATATTCTCTGGCGACGGGGAGGAGCTCAAGCTTAGCCAGACTCAACTATTCGCGATGATGCTCTATAAGAGCACTCATTTGACAGACTTTGAGGAAATTCGGCGGGGAGAGAGCAACCTCGACGTGCTATATCGAGCTAGTCGAGATCTTGTCGTTGAAAATGTGGACCGGCTACAGGGTGAACGTCGAGCATTGCGTAGTCGCCTTGCTCGGATTGAAAGTTCTGCTGCGCGCAGTGAAAAGCTTGGCAGGCTACTTCTTGCGCATACTGACAGGCTTGAGGAGTCACTAGGTAGGAACCCGAGTAGGAGTGGTTTCTCCTTCGAAGGCGTTTCTTATTCCGCAGCAGAGCTAAAGGGTGCGGACTTCTGGCAGAAGTTTTCCTCTGTGGATGAAGATGCCGCTGTGCTGCAATGGAGCCCAGGGTACGGGACGTTCAACTTTTCGAGACGAAGTCTTACGGCCGTACTTGGGGATCCGATTAGTTCTGAAGTATGGGATAAGGAAGCTCGCAAGGAGTTGCAGCTTGAGATCTCTGAGCGGTCTGACGCAATCGACTTTCTTCGTGGCGCAGACATGGGTGAGCTGATTGAGCGTGATGAGTTCCTAGTCACCCGTGATGAATTGGCTCGATCCCTTGGCTTGGTGGCAGAAAGCCTCCTGAAAGATGGACTGGCCTATCAGCTCGTTCGTTCTGGCTACATCAATCGAGATTTCACTTTGTACACCTCGATTTTTCACGGTGGCCGAGTGAGTGCGGCGTCGACCAATTTCATCATGCATCATGTTGAGCCAAACATGCCTGATGCACAATTCAAACTTGCACCAGAGGATGTCAACATAGTCGTCCGCGAGCGCGGCAGGCTGTCCCTCAAAGACCCAACCCTCTATAACGTTTCTATACTTGACCATCTTCTCAAGACCGATGTTTCAGCCGCCGACATCATGATCAAGTCGTTGGTAAGTTTTGGTGAGGATCAGAGGCGATTTCTGCAGACGTACTTGGACGACGGACAGTCCAAGGAGAACTTGATCAAGCGTTTTGCTCCGCATTCCGCTCGAGTGATTGAGTATCTCGTAGCTGATGCTGAGCTACCGGACGATTTGCGAATGACCTTGGTTGATGCGGCGCTCGCCAGCCTTGCTGATGGTACGAAGTACCGTTCCGGTCAAGCGGTCAAGGATTTCCTCTTGGACGAGTATGAAAACCTACACTCGCTAACCGCAGAGGAGTTATCTGTTGGGAGCGCGGAGAACGTTGCGTCTCTCTTTGAGTCAGCTGGTGTGATTGTTCCTAACCTTGCTGCCATAAGCAATTCACTCCGTGAGGGTTTCATCTCGCGCAAACTATATGAAGTAACTCTCGGTAACCTGACTGAGGCCAATGGGTCAGAGCCGAATCTGGCGTTGGATTCGTTGACAAACGAAGATATCTACCGGCATTGTCTTGAGAACTTAACGGAGTACTTAGCTGCAATTGGTGGAAAGTACCAAACGGTTGAATCTCGGGAACGATTCATTGAAATCGTTGAGGACGCGCTGGAGGTGATTGGTACTGAGAAAGTCGAAGCTATCGTTGCTGGTGCGTCGAGTACTTGTGTCGTCGGATCCCTTAGCGACATCGATGAAAACGTGTGGCCCGCACTGGCCCAGTACGACCGGTTCCCGCCATCATTTGAGAACGTTACTAAGTACATCGAATCGATCGGCAGTATCGATACCAGTCTTGGGCAGCTTCTCACTGGGCTGCAGCGACTTGTTGAGGTTGAAGACGCAACTGAGGAAGCTAAGGTCTCACTGGCAACGAAGATATTGAACGCAGGAGATTACATCTCAGATCCCGAGATCCGCGCTCGACTGGTGGAAAGCCTTGAGGTCGAAGAGTTCTTGAAAGTCGACACGATCCCTGATGAAGATGGTTCGCTATTTGCCAATCTGTTGAAGCGGAAGGTGATTGCAGATGAGGCGGAATCTTTTGAGCGAATCAGCGACACGGATTGGCCGACGCGTGAGGCGTATATCCTTGCCTCCGCAGACTTCCATGTGTATATGGAACCGAAACATGTACAGAGCGACCTCGGAGCGTTGCTCCTGAACGACAAAATTAATGTCCGAGTAAAGAATGCAATTGTTGCAAGAGCTGATGACTTTGTCGAGGGTGCGGGCACCGGCGGGCTGAGTCAATTGGCAAGGTACGCTATTCAAACGACCGCGCTCGTTTCTGAAGAAGTCATTGTAATAATGGCCAGCCGTGGCGTCCCCGCCCAACATGTCATCCAATTGCTAAGCTCGCACCTGAACTCGATCTCCAGTGCGAAGCTGTTTGCGATCCTCGAGTCGCTCGGTGGTAGCTACTCTGACTTGACCGCCGTGGGGTTTGAGAGGCCTAAACTTCAGAACACTGAAGCGAATAGGGGACTTTTAGTAAGGCTCCAGAATGATGGGATCGTTAACACCTTCGTCCCAGACGGGGCTACCATCCGGGTCAATAAGAGACGCAAGAGCATCACGTGATCCGTGCTTACACTCCAGCGGACGCTGCGATCGAGACGTATTGTTGATCTCATGAACGAAAACGTGATCGCTACTGACGGTCCAATGAAGTCCCTATTGGAGGGGCTACTCCCAATCGTCGTGGATTTCATCACTGATGAGTGGGATTGGCGGTCTGCAAGTACTGCTCCTGTGAAGGTGACTCTAGGGGAGAAGGGCCCTGCCGTGATGCCACCCGGATGTGTTTCTGACGATTCTTGGACGATTGCTTTTGAAGGCGCTTATACCTGGGCTTCGAGCTTTACAATCGCTTCTAAAAGCGACGGGCCGATCAAGAATTACTTAGACGAGCATGGACTTCGGATTGAGTGTGAAACCGAATATGCGATCAGCGCGTGTCGCATTCGATAGCTCACTCAGCTCGGCCTTAAACGGAGCGAACGCTGATTTAGGCGAAGAGAAGAAGCAACCCTTCAAGGTTGAGATCATTGCAGCTTATCGATAAATGGT
Source organism: Leucobacter sp. 7(1) (assembly GCF_900163635.1). Classification (GTDB taxonomy): domain Bacteria; phylum Actinomycetota; class Actinomycetes; order Actinomycetales; family Microbacteriaceae; genus Leucobacter. The sequence continues at coordinate 1,366 of NZ_FUID01000051.1, read as the reverse complement.
TCAGTGGGAATATCGGAAGCTTTCTCGTGGCTTGTTGACGCCTTTGCATTTGCTGTCATAATCAGGGGCAGATGGGAGGATGCCAATGTCTTGGAAGGCGCGAAAGAAGCTGGATGCTGTCACTCGAGGCGGTCAGATCCTGCTTCCGAAAAATCTAGCAATTGATATCGAATCCATCGGTAGATGGGTGCTGCGAATTTATGTGACTGTGAATTATTCAGCGCAGTCGCAGATCAAGCCTGCAGCGGTTTGGCGAGGAATCTAACCATGCGCCTAGAGAAGATCACAATTAGAAACTTTCGTTCTTGCAGAGAGACAGAAGTCTCACTCGCAAAGGGGTTGACTGTTCTCGTAGGTGAGAACGCATCAGGTAAGAGCGCTGTGGTCGATGCGTTACGCCTCACCACGATTTCTTCACGGCAAGAGCGTATGCTTTCCTTCTCTCCAGAGACGGATCGATCGTTTGAAGCTTCCGACCTTGAGAAGACAACGATTAGGCTGCGATTCAACGAGCTAACGAATGGGCAGAAGGCGAGCTTCCTCACACAGATGGTGGACGCCGATGAGGCCCTTACATATACCCATGGTTTTGATGCAGCTGAAGACCTTCCTTATTGGAAGCGCAGCAGCTACACCGTCGGTGAGGCGTTATTAGAAGATGCTGAACCAGCCTCCCGAAATCGGATAGCGCATGTGTATCTTCCGCCCCTCAGAGACGCCGTACGCGAGATTGACGGTGGGAGCGGGGAGCGGGTGGCAGAGGTGCTCAAGATCCTAATTGGCGAGGACAAGGCAAAGCGTGAGAGTTTTCTTGATGAGTCGAACAAACTGCTCGAACAGGTGGCCCAGTTAGAACTACCTCAAGAAGCTCGGTCGGCGATCGCGGATCATCTCCATGAGATCACCCCTCCTTCGCGAGGTCATGACTTACGAATTGGCGGGAGGCGTCATGAGCTCAGAAAGCTTGCGACCATTCTTCGGCTTCGCATGCATGAAGCAGGAATCCGACCAGTTGAGATGGGGTCAGCGGGACTTGGCTATGCAAATCTTGTTTATGTAGCCACGATCATTGTGCAGCTCACGAAAGCGAAAGATTACGATCTCACGCTTCTGCTAGTCGAAGAACCAGAAGCGCACCTGCATCCACAACTTCAGTCGGTGCTACTGAGCTATCTCGCTGAGCAAGTGAAGAAGAGCAATAGGGATGTTAACGAAGACGGGTCTGATGCAGGAACAGGTGACATCGAACGTGGCTAGCCGAGAGGGCTGGCCTGGAAGGATGTCATCATGCCCAAGCCGTTCCCCAAGGAGTTCCGCGACGACGTGATCCGCGTTGCGGAGAACCGTGATCCAGAAGTCACGCTCG
>NZ_FUID01000036.1 GCF_900163635.1 Leucobacter sp. 7(1) | reverse complement strand
TACTGACGACCGCGTCGAGGGCGTCAGCAAGGACAGTGACGCGTTCCGCATCGAGTGCCCGTTGGTGCGTCTCGATCGTTTCGAGTCGGCTCACCGCGTGTGCGACGCGGTGGCGCTGCGTGGGGGTGAACTCTCCGTTGGCGGGCATGGGGCTATTCCCTCACACACCACTGACATTCAGGCCCCGAAAACAGGGGGTTTCAGGGGGCAACAATTCTGGGGCGGGGAAACCCCTGGTGGCTCGGGCGGAAAGTTTTTCAAGAAACTTTCCCGCCCCAAATTCCAAGGCTTAGGGGCCTGGGTCAGCCCTGGAATACACCTTGGAATCCACCCCGGTACCCACTCCGGCCATACCCCGTGCGAGGCTGCGTGGGCACCCGTTCACCAGTCCCATTCACCAGTCACGTTAACCAAACCCGTTCACCAGCGCGTCGGAGATTCACGACTTTGCAGGAGATTTGGGCCCGGATCCGGCACGCAGCCCGAGAATCTCCTGCAGAACGAGCAGAACGAAATTACGCCTGGACGAGCGCGATGACGCCGGCAATCGCCGAGGCCACGGCGATCAGGAGTGCGATTCCGATCAGCACGGCGTGCACGGTGAGGAACCGGGTTGCGCGGCCCTGCTCGTCGCGTGCACGCGGGTCCTTCGCCACGCGCTTCCAGAACTGCGGCCACACGATCACGTTGTAGGCAGCGTTGATCAGCAAGAGGATCCCGGCGAAGACAAGCATGCCTGCAGTCTACGGCGACCACAGGTGAGCCCGGGGTGTTAGCCACCCTGGTTCCGCTGCGAGGCGCGGGATCCCCAGACGCCGAAGCAGAGTTGCGCCCCGGCAACCCCGGCGAGTACGAGCAGCGCACCGGCCCAGGGAACTCCTGCCTGGGCGAGGAACCCGAGCAGCAGTGGGCCGAGCGCGGCGAATGCGTAGCCGAGGCCCTGGCTGACCGCGGAAAAGCCAGCCGTCAGTGCCGCGCTCGGGGTGGTGAACACTATGAGCGCGATTGCGAGTCCGAACGCGCCGCTCTGCGCAATCCCCAGGAAGGCGACGACGACGGGCGCGAGGCCGATCGGGGCGAACGCGAGACTCAGGAGACCAATGACGGAGAGCACCGCGAGCGACACGATCAGTGGGGTGCGGAGGTGCTTGCGCGCGGCGAGCGTGGGGGCCAGGAGCGACGCGGGGAGGCCGGCGATGCTGAGCCACGCGAGGAGGAGCCCGGCGTCGCGCGGGCTGAGCCCCCGGTCCATCGCAATTGTGGGCAGCCAGGCAGTGAGCGAGAAATAGATGAGGGCTTGGCAGGCGAAATAGCCTGTCACCGGCCAGATGCCCGGCGTTCGCAGGATTGCAGACCACGGCTGCGTGGGTGTTCGGTGGCCCCTTGCCCCTGGTCCGCCGAGCGCGGGGCCCAGGCCGAGCGCGAGGCCGAAGGCAATCAGCACGGGGATTGCCCACGCCATGAGTGCCGCAACGACGTTGTCCCCCAGCATGTGCAGGAGTGGGACAGCGAGAGCGGCGCCCGCTGCAGCGCTCACGCCAAATGCGGTCGTATACATGCCCGTCCAGAAGCCACCGCGGCGCGGGAGCGCCTGGCGGATGATCTGCGGGGCCAGGATGCCGAGGATCGCGATCGCGACCCCGCCGACGACGACCCCGGCGAAGAGGAGGGGCGTGGAAAGCGGGCGCACAAGGGTGGCCACCGCGAGCGCACCGAGCAGGACCGTGATCGCGCGGGAGAGCCCGAGCCTATTTACTAGCGCGGGGGCAAAGGGGGAGGCAAGCCCGAACATCAACACGGGAAGCGCGCTCACTGCTGCCAAGCCGCTCGCGGACAGATGGAATGCGTCGCCGATTGTGTTCAGGAGTGGCGATACGGAGGTGATCGGAAACCGGACACTCAAACCTATTGCGAGAAGGAGTATCCCCGCCGCGACGCCGCGGCGGCGATCAGTCGAGTTCATCGAGGAGGCGTTCTTGCTGCTCAAGGACGCTCAACGCGGCGGCCGTTGCTCGCTCCGCGTCCTGTGCGGCAATGGCCTGGTACAGGGCATCGTGCATATCGGCACCCTCCGGATCGCTGTGCTGCTCGACGCACGAAGCGTCAGCGACCGACTCCCAGAGTGACGCGTCGAAGCTCGCGTAGATGTCCGCGAGCAGTTGGTTGCCCGAGGCGCGTGCGATGCCCAGATGGTAGGCCACGTCCGCGGCCGCAAACGCGCTGGCGTCGCCAGCATCGACGGCGGCGCGCCGTGCACGCAGGTAGTCCGCAAGCTCCGCGAGTTGTTCGTCTGTGCGGCTGGCGGCCGCCTCGCTCGCGGCCAACGCATCAAGGGCACGGCGCACGCGGATCACCTCGTGGCTGTCCGCCGAATGGATGGCACGGCGCAGTGCAACCTGGGTGGGGTCAGTCGCGACAACGTAGGTGCCGTCGCCTTGTCTGGTCTCCAGGAGGCCGAGCTGCACGAGTGATCGGACCGCTTCGCGAATTGACGGGCGGCTCACCCCGAGCGTTGTAGTGAGTTCCGCCTCGGACGGAATGCGATCGCCGATGGCCCAGCGGCCATCGCTGATTTCGCGCCTCAGCTCGTCGACGACCGTGTCGACGAGGGAGCGCCGGTTGATGGGTTGCACAATCACATCCTTGCAGATTGGTGAGGTCGTATGGTTATCATATGTCTTACAAGTTGCTGCCCGCCATCACGAATTGAGATGACGGCACCCCATGTCACTGAGAAAGGCCTCACCATGACGGAGCTTCCGCACCCCACGACGCTCGCAACGCCGGGCTTCGTCGACGGTCACATCCACCCGGATAAGACGACCTGGGGTGGACCCTGGCTGTCACGGAAGCCGGCCGCGACACTCGCGGAGCTGATCGCGAACGATCGTGCCACGCAGCACGACTTCGCCCTCAGTGTGGAGGACCGCGCCTACGCGCTCCTTTCGAACGCGCTCCGCAACGGGACACTCGCAATGCGGGCTCACGTTGATGTGTCGACCGAGCTCGGGCTGCGCAACATCGAGGGCGTCCGCGCAGCAGCTGAGCGGCTCGCGCCGCACCTCACCGTGCAGATTGTGGCGTTCCCGCAGTTCGGCGTGCTGACAGATCCGGGCACCGCGGACCTGATGTCCGCCGCGCTGACTGCGGGGGCCGATCTGGTGGGCGGCATTGACCCGATCGGCGTCGAAAACGACCTGCACGGGCACCTCGACACGATTTTCGGGATCGCGGATCGTGCGGGGCGCGACCTCGACATTCACCTGCACGACGGCGGGGAGGGCGGCCTCGCTGAGATCCGCGAGATCGCCGCCCGCACGATCGCGAGCGGTCGGCAGGAACGCGTCACGATCGGCCATGCATTTGCGCTCTGCGATGCCTCGCTGCCGAGCCTAGGGGAGACCCTTGACCGTGTCGCTGAGGCGGGGATCTGGATCGCCACGTGTGCGCTGGGCGCAGATCCCGTGCCGGATCTCGACCGTTTTGAGCGCCACGGCGTCCGCGTCGTTGCAGGATCGGACGGAGTGCGCGACAGCTGGAGCCCGTTTGGCAACGGCAGCATGATTGACCGCGCTCATCTGCTGGCCTACCGCACCGGTGCCTTGACCGACGCGGATCTGGAACGCGTCTTCCGGATCGCGACGACCGCGGGCGGCACCATGCTCGGCATCCCCGAGCTCGCTGCGTGGGGCGGCGCTGAAGGGGGCACGCGGCTTGAATTTCCCGCCGAGAGTATTGCCCAGCTTGTTGTTGACCGCCCCGCGCCCACGCGCGTACTGCGTGACGGCGGCGAGGTGCTCGCCTAGCCCCGCCCCGCTCCTCGACCACCTATTCCCGATCCCTACCCCACCCCGCACCACACTGGAACAAAGGAGTCCCCGTGACTACTCGTCGTATTCTCTTGCTGCCCGGCGTCCTCGCCGCCGCGGCGCTCACCCTGACCGCGTGCGCCGGAGGGGGTACTGCCTCTGCCGGTGGCGACGGCACGGCTTCCGCGGCGTTCAACGTCGACGCTGACAGCCTGGCCACCACCACCGAACCTGGCGCGAATCCTGTCGCCGAGGTGACCTGGAACCTGCCCTACGAGCCGATGTCCCTCGATCCCATGCTCTCCTTCAACTACGCGGAGAACACGGTTGACTCGAACACCTGCGAGGGCCTCACTCGGATCACGCCGGATCTCACGATCGAGAACGCGCTCGCTGAAAAGGTGGAGTCGCCCGACGACACCACATACGTCTACACACTCCGCTCCGGAGTCACGTTCTGGGATGGCACCCCGCTCACCGCGGATGACGTCGTGTACTCGCTCGGTCGCCAGGTCGGGCCGGACACCGCAAGCTACTGGACGGACTACTTCCAGAACGTCGCGAGCGTGGAAAAGTCCGGAGAGAACCAGGTCACGGTCAAGCTCACCCAGCCGGACGCCCTCTTCGAACAGGGCATGTCGAGCGCTGCGGGCGCGATCGTGCAGCAGGCCGCTGCGGAGGCCGCCGGCGAGCAGTTCGGAACGCCGAAGGGCGGCATGATGTGCACGGGTCCCTTCCAGCTCGAGAGCTGGGAGCCGGGCAAGGCCATCACGCTCGTGAAGAACGAGAACTACTGGGACAAGAACCTGATCCCCAAGGTCGAGAAATTGTCGTTCAGCTTCATCGCCGACGAGTCGACCGCCGTCAATGCGCTGCGCACCGGCGACGTCGACGGGCAGTTCTTCTACCTGCCGCCCGCTGGTCTCGGCCAGTTGGAGGGCAGCGACGCGACGATCACCTTCGGTAAGTCGTACATCTTCTGGTCGCTCCGCGCGATCCAGGAAGAAGGAACCTTCTCGAACCCGAAGGTGCGCGAGGCGCTGCTCGCGACAATCGACAGCCAGGCCATCTCCGACGTCGTGTTCCAGGGGACCGCGATCCCGTCTCCCGTGCTCACCGGCCCGGCGTACTACGGTGACGACGAAGCCGGGGCACTCTTCCAAGAAGCATTCGACAGCTACGAACTGCAGCCAAATATCGAGCGCGCCAAGGCACTTCTCGCTGAAGCCGGAGACGTCTCCGCGCCGATCGTGCTGGGAGTGCAGGGATCTTCCGCGGTGCACGAGCAGACGGCCAACCTGATCCAGGCGGCTGGCGAGGCAATTGGCCTCACAATCGAGACTAAGGTCATCCCGGTTGAGCAGTTCGGCAACCTGTACTTCGACCCGAAGGCGCGTGAAGGCCTCGACGGGTTCTTCACGACGTACTACGGCAACGTCACCGATCCGCTCGACGTCTACACGACGTTCATGCCCGAAAGCACGAACAACTTCATCAAGTACGACGGTGCCGCTGAGGAACTCACGAAGGCCCGCCAGACGCTCGATCCGGTGGAACGTGCCGAGTACACGATCGCTGCGCAGGAGAAGATCACGCGGGATCTCCCGTGGTTGCCGATGGGGGACCTGCCGGTGATCCTCGTGCAGAACAACGCGATCTCCGGTGCGACGGCCTCCTCGGCCTACCTCGGATACCCGTGGGCCGCCACCATCGGGGGCGTGGAGTAACACGTGTCCACCCCTGCATTTCTCCTGCGACGAACGGGCAGCCTGCTGCTCGTCCTGTTCGTCACCTCGTTTGTCGTCTTCGGCATGCTGTACCTCGCCCCGGGAAGCCCGCTGAGCTTTGTGCTCGGGCCCCGGGGCGGGACCCCCGAGCAGATCGCTCGGGTGACCGCCCAGTACCACCTCGATGATCCCTTCCTTGTGCGGTACTTCGCCTGGATTGGGGACCTCTTTCAGGGCAACCTGGGCGACTCGGTCGTGTACCGTCAGCCGGTGCTTGATCTGATCGGTGGCCGGATCGGTACGACAGTTGCGCTGATTGCGCTGGCCACCCTGATTATCGCCGTTGTGGGAGTGGGGCTCGGGCTGCTCGGCTCGCTGAAGGGCGGCTGGGTGGACCAGGTCGTCACGACGCTCGCCACTCTCGGGCTCGCCACCCCCGCCTTCGTGATCGGTGTTGCGCTGATCAGTGTGTTCGCGGTGGGTCTGGGTTGGTTCCCGACGAACGGCAGCGGCAGCGGCGGCTTCGACACGCTGGTGCACTTGCTCCTGCCAGCGACGGCGCTTGCGGTCGCGAGCACCGCCTACCAAGCCAGGATTACCCGGGCGTCAGTTCTCGAAGAGCGTGGGCGTGAGCATGTGCAGACCGCGGTCGCCCGTGGTTTGCGCCCGGGCTTGATCATCCGCCGACACATTCTCCGAAACGCGCTGATCCCCATCACCACCGTCCTGGGCTTGACCGTCGCGACCCTCATCGCCGGGGCGGTGGTGATCGAGAATGTGTTCGCACTCGATGGCCTCGGATCGCTGCTCGTGCGCGCGATCCTGCAGCGCGATTTCGCGGTCGTGCAGGCCGTGATCTTGGTGCTTGTCGTGGCCTTCGTCGTCATTAACGCGATCGTCGACTTCCTGTACACGATCATCGATCCACGAATCCAGCTCGGGAGCAAGCAATGAGCGCACCAAGCACCACCCAGATCGCGCTGCGGCGCGCCGCCTCCCAAGATCCGGGCCGGCCGACGCTGCTCGCGCGCAAACTGGGACCCACCGGCATCATCGCCGCGGTCGTCCTCACGATCTTCGTGCTCGCGGCGGTGCTGGCCCCCTGGGTTGCGCCCTACGATCCCGACTATCCGGACCTGCTCGCCGCGCTCTCGGGCCCGAGCGCACAGCACCTACTCGGTGCGGACGCGCTGGGGCGGGATCTCCTCTCTCGCCTGATGTATGGTGCCCGGATCACGCTCCTCGGCCCCACGCTGGTGATCCTCATCGCGACGGTCGTGGGCACAACGCTTGCCCTGATCGCGGCTTGGAACCGAGGCCGTGTCGACACGGTGATCTCCTGGATCCTCGACGTACTCTTTTCCGTGCCGGGCATCGTGTTCGCCCTGATCGCGGTGGCCATTTTTGGTCCGAACCTCCCGACCGTGGTCGTGGGCCTCTCGATCGGATACATCCCGTACGTCGCCCGTGTGGTCCGTGGAGCCGCGCTGCGCGAACGGGGGATGCCCTACGTCCAGGCCGCGTGGCTGCAGGGCCAGTCGGGTGCCGGGATCAGCCTGACCCAGATCCTGCCAAACGTGCAGCCGATCGTGGTAGCCCAGGCCGTGTCGTCGCTCGGTTTCGCGGTGATCGACCTCGCGGCCGTGTCGTTCCTCGGCCTCGGCGTGCAACCACCGACCGCGGATCTCGGCCTCATGGTGAAGAGCGGCTTTGACTCGCTCCTGCGGGGCCAGGCCAACGAAGCGATCTTCGCGGGTCTTGCGATTGTCCTCATCGTCTGGAGCATCACCATCATTGGTGACCGTCTCGCCTCGAACACCCGGAGTTTCCGATGAACGCACCACTGCTTGAAATTGAGAATCTGCGTGCCAGCCTGATCACGAAGTACCGCAGGCTCGACCTGTTGAACGGCGTCAGCCTTACGCTGGATCGCGGCGAAGCGCTCGGCCTGGTGGGGGAGTCGGGATCCGGGAAATCGCTCACCACCCGAGCCGTGATGCGCATGCTCGCCGACGGGTTTCAGACCGAAGGGGCAATCCGTTTCGCCGGTGAAGACGTGCTCGCGATGGGTCGTGAACGGTTGCGGAAGTACCGCGCCACCGATGTGGGGATGATTTTCCAGGACCCGCGCGCCCACGTAAACCCAGTCCACACTGTGGGCGACTTCCTGACGGAGGCACTCGTGCGGGATCGCGGGCTGCCGCGCGACGAAGTGGAACGGCGGGCCGTGCAACTCCTCGATGAGGTGGGGGTGCGCCACCCGGAACGGCGACTGCGACAGTATCCGCACGAGCTCTCCGGTGGCCTGCTGCAGCGCGTCATGATCGCAAGCGTGCTGCTCGCGGAACCGCAGTTGATCCTCGCGGACGAGCCGACGACCGCCCTCGACGTCACCGCCCAGTCCGATGTGATGGCGATCCTTGACGAGCAGCGGAAGGCGCGGGGACTCGCCCTGCTGTTCATTACGCACGACCTGGAACTCGCCAACGCCTGCTGTGACCGCCTCGCGGTGATGTACGCCGGGGAGATCGTCGAGCAGGGCGCGCACGTCTACGAAGCGCCCACACACCCGTACACGATCGAGTTGCTCGGGGCCCGTCCGAGCATCGAGGAGCGTTTGGACCGGCTTCCCGTGCTCGAGTACAACCTGGAACTGCACGAGGAATTGAAGGCGAGGGCTGCACTGTGAACCCGACTGAGAACGCCGCACTTGCGGCAACACCCCTGATGCGAGTGCAAGAACTTACGAAGGTGTTTCCCGCCCCGCGCGGCGTGAAAGACGGCGGTGTGCTGGCCGTTGACGGGGTGAGTTTTGAACTCCGTGAGGATGAGTACTTAGCGATTGTGGGGGAGTCCGGGTCGGGCAAGACCACTGTGGCCCGCATGATTGTTGGGTTGGAGACTGTCACCTCTGGGCAGGTCGAAATCCACGGGAGCGATCGGACCGCCGCCCCGCGTTCGCTGCGGGAGCGGCGCGCGCGTGCGCGTGAGGTGCAGTACGTCTTTCAGGATCCCTACTCGTCCTTGAACGGGCGACAGCGGATCGGCGACGTGATCACCTCCAATCTGCGCCTGCACGGTGCGGGATCCGGTGCGGCGCGCCTCCGGGCGCAGGAGATCCTGGACGCGGTGGGACTGCCGAAACGCTTCTTCGACCGTTACCCGCGCGAGCTGTCGGGCGGGCAGCGGCAGCGTGTGGCGATTGCACGGGCGCTCGCCGCCGATCCCGGCATCATCGTGCTTGATGAGGCGGTCGCGGCGCTTGACGTATCGATTCAGGCGCAGATCCTCAACCTGCTCGCCGACATTAAGGCCGAGCGGCAGGTCAGCTACCTCTTCATCTCGCACGATTTGGCGGTGGTGAATCAGATCTCGGATCGCATGATCGTGATGGAGAACGGCCGGGTCGTGGACCAGGGCGACACCGCCACGCTGCTCGCACACCCCACGCATCCGTACACGCGCGCCCTCCGGGCCGCGGTGCCTGGGCCGGGCTGGGCACCGAAGCGCCGAGAGCAGCTGGCCTCGTGAGCGATGCAGGTGAGGTGCGGGGAGCAGGCACCGAGGAGGGGACCGTCGCGCTCCGCGCCTCGCACGTGATTGCGGTCGATCCCGCGGTGCCATCCGGAGCACGCGTCCCGCAGTTCGTGGAGCTGCGGGATGCGTGTGTGCTTGTGCGCGGCAGCCGGATTGCCGCAGTGGCGGCGGGGCCAGCCGGCGACGCGCTCGCCGTCTCGGCCGACCGCATCGTCGATCTGGGAGAGAGCCTGCTGATGCCCGGGCTGATCGATCTCGAGGGCCTGGTGGACATCGATCACCTGCTGCTTGACTCCTGGTGGAGCCCCGAGCACGAGGCGCGCCTCGAATGGTCCGAAGTCTATGCGGCAGACCCGCGGGAGGTGCTCAGTGCGGCGGATCGCTCGATCCTGCGCCGCTACGGCCTGGTCCAGCTCCTGCTCCACGGTGTGACCACGGCGATGCCGATCGCCACCGAGGTACACGGGGCATGGGCAGAGACGCACGATGACCTGCTCGATACCGCACGGACCGCAAGTGAGCTGGGCATCCGCGTCTTTCTCGGTCCCTCGTATCGCTCCGGGGTGCACGTCACGCGCGGTGACGGGAGTGCGGGGATCCACTGGGACGAGGCCAAGGGTGAAGCGGCGTTCGCGGACGCGGCCCGTTTCCTGGATACCGCGGCTGAGCTCGAGGACCCTCTGGTGACCGGGGTGCTCGTGCCGTGTCGGGTCGAGACAGTCACGGACGATATTCTGCGCCGCACTGCGGAGCTCTCCGCAGATCGTGGTGCGCTCGTCCGGGTCCACGCGACGCAGGGGCTCGAATCAGAGCGGGGAATCCTGGCGCGCGAGCGCGGAACCACGCCGCTCGGCCTGCTCGAGCGGGCGGGGCTACTGAACGAGCGCCTGATCCTCGCGCACGGGGTGTACCTGGATGTGCACCCCGACGTCCACGGGGAGGACCGGGGCGATTTGGCGAGACTCGCGGCGGCCGAAGTGTCGATCGTGCACTGCCCGGTCACGAACGCGCGATATGCGTTCTGGCTGGACCGGCTGTCACAGTACCTCGACGCGGGGGTCACCATTGCGCTGGGAAGTGATTCGTTCCCGCCCGATCTGATCCGGGCGATTGATACGGGGGTGCAGCTCGCCAAGGCGCAGCACGGGGACCTGGGGCGGGGCATGCTCGCTGAGTATGTGGAGGCGGCGACCCTCGGCGGTGCCGCCGCGCTGAAGCGCCCCGACCTCGGCCGGATCGAGCCGGGGGCCCAGGCCGATCTTGTGGCGTTCTCCTTGGCCGATGTACGCATGGGGGCGGTTGACGATCCGATCCGTACGCTCACCCTGTCGGGGACGGGTCGCGACGCACACTTCAGCATGGTCGCGGGCAGGATCGTGATGCGTGAGGGGCTGCTTCCCGGCGTCGACCTCGCAGAATTGCGCCGTGAGGGGCAGCGCGTATTCGAGGCGCTCCGGGCGGCCTACCCCGAGCGGGACGCGCTCGCGCCGACGGGTGGTTCGAGTGAGACGGAGCTGTTCCCGCCGGTGTTTCCGCGCGGGTAGTGCGGAAACACCGGCGGGACCGGTCAGCTCTGGTACTGCAGCGTCGGCATGGTCTCGGTGTCGGCACCGTCGATGCGCAGCGCCAGCGGCCCGCCTGTGCGGCGCCGTCGCACCAGGTAGATCGTGACGCCCACGGCCAGCCAAGCCCCACCCAGTGCGTAAGTGAAGGGGGCGAGCGACGTCCACAGCCAGGCGATCGACACGAACCCGATGAGCGGCATGATCAGGTGGCGCAGTAGACCCCAGCCGCCCCGCAGTCGGAGGTCGAAGAAGAGCACCTTGATCGTGGCGAGGTTCACGACGGCGAACGCAACGAGGGCCCCGAAATTGATCATGTATACGGCCTGATCAAGTGTGATGAAGAGGGCGACGAGCGCCACCACGGAGACAACTGCCGCGGCGATGTACGGGGTGCGGAAGCGGCGGTGCAGGCGAGCGAGCACCGGCGGGAGGATGCCGTCGCGTCCCATTGCGAACAACACGCGGCTCACGCTCATCTGTGCGGCGGTCCCGCACAGAACGATGCCGACGACGTTCACGATCACGAAGACGACCATGAGGACGTCCCCGCCCGCCTGCTGCATCAGCTCAGTTCCCGCGGCGTCGAGGTTGCTCAGCGTGGTCCAGTCAGGGACGATCAGGCTGCCCGCGATGGAGAATGCCAGATATCCGAGACCCGCGAAGAGTGTGGAGAGCACGATGCCCTTGGGCACTCGACGGCGCGGGTCCTTGGTCTCTTCGGCGAGCGTAGAGACGCCGTCGAATCCGAGGAACGCGAACGCCACGATTGCCGCGGCCGCGAGGATCGGCCCGATCCCGCCCTCGCCGGGGGTGAGCGGCGTCATCACGGCTGCCAGGCTGAGGTCCGGCGCGTTCAGGATGGCGAGTGTGAGAAAGGCCACCACCACGAGCACCGAGGCGACAATGACGACGGAGTTCATGCGCTTGATCCAGCTCACGCCGATGACGCTGAGCACGGCAACGATGACGATGCAGATCAGCGTTCCCACCCACGACGGAATCGTGGTGAACAGACTGTTGAAATACAACCCGAAGAGCAGGAAGTTGACCATCGGGAGGAACAGGTAGTCGAGCAACATGACCCATCCCGTAAGGAACCCGGGCGCCGGGCCGAACGCACGCGTGGCGTAGGCGTAGGCGCCTCCGGTGATTGGCACGTGGGCGGCCATGCGACCGTAGCTGTGGGCGGTGAACAACATGATGAGGATTGCCGCGACGTAGGCCGCGGGAAGATGCCCGTCACTGATCGCGGTCGCCGGGCCGTAGACCGAGACTACGGAGAGCACACCCATCGAGGTGAGTCCGTAGGCGATCAGCGCCGGGAGGCCCAGCTCCCGTTTCATCGTTCGGGGCCGCGTAGGTTTCGCAGCGAGGGTGGGATCAGTCATGCACAGACTCCTTTGCTCTGGGGACAGCCCACGGGCACGAATTCTCGCGCGCCTCGGAAATTGTATGCCAAACTCAGGCTCATCGAGAAGCTGGCGGCTAAGAATGCTATCTTGGTAATACCAAACGGCCGTAGCGGCGGTGGCGAAGAGGGATCGATATCGATGCAGAGCAACGCTGATGTGAGTGGGCCCACGGGGGACGACGCGGTGAAGCCGTTACGAGGTGACGCCGTCTACGAGTGGGTGCGGGATCGCATTATCGACGGCAGGCTCCCCCCGGGTAGCAGGATCAGGGAACGGGATCTCGCCGAAGAGATTCGGGTGTCGCGCGTCCCGATCCGCGAGGCGTTTCCGCGGCTTGAGGCCGAGGGATACATTCGGACCCTGCCGCGGCGCGGCGCGGTGGTCGCCCCGATGGCGATCTCTGACGTGCGGGAACTCTTTGACGTGCGTGCCTCGCTCGAGGTGTTGGCCGCCCGGCTCGCCGCAATGCAGTGCGCCGCCGGCGCGGCAGGCGATGAACTGCGGACGGCGCTCGAACGCGCTGAGCGTGCCGTCGTGGCGGATCCTGCGCGCACTCCAGAGGCCCAGAACCAGGAGATCGCCGACGCCACCTCAGCGTTCCACGAGGCGATCGTTGAGCTCTCGGGGAACGCCCTACTGCGCGACCTCATGCCGCCTATTAGTGGGCGCGTGAAGCGGTTGTTTCACCTCGCGAATGAGCGCGACGACCTCGACTTGCACCGAGAACATCGCGACCTGTGCGATGCGATCCTGCGCGGCCAGGGAGAGCGCGCGGCAGCGCTGGCGCTCGCGCACGTTGAACACAGCAGAGCTGAAACACTTCCGCTGTTGGAGCGCTCCGCCGAATAGGCATGCTGATCTGCGAAGTTCGGGTGACTAGGCTGTGGCCATGAGTGAGTATCGCCACGTCGTGCGCAAATGGGTCAAACCCGAAGACCTGAACCAGCACGGGGCGCTGTTTGGTGGCCGCTTGCTGCAGTGGGTAGACGAGGAGGCCGCGATTGTGGCCGTCGCTCAGCTCGGCACCATCGACGTGGTTACCCGGCACATGTCCGCGATCGACTTCGTCTCGCGTGCCGATCGCGGCGACCTACTCGAGCTTGAATATCGGGTGGCGGCGTTCGGGCGCACCTCGATCACCCTGAGCTGTCGCGTCGAGAACGCGGTCACCGGGGGCGAGGTGCTGACCCTCAACGAGATCGTGTTTGTCGCGGTCGACGGCGATGGCAAGACTGTGGTCCACGGCCGCTCGGAACCGACCACGGGAACCGAGCGCCTCCGCGAGTAGCCCGACCGGGCAGGATCCCTTTCCCGCCCCTTCCCGCCCACTCCGACGCCGAGACCGCAATATCGCACCTTCAGGAACTGCAGAAGGTGCGATATTGCGGTCTCGTTGCCGAAGCTTCGCTCAGTGGCGGGGCGCGAGGTCGTACGTGACCCAGGGGGTGTGGGTGGCAACTCGGTCGTAGAGCCGGCGCGCGGTGGCGTTGCTGTCGGCCGTGATCCAGCGCACCAGGGTGGCACCCTCTTCCGCGGCAATCTCTGCCAGCCTGTCGAGAATCGCCCCGCCAGCCCCCGTGCCGCGTGCGGCTTCGGCGGTGAACAGGTCGTCCAGGTAGAGACCGTGGCCGGCGTCGATGGGCCGCGCGAAGCGGCGGAAGTGCCCGATCCCGACAGGCACACCGGCCACCTCTGCGATGAGGCCGCGGGTCTCGTGCGCTGCATCCATGAGCCAACCCCACACGGTGTCGTACACGGCGGCATCGTGCGGCTTGCCGTAGAAGTCGCGGTAGCCGCGGTACAGCTCGCCCCACGCCGCGCGGTCACCCTCTGCGATCAGGCGAACGGTGACCGTGGACTCCGTTGCGGCGCTCACGCGAGGCGCTCCGTCTCGACGAAGACGATGCTCTGCGCGGACGTGCGGTTCTCGACCTGGTGCTCCGACCCCGCCGACCGCGTGTAGCTCTGTCCGGCGACGAGGTTGGCGACGATCTCGCTGCCGTCGGCATTGGTGACGTGCATCGTGTCGGTGACCATCGGCACGACCACGTACTCGTAATCGTGGCGGTGCATCGGGATGACGCCGCCCGGCTCGATTGTCCACTGGGTGACGCGGAAGTACTCGTTCTCAAGCTGTACTTCGCCGTGTGATCCGGTGCTCATGATCCTCCTTGATGTCTGAGTGACGTGCCCTGCCCGGGCCGCGGTGAGTCCCAGCCTAGGGGACCGACTGGGCCCGATCCGGGGCTATGTAACGGTTGAGGCATCGAAACGGGCGCGCGCTCTCGCAGAAACTGGCGTGATGCGCTTGGATGGGACACATCAGCTGTACCGTTCCGGCACAGCACAGCGAAGGGGGATCCCAATGACTGGCACCGAAACGCCGAGCGAGACGAAGATCGAGAACCGCCTCACCGACGGAGTGCGCACCGCGTTCGGCGTGGGCGGGCTCATTGCTCTTGTGCTCGGCCTGCTCATCATCTTCAACCCGGCGAAATCCGGTGTGGTCGCCATGCAGGTGCTCGCGGTTGTCATGGCCGCGTACGCGCTTGTTGTCGGCGTCGTGTACCTCGGCTCGTCGATCTTCAGCCGCTCGCTCGGCGGATGGGCACGTGTGGGGCACATCCTGCTCGGGCTGCTCTACATCGCCGGCGGCATCGTGATGCTCATGAACGTGGGCGCCGCGGCCGTTGTGCTCGCGATGTTCCTGTCGATCACGGTGGGCATCCTGTGGCTCTTCGAGGGAATCATGGCCTTCACTGTGGCTGGCAAGAGCGATAGCAAGGTGTGGACCATCATCTACGGCATCGTCAGCGTGATCGCCGGTATCGTCCTGCTGCTCTCGCCGCTGCTCGGCGCCGTCACGCTGTGGCTGCTGCTCGGCATCTCGATGGTGGTCATGGGCATCGTCCAGGTGATCCGCGCCTTCTCGGTGAAGTCACTGTAATACGCCACCTCACGCACTGAGCGGCCCGCTCCCGGACGGGGAGGGGCCGCTCAGTGCTTTTTCGGCGAGGCACGCCGGAGCGGTGCTACTTCAGCGCCGCCACAGATTCCGCAGTGATCTCCGCGCTGCTCGCCGCGAGGGTCACGTACTTCCGGAGCACCACGAGTGCGGCCGAGGCCTTGTCGAACTCCGCGGCGACAAAGCGGTCGGAGGCGATGAGCGCGAGCGCCTGCTGTGCGGGCATGACGGCACCCTTCAGCTCTTCGGCCCGACTCGCAGGTGCGACAGCCCTCAGCTCGGCCATCGAGGTGAAGATCGGGAGCACAAGCTGGCCGGAAGTGGAGCGGAGGGTGCGCGCCCGGGGGCCACGCTTCTTCCCCGCGGTGCCCGTGATGTCGACCACGAGGTAGCCCTCGCGCAGGGCGAGTAGGAATGCGGCGAGATGCGGGTAGTCCGGAGTCTCCTGGAGCGCATGCAGCGCTGCGCGCACGGCGTCGTTTGCGTAGTCCGCGTGAACCTCCGCGGGAATTTCTTCGGCGGCGGTTTCTTCGGCGGCGGTTTCTTCAGCGTCGACAGGTGCGGCGTCCGACTCGGGGCCAGCCGCGTGGAATTCAGGGGAGTGCGCGTCAACCATGTGACTAGCCTACGGTGTGCCTGGGGCCCACGCGGAGGCGCGACGGGGGATCCGGCTCAGCGCTCCTCGTCGCCGATCCCGCGCGCCGTCAGCGCCTCCCCCGTGAGCTGTGCCTGCGCGACCGATCGCAGCACCATCGGGACAAGCCGTGCGCGGGCGCTGCGCTCCAGCCCGCGCGCACGCGCCGCCGCCTGGGTCTCCCGTGCGATCTCCAAGATGCTCGGCACCGCACGGATCACCAGGGAAAACGCGAACGCGACCCGCTCGGGGTGGACGCCCAATGGGCGCAGCGGTTGGAGCGCCCAGGCGACGGTGTCGAGCATGTCGTCGACCGCGGTGCTTGCGGTGACCGCGCTCGCCGCGAGGATCAGCGCGAACAGGTCCCCGACAACCTCGAAGCCGCGCTCCCAACCTTGTTGCCAGGCCTGGAACGCGAAGAGCGGCACGGCGACGAGGGCGAAGCCGCGCAGGACCCGCCAGAAGTCACGGCCACGGAGACCGGCGAGGACGGCCAGCAGGATCGCGACGCCGAGCGCAATCGTGGTGGGGAGGGTGCCGCGCAGCACAACCACGGTTGTCGCGAACACGAACAGCCCGAGCAGCTTTGCTCCCGGGCGGAGGCGGTGCAACGGACCAACTCCGGGAATGTAAGCCCCCAGGGGGCTGGCGATGCTCACTCGGCAGCCGCCGAACCCGCGATCGCCCGATAGTGGGCGATCGCCTCAGCAGGGGGGCCGTCGAATGCGACTCGGCCGTCGGCGATCACGAGCGTGCGGTCGGCGCGCGCGGCGAGGTCGAGATCGTGCGTCACGACGACAAGTTGCTGCGGCAGGCCGAAGAGCAGTTCGCTGATGCGCAGAGCGTTGCGCAGATCCAACAGCGTGGTCGGCTCGTCTGCGACGAGGATCGCGGGATCCGTCGCGAGCACCGCGGCGATCGCGAGCAGCTGCTTCTGCCCACCAGAAAGGGTGTGCACGCTGCGGTCGGCCAGTGCGCGCAGACCGAAGCGGTCGAGCACCTCGAGGGCGGCCGCGCGTCGTTCCGCCTTGCCGCGAATGCGGCGGCGCAGTGACAGCGCGACGTCTTCGGCAACTGTCGGCATGATGAGCTGCGCGGCTGGGTCGGTGAACACGAAGCCGACGGCCCGGCGCACAGCAGCTCCGTCGGTGTGCGTATCGAGCGTTGGGGTGCTGGCGTCCGGGCCAGTGCCAGGGCCAGTGCCGGTACTCATGCCAATCCGCACTGCGCCACTGCTGGGTTCGACGAGACCGTTGATCAGCCGTGCGAGGGTTGATTTGCCCGAACCGTTTGCGCCGATCACCGAGACCCGCGATTCGGTCAGGGTCAGGCTTGTCGGGTGCAGCACCGTCGTGTCACCCTCGGGGCCGGGGACAACAACGGTGGCGTGTTGAAACTCGATCACCCGGCGATCCTACGCGGTCGCGGCGGTGCGGTCCCGCCGAGCGCGTGCGGGAAGGAGCGTGGGGAACGTACGGTGCACCGTGGTCGCGACGATTGCCATCAGGAGGTTCTTGATGACATCGCCAGGCCAGAATGCGAGGTCGGTGATGAACGCCTGGCTCAGGGTGAGATCCGCGCGCCATGACAGGCCCAGGATCCCGAGAGGGTGGATGAAGAGAAAGCTTGCCGCGAGGCCCGACAGCATGATGAGGGGGATGCTTGCGACGACGCGTGAGCGGGGGAGTCGCTCGACGAAGAAGCCCGTGGCGAGCGCGGCGAGCGGGAAGGCGACGAGGTAGCCCGCCGTCGGGCCCGCGAATGGAGCGAGGCCGGCCGAGCCGCCACTAAACACTGGCAGGCCGATGGCTCCGACGGCCAGGTAGAGCAGCACGGCGAGGAAGCCGCGGCGCGCACCGAGTACGGCACCCGCGAGCATGACCGCGAAGGTCTGCAGTGTGATGGGCACGGCGCTGCCGACGCTGATTGCCGGAAGCAGGGCGGATACGGCGATCAGTGCAGCGAAGGTGGCGATGAGGGCGAGGTCAGTGCCCGGGTTGCTGCGGCGTGCAGCGCGTGTCGGGGCTGCGGCGGGGATGGCGTCAGTCATGGGGGCTCCTGGGGTCAGGGGTGGCGGGCGACGTGAGTCAATAAACGTCAACCTGAACAGTGTTCTGGTGAATGGTGTTCAGGTTAGCGGTAGGCTGGAAACATGCGCAACTCACTCGCCGACGTCGTCGCCGCCGCGCTCCGCGTACTTGACGCGCAGGGGCTCGAAAACTGCTCAATGCGGCGGGTGGCTACCGAGCTCGACGTGCAGCCGAGTGCGCTCTATCATCACGTGCCGAACAAGCAATCACTGCTGGCGTTGATGGCCGATCAGATCGTGCAGGGCGTCGGGCCGCGGACCGACCGCGACCTCGCCCAAGCCCCATTGACGGAGCGCCTTGACGTTGCTCGGCGACTGTGTATCGACCTCCGGGAAGCGATGCTCGGCGTGCGTGACGGCGCCGATGTCGTGGCGACAGCAACCGCGTTCCGAATGGGACGTTCGCGGGTCGAAGACGAACTCGCTCGCTTGGTGGGCGGCGACGCGGCGCGCACGCTTGTGTTCTTCACTTTCGGTCACGCGCAGTCCACGCAGACGCACCGACAGGCCGCGGCGCTCGGCGCGTTGGTGGGGGCACAGGCCGCGGACACAGCCGCGGCCGGGGCTGCCCAGGAGGGCGACACTGTGGCGGAGCTCGACGCGTCTTTTGGGCGCGGGATCGATCTGATTCTCGCCGGTCTGCTGGCGCTGGATCAGGCCGGGGTGTCCGGCACCCCGGCGCCTCGTCACGCCTCAATGTGAGCGCGGATTCACTCAATTCCTGCAGCGTTCCGTACTCAGCGCGCTCATGTTGTCTTCAGAAAGCGTTGTGCTTCCTCTCAGAAAGACGCGAAACACTGGGGGTCCACCAACGGAAACGAAGGGGGCACTACCTATGGGATTTCTTGAAGACGCCAAGCACAATGCTGAAGAAGCGGCCAAGAAGGTCAGCCAGGCCGTCGAAGACGGGGTTGATAAGGCCAAGGACAAGATCGATGAGGTTCGTGCGGAGGCCGACGTAAAACGGGCCGAAGCAGAGCGCGATGCCGTGAAGGCGCGCAACGACGTCAAGGACGAGCTGCGCGACAGATAGTCCGTTCCCCCGAGATCCCCCACCGGACTCGGTATCGCCTGAACACCAACGCCCGTCCCGGGTTCTCCGGGGCGGGCGTTGGTGCGTTGAGCACGGTTGCGCAGCGGTGTTCACCTTCCCACCCTCAGTGGCCTGACCGCGTTCACCCACGTGTTCGGTGGGCGATGTCAAGCGTTCACACGATGATGTTGAGATTCTCTTGGCCGGATGATCTGTCGGCCATTTTTTGTTTCTCGACTGCATTGGAACACTCGCATGAAGATGCTCCCCGTCGCTGCGACCGCCCTGGTTGTGGCTTCTCTTGTGCTCACCGGCTGCTCCACATCCTCCGCCCCTACCGAGGACACCCCGTGGGCCACTGCGACAAGCGCAGAGGCCGGTGGCGGCATGGACGCCCTTGTCACCGCCGCCCAGAACGAGGGCACGCTCCACACGATGGGACTCTTTGACGACTGGGCAAACTACGGCGAGCTCAAGGCCGCATTTACTGAAAAGTACGGCATCGAGATCGACAACGATGTCTCGATGAGCTCCAGCCAGGAGCAGATCAACGTGATCCAGCAGCGCGTTGGTCAGGAGCGCTCCATCGACTACCTCGACACTGGAGTCTCGTTTGCTGAGGACGGTGCGGCGCAGGATCTGCTCGCCGAGTACCGGCCAGCCACGGTGCCGGATCTTGCCGAGGGCCTCCACGGGGCGGGCAACCAGTGGACCAGTCAGTACGGCGGGTACATGAGCATCGGATGCGACACAGGCCGGGTGGAAACCTGCCCCACGACACTCGCTGACCTCGCGAAGCCCGAATTCAAGGGAAAGATCGGCGCGTTCGAGGATCCCACCTCCGGCGAACTCGAGTTCAACATCGTGTGGGCGATGGCGCTGGCCAACGGCGGTTCACTCGACGATATTCAGCCGGGCGTCGATTTCTTCCAGAAACTCTCGGACAGCGGCAACATGACCAAGGTCGTCGCGAATGACGGCACGATCGAGCGCGGCGAGACGCCGATTGTCTTGAGCTGGGACTACCTGAACCTCGCGTCGGCGACCAAGCTCGCGGCCGCGGGCATCGACTTTGAGGTCAACGTCCCCACGGATGTGCTGTGGTCCGCGTACTACGCCGCGTCGATCAATGCCGACGCGCCGCACCCGGCAGCGGCACGCCTGTGGCTGGAGTTTATTTTCAGCGATGAGGGTCAGAACCTCTTCCTCGAGGGGCAGACCCGCCCGGTACGCCTGCCCGAGATGATTGAGTCGGGGACGGCGGACGAGGCCGCGGTAGCCGCGCTGCCGCCGGCCGAGGGCGAGGCGCAGACTCCCAGCGCTGAGCAGCGGGAGGCCGCGAAAGCGCAGCTGACAACCGCCTGGCTGGAGGTCACCACCGCATGAGTCGCGGTGCGATCGCCGGGGCGACTGTGAGGCCGCCCCGGGCCCTGACCGGACTCATCCCGTTTCTGGGGTTTGCGTGCCTCTTCCTGCTCGTCCCCCTGCTCGGCCTCGTCTTCTCCGCCTTCCAGGTGCCGATCCCGGGGCAGCCCGGGGAGACAAGCTGGGGGGTCGCCAACTTTGCGCTCAGCGTCTCGGGTGCGCAGGGCGAGTCGATCCTGAACAGTCTGCAGGTGAGCCTCACGGCCGCCGTGATTGGCACGGTGCTCGGAGCGCTGATCGCCCAGGCAGTGGTGACGCTCGCCTCGGACCGGGTGAACTCCGTCACCACGGTCCTTGCGACGGTGCTCGCAAACTCCGGTGGGATCAGCCTCGCTTTCTCCTTCATTGTGATCCTCGGCAGCGTCGGGATCCTGACCGGGGTGCTGGGGCTCGACGCTCTGGGATTCTCCCTGTACAGCTCAAGCGGGCTCATCTTGATGTACCAGTACTTCCTGATCCCGACGATGGTGATGCTGTTCCTGCCCACCCTGCAGGGCGTGAAGCGCGAGTGGCGCGAGGCCGCTGCCTCGCTCGGTGCCCCGGGGATTCAATTCTGGGGACGCGTCGGACTCCCCGTGGTGATGCCGTCGCTCATCAGCGGGTTTGTCCTCTTGTTCGGGGCTTCCTTCGCCACACACGTCTCCGCGGCCGCGCTCATCGGCGGCGCCAACTTTCCCCTCGTCACCCTCAAAATTGCTGGGCTGTTGACCGGCGGGAACTCCTCTGGTCAGGAGAACGTCGCGATGGCACTCAGCGTCAACATGATCGTGATTGCCCTGCTCACCCTTGCGATCTCGCTTCCCCTGCAGAAACGGAGCCGGCAGTGGCTGTCCTCGAAGTAACCGCGGCCGTGCCGCAGCCCGGATCCGGCGTACCGGATGCGGCGCCAGGATCCGCGCCCCGCCCCTACCGCGCGCCGCGCTGGCCCAAAGTGCTCGCGGTCACGGCCCTGCTCCTGTTGATCACCTACCTGGCGGTCCCGATGCTCGCAGGGCTCTGGTTTAGCTTCTGGGTACCCGGTGAGGGCCTGACCCTCACCGCCCTGACCGACGCGCTCTCGTCCCCGGCGGTGATGGGGAGTCTCGGGCTCTCGCTCGGGCTCTCCGCGGTCTCAGTGGTGATCCTGCTGGCGATCCTGGTGCCCACAGTCGTGCTGTTGCACGTGTCGGCGCAGCGGTTCCGGCCCCTCGTCGAAGTGATCTGCATGTTGCCGCTCGTCGTGCCAGCGATCGCGCTTGTCGCCGGCGTGATGGCTGTGCTCCGCGCGGGTGTGGAGGCGGGGGAGACGGCGCGGGCGATCAGTCAGTTCCTGCAAGACCCGTCATTCCCGATCGTGCTGCTCGGGTGCTATGTCGTGGTGCTGCTTCCCTTCACCTTCCGCATCATTGACAACGCGCTCTCGACGATCCCGGTGACGCAGCTGCTCGACAGCGCCCGCGGTCTCGGGGCACCCTTTCCGCTCGCGGTGCTGCTCGTGGTCGCCCCGAATATTCGGGCCTCCCTGTGGTACTGCGCGTTTTTTGGCCTCTCCGCGGGCCTCGCCGAGTTCACCTTTTCGATCACGCTCGGCTTCCACACCCTCTCGGTCGAACTCATGACGCTCTCCGGGAGCAACTTCCGCACCTCGATCGCGGTGTCCCTGCTTGTCACCCTGCTGTCGTGGGCGCTCATGATCATTGTTCTCCAGGCATCTAACCGGATCGCCGTGTCCCGAAAGGCCTCCGCATGACCCCGACATCCTCCCCAGCAGGTGCCTCAATTGAGTTCCGCGGCGTCCAGAAATCCTACGGATCCACGAGCGTGCTCGAGGGGCTCTCGCTCACAATCGAGGCCGGCGAGTTTATCGCCCTACTCGGCCCGTCCGGCTGCGGCAAGACCACTGCGCTACGGATCCTCGGCGGCTTTGAGACCCCCAGTGGCGGTGACGTGCTTGTCGACGGAGAATCGGTGTTGCCCTTGCCGCCGCACCGGCGCGGGATCGGCATGGTATTCCAGTCATACAGCCTGTTCCCGAACCTCACGGTTCGGAAGAACGTCGAGTTCGGGCTGGCGCTGCGCCGGGTCCCGCGCGCTGAGCGGAAGCGGATCGCGCTCGAAATGCTTGAGACTGTGCGGCTCGGTGGCTTCGAAAACCGCTACCCCAACCAGCTCTCGGGCGGCCAGCAGCAGCGCGTGGCGCTGGCGCGCGCGCTCGCGATCAGCCCCGGAATTCTGCTCCTCGATGAACCGCTTTCGGCGCTCGACGCGCAGGTGCGCGCCGGACTGCGTGAGGAGATCCGTGAGCTGCAGTTGCGCACCGGGATCACGGTCGTGTTTGTCACCCACGATCAGGAAGAAGCGCTCGCAATGGCCGACCGTGTCGCGGTGATGCGGGACGGACAGATCCAGCAGATCGCCAGCCCCGACGAGCTGTTCTTCCGCCCCGAGGGGGCGTTTGTGGCCGGCTTTGTGGGCGTGACAAACGAGCTGCCCATCGCCGCGCGCGCCCCGCAGCCCGAGTTCTGGGCACCGCCCGCCGACACGGCAGCCGCAGATCGAATCTTCGTCCGCCCTGACGCGCTCGTGTGCGAACCCTCGACGGCGGCCGTGGGGACAGTCACTTCACACTTGTTCCTCGGCGCGACCACACGCATCACCGTCGAAACATTTGGCGGCGCGCATCGCGTCAAGGTCGATCTCCCGACGCACACAGTTGTCACCGTTCCGGTGGGCGAGCACGTCGCGATTCGTCTCACGCAGCCCGCGATCTACCGTGTCGCCGCGGACGTCTCCGTGCCGGCCGGTGCCGTGGTCCCGGCACCCGCCGACTTCCTGCGCCAGCGCACGGCCTCCAGCTTGGGGTGAGTGGCGTGGGGCCAGCTACTCCGGGGAGACGCGCTCAAGCATCCACGTTGTCACGTCGGCGATGACCTCGTCACGGTTGGTTTCGTTCAGGATCTCGTGGCGCGCCCCCGGGTAGACCTTCACGGACACATCGCGCAGCCCGCGGGCCCGGTAGGCCGCGGCGAGCCGGTGCAGCCCGTCGCCCCGGCTCAGCGGATCATCCCCGCCAGCGACGATGAGGATTGGGAGGTCCGCCGGGAGCCCCGGTCCGGGCTTGCCGAACAGGCGGAGCCCATCGGCCACTCCGAAGAGCTTCAGGATATCGGCTTCGAAGCACAGCGGATCCTCGATGAAGCGGGCGACGGACGCCGGATCGCGGCTCAGCCATTCGAACCCGGTAGCGTCGGGCCCATCCCATTTCGCGTTGAGGTTGCCGCTCTCCATGAACCGGGGTGTGCGGAACGCGGAGCCGGAGAGCACGAGCGCGTCCCACAGCTGCGGCTTGGCATTGAGGATGCGCTGTGCCATGAGCGAGCCCCAGGAGTGCGCGAACATCACTACCGGAAGGCCGGGGTAGCGCTCGCGTGCAATCCCGGTGAGCTGCGCCACCGCGTCCTCTGTGGCCTGCAGGCCGCCCGGGCCGAGTTTGCCGAGCCGTGCGAGGTCGCCGTCGTGCTGCCGGCGGCCGGTCTCGCCGTGCCCGCGATGATCATCCGCAAACACTGCAAAGCCGACGTCAACGAGGTGCTGCGCGAACTCGGAGTAGCGCTGTGCGTGTTCGCCGATTCCGTGCGCAATTTGTACGACGCCGATGGGATCGCTCGCGGGCCACTCGGTTGCCGAGATCTCGACACCGTGTGCGTCAACGTAGGTGAACTCGCGGGGGGCCGTCGGTGCGCTGCTCATGGCCCCATTGTGTCGGGTCCGGCTGAGCAGCGCCACCGAGGGGGCAACTGGCCCGTTGGGGCGCTACGCCTGTCGGCGGTGCGCGACCTCGCCGTCGACGAGCGTGAGCGCTGCGCCGGAGCCCAGCAGTGCCTCGGGAGCACCGGCGAGCGGGTTCGCCGCCCACACAGCCACGTTGGCGCGCGCACCGGTTGCGATGCGGCCAAACTCCTGTTCGCGTCCTGTTGCGGTGGCCGCGCCGAGGGTGAGCGCTTCCAGGGCCTGCGCCGGGGTGAACACGCGTTCCGGCTGGTACGGAGCGCGGCTGCGGTCGAGCGCGGATTCCGCGGTGAGCGCGATGAACAGGTTGTCTGGCGCGAAGTGCGGGGCGGTGGGTGCGTCCGTGCCGAGCGCGAGCAGCACCCCGGCGTTGCGGAACTTGTGCCACGGGAACCCGGTGTGGGCGCGCTCGTCGCCGAGCACGGCCTGCCAGTTGTCCAGTACCGCCGGATCGCAGTGCACCGGCTGCATCGATGCGGTGACTCCGAGGGCGGCCATCCGGGCGATCGTGTCGTCCGCGACGTACTCCAGGTGCTCGACACGGGGGCGGCGGTCAGTCCGGGCCCCGTTCACCCGGATGCACTCCTGGACCATGTCCAGGGCGATTGTGCTTGCCTCATCACCAATGGCGTGGAGGGCGAGCCGGAGCCCGGCGGCGTCCGCGGCAACGGCGACGGGGAGGGCAAACTCGCGCTCCCAGATCGGACCGGGGAGCGCGCCGTTCGCGTAGGGGGCGCGCATGGTGGCGGTGCAGGCGTCGATCACGCCATCGAGGATGAACTTCACGCCCACAATCTGCAGCCACTGGGTGCCGAACTCCGCGGCGAGCTCGTCCCGGGCTGCGGCGATGCGTGCGATTTGCGCGACGTCGGTGGCGACATCGCCGGAGGCGGTGAGCAGCCAGTGCGCGGTCACGGGGAACGGGAGCCGACCGTCGCGCGCAAGCCGGCGGCGGTACGTGGCGAGTTCGGCCTCGCCGAATGACATCTCAGTGGCGGCGGTGACCCCGGTCTCGAGGTAGGCGTCGAATGCGGCGGACAGGTAGCGGTCCTGGTCGGCCTCGCTGCGCACGGAGTCCAAGTAGCCCCACGCAAAGCTCATCGCCGCGGTTTCGAGCAGGAAACCTGTCGCGTCACCGTTCTCGTCGCGCACGATCTCGCCGCCAACAGGGTCCGGGGTGTCCCGGGTGATGCCCATCGCTGCGAGGGCGGCCGTATTGACCCACACCGAGTGCAGGTCGTTGGCGTCGAGGATCACGGGGACATCGGAGATCACCGCGTCGATGACCGCAGCTGTGGGGCGCTCGCCCTCAGCAAAAATGTCGAACATCCAACTGGTGCCGAGAATGCGCGGCGCATCCGGGGCAGCCGCGCGTGCGGCGGCGAGCCGCTCCTGCACCACAGTGAGGGAGCCGGCGTCACGCAGCTGGACCTTCGACAGGGATTCCCCAAGCATCAGCATGTGGGCGTGGCCCTCGACGATGCCCGGCGTCACCACGGCGCCGCCCAGTGAAACCTCGATGACCTCGGGGGGAGTGTCAGCGCCGTGGGCACCCGCCGCGAGGCGCACCGCGGCCAGGTCACCCGCGGCGAGCACGAGTCCGTCGCGGACGGCGAAGCACTCGCGGGGTGCGACCGCGGCCTCCCCGGTGAACACAGTGGCGTCGCGGTAGATGGTGGTGGCGGACATGAGACTCGCTTTCGGGGGTGCGCGAATGGCGCTGTGTGGGTGGGGGCGGGGGAGGAAACGGACGAACAGCCCCGCGATACCCCCACCTTCGATGCTACGGGGCGGGAGCGGAAACTGCGGCGGCGGGCGGCGTGGCTGACGCGCGAGCCAGCGCACGTTCGGCACCCACCGAGACGCGGGCGATGATCACTGTCGGGACGATCACCACAAAGCTGACAAGCCCCATGATGAGTGAGAAGCCCATGACCCCCAGCTGCGCAATGAGGGCACCGCCGAGCAGCGGTGCGAAGCTGGAACCCACGAGGTAGGCACCGAGCAGCGGGCCGGACCAGCGGCCGCGCGCGTCGAGGCCGGCCGCGGTCGCGATGAACAGGGCAAACGCGAAGGCGTAGATCGTGTTGATCGCGATGATGAGCCCGGCAAGCAGGGTGGGGCTGTCCGCGAAGCCCAGCCAGATCTTCAGGGCACCGCCGATGCCGAGCGCGATCGCGAGGGGCACAGCGCGGCCGATGCGGGCGCCGAAAATCGTGACGGCGAGCATGCCGAGGATCCCGCCGGCCGCCGCGATGCTGAGCGCAAAGCCGAGGTTTTGCTCGCCGATCCCCACGGTGTCGCCCAGCACGGGGGCCATGGTCCAGATAGCGTCCTCGCTCGTGCCCCACAGCGGGAACACAATGAGCACTGCGGTACCCGCGAGGGTGATGCGCCGCGGCTCGGCGATCTGGAGGCTCGTCGTGACGTCAACCGGGGCGGCGTGCTCGGGGGCCTCGGGCAGCCAGAGTGCGAGGGCGAGGCCCGCGAGGGAGATGAGGGCGAGGGTGCCGAAGACGCTGCCCTGCGAGATCCCGATCACGGGGATCACCGCGAGGATGGCGGTGATCAGGATGCGGTTGACAAGACCGCTCGTGGCGGAGACCCGGTTGGGGTTGCGGAGCGCGGCGAGCGCGGCCCCGGACGTCGAGATCGCGGCGCCGACGCCGGCCCCGCCGAGAATGAGGCCGGTTGTCGCGAGCGTCGGATTCGGGATGAGCGCTGCCGCTCCGAACGCGATAACCGCGACGACAAGACCGATCGCCGCGAGGCGGCGGCGGGCCGGGCCGGCGGCGAGCCGGGAGGTGCCGAGGCCGACGACGGCGGAGGCGAGTAGCGCCCAGGTCAGGATGTTGCCGCTCGCGATCACGTCAAAGCCGAGGTGTCCAAGCGCGGTCATGATGAACGGGGCGAGATTCGCCATCATCAGGCTTGCGAGAGCGATGATGAAGGTCGCACTGCCGTTGCGGAGGGTGAGGGGGTGCAGGGTTCGGGTGTGCAGGGGCACGATCCGCCGCCGGTCCC
>NZ_FUID01000032.1 GCF_900163635.1 Leucobacter sp. 7(1) | reverse complement strand
TCGCTCCGGCCTGGCGACGCGACTCCTTCCCGACAATCCTCGACACCCTCACCGCGCAGTACCGGTCCCCGCTGCGGGTGCAGGTGCACGAGGCGGACGGGTCGACGTTCACCGACATCATCACCCCGCCCCGCGAACGCCCCGCGCCGAGACCGTGGGAAGTGCCACCCCCAGACGACGTCATGGCGGCGCCGGTGCGCGCGGTGCCGCCCGTGCTGCATCAGGTCGAAGGGGCGGGGTTCGTTCCAGGTGAGGATGTCGCCGTTGCGATCATCCACGCCCACACCGACGCCAGCAGCAACGGCACCGCCCGCACCCTCCTCACCACTGAACAGGCCGCTCTTTCGGTGACGGGTGAAGTGATCCTCCTCGGCCGCATCTCCGGCACCCTCACCATTGGCAGAATCCAATGAGTACTCCGCGGCAGGGTGGGGCGCTTGGGGATGAGCTGGCGAACCTCGGCATCATCGCTCTCATCGCCGCCGCGGTTCTCGCGGTCATCCTCCGCTTTGCGGGCACGATCACCGCCTGGGTCACCGGGGCCACGCAGCCGACCGGCGGGATCGATACCGGCCTCGGCGTGCTCCTGCAACCCGCGAACCCCGGCAGCGCGCTCGGTGCCGACGGGCTGAACCCGGTGGCCTACTGGATCGTCACCGGCATCCTCATCGTCGCGGTCGGGAGTGCGGGGTGGTGGGTGTGGCGGTTCTTCCGTGAGCACGCACGGCAGACGAAGGTCGCCCCGTACCGAATCGTCGGCATCGCCACCCGCACCGACGTCGCCACCGCTGCCTCTGAGAAAGCGTTGCTGCGTCGGGCCGGGCAACTCCGGCCCTCCATCGAGCAGCCTGCTGTCACCGATGTCGGCTACCTCCTCGGCGCATCGAGGAATGTGGGTGTGTGGGCGAGTGTGGAGGATTCGATCCTGCTGATCGGGCCACCCCGTTCTGGGAAGGGTCTGCATGTGGTCATCAACGCGATCCTCGATGCCCCCGGCGCAGTCGTCACGACCTCCACCCGCCCCGACAACCTCACCGCGACGTTGAAGGCGCGGGGCGTGGAGGGTCGGCCGGTGGCGGTGTTCGATCCGCAGCACCTCGCCGAAGGCGTCCCCGCAGGACTCCGGTGGTCACCAGTCCGAGGATGCGAGGACCCGTTGACGGCGATGATCCGCGCCACCGGCCTCGCCGCCGGCACCGGCCTCTCCGCTGGCGGTGTCGAAGGTGGGGGCTTCTGGGAAGGGAAAACCCGCACCGCCCTCCAAGCTCTCCTCCACGCCGCAGCCCTCGACCACCGCACCCCGGCTGAGTTGTTCCGGTGGACGCTCGACCCCGCTGCAGCGTCCGATGCGGTCGCGATCCTCACCACGAACCCCCGGGCGGCGACGGGGTGGGCGGATTCGTTGCAGGCGATGATCGACGCAGACCCCCGAACCCGCGACTCCATCTGGCAAGGCGTGTCCCTGTCTCTTGCCGCCCTCGCAGACCCGCGCGTGCTCGATGCCGTGAGTCCCGGCCCGGAGGAGCGGTTCGATCCGGAGGAGTTTCTGCGTAAGCGCGGCACCGTGTATCTGCTCGCGACGGGTGCGGGGGCGAACAACAGTGCCGCGCTGGTATCGGCATTCGTGGAAGACCTCGTCGAAGCCGCACGCCGCCTCGCCGCCCGCTCACCCGCAGCCCGCCTCGACCCGCCCCTGCTGCTCGCGCTGGATGAGATCGGCAACCTCGCCCCGCTGCCGTCGCTTCCGACGTTGATGGCAGAAGGCGGAGGTACCGGGATCACGACGATGCCGGTGCTGCAATCCCTCGCGCAGGCGCGGGAGAAGTGGTCGGATAACGCGGCCGGCGCGATCTGGGACGCCAGCATTGTGAAGATCATCCTCGGTGGCGCATCCAACTCGCGTGACCTTCAAGACCTCACCACATTGATCGGAGAACGCGACGAGATCACCGACTCCACCACGATCGGCGACCACGGCTCCCGCACCGCACAACGCTCCATCCGCCGGGTATCGATCATGCCGCCCGACGTGATCCGCACCCTCCCACTCGGCACCGGCCTGATCCTGCTGCGCGCCGCACCACCGATCGTCGCGAAACTGCGGGCCTGGACTCGCCGCAAGGACGCGAGCAAGCTGCAGAGTCAACGGCGTGCGGTGGAGGAACTGCTGCAATCAGGCACCCCAAGGGTCGACAGTGACGAGGGGGCGGTGGGCGCACCTGAGTGACAGAGCACCCCGACCGGGAGTGCCGCTGTCACGAGGAGTGTCCAATGGCTATCCAAACACAAGAGTCCCTGTCCGGGTTCATCGCGTCCAACCCGCACCTGTCGACCACGGAGAACGGGGATGCGCGGCTGTTCGTGAAGATCGGGCAGGAACACTACCGTCGCGAAGACGACGGCTCGTTCACGCAGACCGAGACCACCTTCCACGACCTCGTCGCGTTCCGGA
The DNA here is from genome assembly GCF_900163635.1 of Leucobacter sp. 7(1). Classification (GTDB taxonomy): domain Bacteria; phylum Actinomycetota; class Actinomycetes; order Actinomycetales; family Microbacteriaceae; genus Leucobacter. The sequence continues at coordinate 3,187 of NZ_FUID01000032.1, read as the reverse complement.
AGACCGCCGAACGCGCTTATCAGCGTTTCGCCCATCGCGACCGTTTCGTCGCGGAAGGCTACACCCACTATTACGAGCGCACCGACGACAACGGGCAGACCGTCAAGGCGGAGGAGTTCGTCGCGAAGAAGATCGGGCACGACCTCGCCCGCACCCGCTACACCGTCGACCGCCCCCGACGCACACCAGCAACCGACTCACTGGATGCCGGACTCGAGGATGCTGCCCTGTCACCCGACGCACAACTCCGCGCGCCCACTGGCACACCTGCGGTCGGGCGGTGAGGTCGGATCATGGTCGATGAACTGCCCGACATGGGCGAAGTTGATCCGGGCGAGGCGGCGGAGGACGAGTTCGATGAGAGCTACGATCCGGACTCTGACGCTCCCGCCGCTGATGAAGATGACGCAGCGGGCCCGCCGGGGCCGGTGAACTGGAATCTCCTCACCGCCGACGCCGCAGAAGAAGAATGGCTCGCACTCAACGAATGGGTGCACTGGCTTCGCCACACCTACGGCCTCCCCGTCGCCGTCGTCCCACCGTTCTGGCACCGCCACCCAGCGTTGGTGTGGGAACTGTCCGCGTTGCACATCCACTGGCTGTGCGCGATCCACCCCGAAGCGAAGGGCTCCGCGATGCTCGTGTGGCATCGCGACTTCACCGAAGCCCAAGAACGCCTCCGGCACTGGACCGCCGCCTGCGGCACGCGCCTGACCACCGACCGCCCCACCCGCCGCATCGCCTGGCCCGGTGAACCCGATACCGACCCCATCGAAGACATCGTCATCCCGAACCGCGAGGAAGACTTCGTTGAGTACATGCACGCCGATGTGGAAGCGCGGCGGCGTGCCGAGGATCAGTTCATCGCAGGTCTCGTTCTTAGTACCGGGGAAGTGTCATGAGTGAACCCCTTACTGATGATGAAAGCCGCGAGTTCACTGCGCTGCGCGAGGCAGGGCGTGAACTCGGGGCTTCGTTCCTTCCCATCACGAAAGATCAGGGCGTGATTGTGCGAGCTATGCTAAGCGCCGCCACTGATAGGTCTCGGGTGTCACAAACCTCGGCGCGATCTTGATTCTCTCATAATCGAAGACGCCGCCCATGAGCCGCGACTTCTCAATCCGAATGTCCAGCAACATCTTGAGGAGTCGACGCTGTTCAAGTAGGTCAAGAAGGTCCCACGCCGCACGGATGTCATTGGCGTTGATGAGATCGAGAACAGCCTCATCCGCCACCGGAGGCACGGCTTCCCTTGCAGCTTGCTCGATTTGCGGAGTTAGCCGTTGTTCCACGTTCGCTAGCATGGCCAGACTGATCTTGCCCTCGGCATACTGCTCGGCGGCCTCGTCCAGCCGGTCGCGGAGAGTAGCCGCTTGCTCCTCCGCCTCACGGACACGATCACTCCAGTTGTCGTCTGGGCCGGCCAGGACGGCCAGGCTCTCGGGGGTCGAGAGCCAACTCAGTAAGGCTTCGAGCACATAGGCGTCCGTGCGCTCGACGTCGATACTGATGCGACGGCATCCGATGTGCTGGCACACGTAGTTGTTGCGGAGCTTTCCGTTCTTGCGTGGGATCACATTGAGAACTCTCGCCAGGAACCGGCCGCAGAACCCGCACCTGGCGACGAAAGATAGCAGCCACTTGGGATGGCTGTGATTGTCCTCCTCGACATACCGAGTTCGGCGAGCTTTGTCGGCCAGAACCCTATTGACCTTTTCCCACGTCTCGACAGGGATGATCGCAGGCCAGTCTGCTTCTCCGATGACCTCGCCCTGATACTTGCGCAAGCCTGCAACAGTTGGGCTGCGTATGATCTGCACCAGGGTTGCGTTCATCCAGCCACGAGACTTGTCGCTCAGCGGCTTCATCGGGGTCGGAACACCCTCGCGGTTGAGGCGTGTGACGATCCGATTCACTGGTACCCCGTGGAGAATCTCATCGACTGCGCTCGTTATGATCGCTGCCTTCTCGGGATCGATCTCCTGACGCAGCAACGCACCTGTGCTCGGGTCGTAGACCCGACGGTAGCCGTAGGGGAGCCTTCCATGCGGTCTGCCCTTTTGTGCGTTCAAACGTACCGTCCGGAGTTGCCGTTCTCGGATGACCGCGGCGTCCTTCTCCGCGGTAAGGAACTCGAGTCCCATCATGAATGCATCGTCGCTGCGGGCGAAGTCGTATACACGACCCTTAGTTAGATAGAGGACACCCGCAGCCTGGCACGCTGCGCGGAGCTGGATGTAGGCCGCGAGCTCGCGGCCGGCGCGAGATGGTTCCCATGTCACAAAGGCGGCGTACTGCCGGGATGCAATGAGTTGCAGGGCTTCCTCGAACCCTTCTCGTTCTCGGGTGCGCCATTGCGAGGCTGAGCGGTTGGCGTCGGTGATTACCCTGGCGACCTTCCACCCTTGTTGATCGCACCAGGAACGGCAGTCTGTCTCCTGGTCGTCAGTGGATCGCATGAGGTAGTGCCGATCCATCGATGCACGGGTGTAGATCAATGCGGCGGTGTCGGAAGGACGCGTGGCTGTGTTGGCTTCCATAGTGAGCAGGTGCTCCTTCTATATCTGCCTCAGCAATGCTGGGTGAGCCGACCAACGACCTCGATACGGACATGCTGGCTGCGATGGAGGATCTGCTCGATTCCTGGCCCGGCACCCTGATTGTGGTCAGCCACGACCGGTATTTCCTGGAGCGTGTCACAGATCAGCAGTACGCGATCTTGGATCACGGGCTGCGCCACCTCCCGGGTGGTGTGGATCAGTACCTGGAACTGCGCGCCGCTGAAGATCGAGCGGCAGTGGATGGAGCGGCGAACCCCGCGGCGAGCGGCGGATCCGGCACTGCGGGCGCGGCGTCGAAGGCCCCGAGTTCTGCGGCTGCGGCCCCGGCAGCCTCGGCGCTGAGTGGTGCCGAGCTGCGTGCCGCGCAGAAAGAGCTGAACGCGGTGGAGCGGCGCATGCAGAAACTGCAGCAGCAGATCGTGAAAGATCGGGATCGTCTCGCGACGCTCGATCAGAGCGACTACCAGCTGCTGAATACGGAAATGGCGAAGATCACGGCGTACGAGGCTGAGATCGGTGAGCTTGAGGAGCAGTGGCTGGATCTGTCCGAGCAGATCGGATAGTCGCGGGCCTAGGTGTAGTTCCCCGTGAGGTTGTGAACGCGTTCTGACGGGGTTTGTCCTCCG
>NZ_FUID01000005.1 GCF_900163635.1 Leucobacter sp. 7(1) | reverse complement strand
CCCGGCAAGTGACCTTCGGTTTGGGAAGTAGCTCGGCCCCCATCTGGCTACTTCCCAAACCGCTCTTCGGGACGTGGCACCTCAGCCCAGCCGGGCAGGTAGCTGTCGAATTCGACTGCCGCCACGAAGGCCCACCGCCCGGGGAACTGCACCGCTCCTGTCCTGATTCGGTGCCGCCCTGCCCCAAGGCCAGGCACTTATCTGCGGGGCACCCCTCACCCAGGCCGTCCAAACGATGCCTACGCTGAGTGGCCGATGGCTCGACTGAGAACCTTTGCTTCCCAGCGGCCATTCCCTCACGGCTCGAGCCCTTGGAGCCGCGCCCGCCATCATAGAAAGCCCCACAATATGTCAAATCACCAGCTGTCTCGAAACAGAGCTCCACTCCGAATACTGGGTATGCTCCTATCGGTCTCCCTCCTCGCGGGGATCTGCCTCCTCTCGGGTCTCGGACCCACGAGTCCGGCGCGCGCAGTCGGAACTCTCGAGGAGATCCCATTCCCCACCGACGAAGGTCTCGGAGGGGAACCCTTCGAGACCGCTGGAGAAGCAGTCAACTCACGACGCACGGTCGAGCGGGCAGACGAGCCGGGACCCTCTGACTCCATCGATTTCCCGGACCCAATATTGCGTGCCGCGGTCGCAAGCAAAATTGGCGTGAGCTCGTCACACATTACATACCGGGATCTCTTAAAGCTCCAGACGCTGACCAGCAAAGGCAGCGGCATCACTGACCTGACCGGACTCGAGCATGCACAGAACCTCTCGTCGCTGTATGTCGATAACAACGAGATCGAGTCTTTGGAGCCGTTGTCGAGCCTCACGACACTTCGACAACTCACGATCTCCCGAAACCCGATCAGCGACATTTCTCCGTTGTCGTCCATACCGACGATCAACTGGCTCGAGCTCAACTTCACGGATATCGACACGCTTGAGCCGCTCAGCGAGAACACCTCCCTGAGATGGCTCCAGGTGGCCTACACAAAGATCACGACCTTGGCACCACTCGCGAATGTGACGAGCCTGCAAGAAATCTGGTTCCAAAACACCGCGGTCTCAGACCTCTCGCCGCTCGCAGGACTTTCGGACATGCTCACGATCTCTGCGCCCTCCGCAAGAATCACAGACCTGTCCCCTCTTCGCTCACTAGTCGATTTGGACACTGTCAACGTCAACGACAACCACATAACCGATATTTCTGTGCTCGAGTCCTGGCCGAATATTAGGCGCGTCGGGTTCAACGGCCAGACTGTCTCGGGCAGCACCGCATTTGTGCCTGCAGGCGCCCAAAGCTATACGAAGCAGGACGTCGCAGATCTGTTTTCGATGCCGTTCGGCGAGCGTCAGGAAGTAGTCTCCGGCGCGGAACCCACGAACGATGGTGCGGGGGCATCCTGGCCAGACGTCATTGAAGACGCCTCCACACTCGAGGTAGGAGTCTCAAAACCGATTGTCCCCGGAGGCCCTGCGTTTTCGGCCGACGTTACCTTCCCCGTAGAACGCGCAGACTTCACGAACTCCGCTCTGCCGGCTGCAGTGCTCGGATCACAGTATGGGTTCACCTTCACCACCACGGACGGGTATATCGATCCGCTTGTACCCGCCGCGTTGCAGGGCTTTGAACTTCTCTCTGACGAAGTGCCGGGTCTCTCGCTCAGCAACTCTGGCGCATTGTCAGGCGCTCCAACACTCGCCGGCGACTACCCCCTGCTTGTCCGTGGAACGGACCGCCACGGGAATACTTTGGATCGGGAGTTTCAGCTCACCGTTGACATTGACCGCGGCGTCGCACCTACGATTCAGACTGCGTCGCTGCCAGCGGCCACCGTCGGGGTGGCTTACGCAGCGCAGATCAAGGCTGCTGGCACTGCACCAATGCAGTTCGCAATTACATCCGGACGTCTCCCCGCAGGTCTGAAGATGACCGAGGCAGGAAGGATTACCGGCACGCCCTCCAGCGCCGGGAAGAGCCCTGTGGAAGTTACCGTCAAGAACTCCGCGGGCACCGACTCGAGGACCTTCCAGGTCTCGGTTTCCCCGCTTCCGATTCCATGTGTGCCAGCTCGGAACGTAGCTGTGTTTGCAGATGTGCCCGTCGGACATAAGTTCTACACCGAGATCGACTGGATGCACTGCATGAAGTATGCGACGGGAACACGTCAGCCCCCGGCCAAGCCTCTGTACAAGCCAAAGGACAAGTTGTCACGGGAAGCCATGGCAGCGTTCATCTACCGACTGGAAGCACCGAAGAACTACCGGGCCCCGAAGACGTCGCCATTTGCTGACGTACGAGCGGGAGACCCGTTCTACAAGGAAATCGCCTGGATGTGGGACGCGAAACTGTCAACTGGAACCCAACAGCCCCACGGCAAGCCAGAGTTCCGTCCCAAGGAGCGGCTATCTCGGGAAGCTATGGCCGCATTCATTTACCGATTGGAGAAGCCGACTGGCTATCGCGCCCCAAAAGTGTCTCCTCTCGCTGATATGAAGCCTGGCATGAAGTTCTACACTGAGATTTCTTGGATGTATGACGTCGGCTTGACTACGGGAAACAAGGTGGGGAACACGAAGGAATACTGGCCAAAAGATCGCCTGTCACGCGAAGCAATGGCTGCGTTCATTCACCGGTTGGTGATGGACTACCGAGCGTAGTGAACTCCTACTGAGTCGATAAGTCTGCGGGTGCCCGACGCTCCGCCTATGAGCCGCACGGGCTGTCCCGGTCAGAATACTGACCGAGACAGCCCGTGCGGCATTTCGCATCGTCGCCGCGAAAGCACGGTCATCCCCCGTAGCTCGGCAGTGGGCGGACGCGGAGCGGCACGGAACTCCGAAGAGTGGCGAGCCCACAACAATTCGTACCTCCGTTGTACGCCTGTCAGCAGGTGAACGCGCCAGCGTTTCCCAATCCCGAGCGATTCCCCGAAACGAGAGAAAGCTCCGCGAAGCGAAGCTTTCTAGAGTGGATCTGAGGGGCGGGGGCTGTTCAAAGCGGACGCGAAGCGTTCGCACATCCGCCGCGATTCCCCGAAACGAGGAAAAGCTCCGCGGAGCGGAGCTTTTCAGAGTGGATCTGAGGGGCGGTGGATGTTCAAAGCGGACGCGAAGCGTTCGCACATCCGCCGCGATTCCCCGAAACGAGGAAAAGCTCCGCGGAGCGGAGCTTTTCAGAGTGGATCTGAGGGGCGGTGGATGTTCAAAGCGGACGCGAAGCGTTCGCACATCCGCCGCGATTCCCCGAAACGAGGAAAAGCCCCGCGGAGCGGAGCTCTTCAGAGTGGATCTGAGGGGAATCGAACCCCTGACCTTCTCATTGCGAACGAGACGCGCTACCAACTGCGCCACAGACCCTTACGGAAATTAGCGTAGCAGGCAGGTGGCGATCGCACGAAATTCGGCGATGACCGATGTGCGGAGCGACTATCCAGCGCTACGGCGGCGACGGAGCACAGCGTCGAGGTCAGGGAGTCCTTCAGCGGTATCGCCGATCACACCCATCTCGCGGAGACGCTGCGCTGCGGCCCGGCGCTGGGCGTCGGCCGCGGACATCGGTGCCCGCTGGGTGACCGTCGGAGTCTGCGGTGCCCGTGCTTCGTGTGCATCCGTTGCGTCCGCGACGGCGGCTCCCTCGCGCGATGGCGCGGAGCGTTCCCGAGCCACCTGCTCACGCACTTCGCGGAGCAGCATGGAGTCTGGCTGGTTCTCCTGGGCGCGAGCTTGCCCAGCACGATCCTGTGCCCGGTTGCGCGCTAGGGAGCGCGCACGCTCGATCCGTTCCGCGGCGGCACGCTGTGCGGCGGCGTGGGCCTCGGCGGCGGCCTCAGTTTCGCCCGTGGCTACGGGTTCTTCCTGGAGCTCAACAACGGGGATCGTGGCGGTTGCAACCCGCTCGGCCTCGATGTGCTGTACTCGGACGCGGCCCGGCGCAAGCAGCACAAGCCCGCCAGCGGAGGCGAGCGCGATCAGAGCGGATCCGACGAGCACCGCCGCACCGCTGCCTGCAAGGAGCAACCCGATGCCAACGAGAGATCCGAGAACCCCGACGAGCGCTGCGGCCGCTGCCATTGCGCGAACGCGGCGCGCGGCCGGACGGCGGAGCCGTGCCGAGCGCTGCGCTGCGGCCTGTCGGCGTCGCATTTCCTGTGCGCGAATCTCGGCGCGAACTGATGCGGCGCGTGCTTCCGCAAGATCTGCTGCGCGTTCCGCTTCCTGTTGGCGCTGCGCCGTGCGGAGGAGTTTCTCGTGCGCAAGGGCCTCGCGGGCGGTCGCCTCGATCGTGAGTTCCTGCGGCACCTCTGCGGTCTCCGCGAGAACCCGGAGCGTGCGCTGGAGCCGCATTGCGTTCCGTTCCGCGGCGCGGAACTCGCGGCGTCGCGTCCATGCCGGCACGAGCACGGCGGCCCACAGCAGCGCCGCGACCACAAAGATCACACCACCGCCGAGCACACCGCCTGTCATGTGCCTCACTGTACGGCGTCGCTGCGGCCGGTGTCCCCCGGCGCGCCGCCGCGATGGATTCCCGGACGGGCATGTGTGCGCGGTCCGGGCGTGTCCTCGCCGCTAGTGCCGGGCCCGCGCCAACCGTTGCACCATCGAGCCGTCTCCGCGGAACGCCACGAAGCAATCGTGATCACGCCAGGCACCGTCGATGTGAATGTATGCCGCGCGTCGCCCCTCGGGTCGGAGGCCAAGCTTCTCGACGACCCTGAGTGAGGCCGTGTTCTCAGGCCGGATGCAGACTTCGACCCGGTGCAGTCCGAGCGCCCCGAACAGGTAGTCAATCGCGATCGCGACAGCCGTGGGTGCGATACCGCGACCCGCAACGTGTTCGGAGACCCAGTAGCCAAGCTGCGAGGACTGGAGCGCCCCGCCGGAGAGCTCGGACACGCTGAGCTGCCCGACGACTGCTCCGTCGTAGAGCACCACAAACGGTACCCCGCTGCCCGCGGCGAGTTGGCGACGGTATGCCCGAATCGTGGGGCGCATCGATACGGACCCTGGTTCGATACTGCGCCCCGAGGGGTGAGTGGCTTCCCAACGACTCAGCCACCCGCGGTTGCGCTGCAGCAGCTGCCGCAGCGGTTCCGCGTCGCGGACCCGCACCACGCGGAGTGTGACCCGGCCCGCGGTGAGCGGGCCGGGATCAGCGATTGCGCGGCCGAGTGGCACGGTGTGTTAGCCCTCGCGACGTGCGCGCAACTGCTCGGCGAACCCGATCACCCAGTCGGAGATCTCCGCACCGAGTTCGTCGTGGTCGACACCCAGCAGGACATTGGCCTTGATCCAGTCAGCACGGTCACCCGTGTCGTAGCGGCGGCCGCGGAAGATGACGCCGTAAACCGGCGCCTCACCCTTGCCCTCGGCGAGGTGGTGCAGCGCGTCCGTGAGCTGGATCTCTCCCCCGCGACCGGGCTCGAGCTCGTCGATGATGTCGAAGATTTCGGGGCGCAGTACGTAGCGTCCGATCACGGCAAGATTCGACGGCGCTTCGGCAGCGGCTGGCTTCTCCACGAGGCCGGTCACGCGGAACACGTCAGGATCGTCCGTCGGCTCGACAGCAGCGCAGCCGTACAGGTGAATCGACTCCTGCGGTACCTCCATGAGCGCGATCACCGTGGCACCGCGCTCGTCGTGCTCAGCGATCATCCGGTCCAGCAGGGGATCCCGAGCGTCGATGAGATCGTCACCCAGCAACACCGCAAACGACTCATCCCCGACGTGGCCGCGTGCGCGGCCGACCGCGTGGCCAAGCCCGAGAGGCTGGCCCTGGCGGAGGAAGTACACCTCGGCGAGCTCGCTGGCCTCGTGGACCTTGCCCAGTTTGCCCTCGTCGCCCTTGCGTTCCAGCGAGTATTCAAGCTCGGGCACGCTGTCGAAGTGGTTCACAAGGTTGTCTTTGTTGCGCCCGGTGATGATAAGAACGTCACCGAGACCGGCCGAGGCCGCCTCTTCAACGACGTACTGGATTGCCGGCTTATCGACAATCGGAAGCATCTCCTTGGGCATCGCCTTGGTAGCCGGGAGGAAGCGGGTTCCGAGTCCTGCTGCCGGAACCACTGCCTTCGTAACGGCCCGCTGGGGCGCGCGCTGGGATTCAGTCATGGTGGCCAGCCTAATATCGCGGGAGCGCTCCGCAAAGTTGAGGGAGCCTGCGATGCTGTGCGACGGCTAGGCTGTGGCCATGACCGGCGAGGCGGACACGCGGAAGCGACGGGTACGCGCAGCAGTGCGCGCACAGCGGTCGGAACGCAGCGAGGCGGCGCGGGATCGTGCCGCGGTCGCCCTGTCGGCGCACCTCACTACGCTCGTGACCCAGGCGGGGGCACGCCGCATCACCTGCTATCTCCCAACCCCGGGCGAACCGGATCCGTCACAATTCCTGCAATGGGCGCTCAGCCACAGGATCGAGGTGCTGCTGCCCATTTCACAAGCTGATCGCACCCTCGCGTGGGCCTATCACAGCGCCGCGCCGCCCGAGGTGGGGCTGCACGGAATTCACGAGCCTGCCGGACCGCGCCTCCCCGCGAGCGCGGCGGGCACCGCTGACCTCATGCTCATTCCGGCATGCGCGGTAGACAACTCGGGGACCCGTCTCGGCTGGGGCCTCGGCTACTACGACCGGTGCCTTGCAGCGCTGGATCCGGCACCGCCGGTCTACGCCGTCGTGTTTGCGGAGGAGATCCTGCCGTCGCTGCCGCGCGACCCGCACGATGTCCCGGTCACGGGGGCGGCCACCCCCGCAGGGATCCGCAGCTTTCACATCCAGACGCGCTAAGCTGGGTCATTGTGCCTACCTATGCTTACCGGTGCGCCGATTGCGGCCACGCCTTTGACGTGTACCAGTCGTTCACGGACGACGCGCTGACAACGTGCCCCGAGTGCGAGGGAACCCTGCGCAAGGTGTTCGGTTCGCTCGGTGTCACCTTCAAGGGCTCCGGGTTCTACCGGACCGATTCCCGCTCGGGTGGTTCTTCATCGAGCTCCTCGATCCCCGCAAGCTCGGGATACTCCGACTCAGGATCCGGCAGCTCTTCCGGCTCGGGATCCAGCAGCTCGGGATCCAGCAGCAGCTCGAGTTCCTAGCCCCAGTGGGGCGGGCGGTCACGGCGGAGCCTGTCCTCGTTCGCTCGCTCGGCCGTGCCGTTTGACGCGGTACCGCCATCACCCCAGCCCTCGGCCCGATCCTCCCGCGCGGGTGCGTCCAGCGGATGCTCGGACGGCCGCGGGTCCACCCCTTCCGGGGCGGCCCGCTGCGCCCGGCGCGACCGGCGAGGATTCTGTTCACTCACTCCTGGCCCGCGCCGGGTGCCGTCTCGGCCCCGTGACCGAGAGTACGAGCGATCCGCCGCGCGGCCTCATCGGGATCCGCGAAGAGGTCGAAGCTCTGCACTCGGTGATAGTGCCAGCCCAGTCGACGCAGCACCGCGGGCCGCAGGCGGAGCGTATCGCGCAGGCTCTCTGAGCCGTCCCCCAGGTCGATGTCGACCGCGATCGCCCGGCCGTTGAGTGAGGCCGCGAGCGGGATCACACCCCGGTAGTCGAGGGCCACGTGCATGCCCAGCGCTTCCATCCGGTCGGCAAGCTCCCCAATCATCGGGTCCCGCTCGGCGGGCAGCGCGGGGGCTTCTGGGGCCGGGTGCTCCATCGCGAGCAGCTCGGCGAGATCGACAACACCGTGCTTGATCCGGACCGAATCGAGATCCTCCGGTTTGAAGCAGCTGACGATTGTCATCGCGCGCCGGGCGCGGGTCATCGCGACCGCGAGCAGGCGTTCGCCTCCGGGCCGACCGAGTCCGCCAAAGTTCGAGAGCACGCGGCCGTGTGGCGTGCGCCCAAACCCGATCGAGAAGATCACCCGGTCCCGGCTCTGGGCCGTGGCCTGCTCGAGGGTGAGTACAGCGAAGGGTTCCGCACGCTCACCAAGCAGGAAGTCGCGATACTGCGGGAACTTTGAAAAAGCCTGCAGTACGGCCTGGTAGACGCGCACCGCGTGCCGCTCGCTCGCGGTAATCACCATGAGAGATTCGCCCGCGCGTTCGCTCGCGTGCTCAAGGACAAGCTGGACAACCCGCTCAACTTCGGCGTCCGTGCTCTCGACCGCACCGCTCTGCTGATCGGGGAGGCCCTGCCCACCGCGCACAAACTCGTACGTCAGGCTGGAGTGGCCCAGGAAACTGCCCGCCCACGGGAGCGACTGGATCGCCCCGCCATAGAAGCGGGAATTCACGAGGTTCGTCAGGTCTTCGCCGCCCGCGCGGTAACTCCGCGTGAGCGTGAGCGTGGGGAGCACCTCACTCAGCTGAGCGTAGGCGGACCGTCCGTGCAGTTCTTCAGCGTCATCCGCGTCGGGCGACTCGGCCCCCACGGACACCTCGAAGTGCGAGGGAGTCTGCGTCATGCGGTCGCCGAAGGCAACAACCTGATTCGCGCGCCGGATCGCCCCGAGATTCTCCACAAGGGTCGTCGCTCCCGCGTCCACGAGGAGCACGGTGTCGAAGCGCATCCCATCGGGCAGCTGCGCCACCTCGTACGGCGACATTGTCCACACCGGGGCCAGCACGCCGAGCAAGTGCGGTGCACCCTGGGCGAGCATCGTCGCGGTCGTATCCGAGCGGCGCAGCGAACCGCGCATCGCAAGTGCCTCCTGCTTGTGATCCAGCACGGCCACCCGCCACGCGTCCGCGAGACTTGCCGCGAGCAGCGTTCCGTTTGCGCCCGCGTGGGCATCGTCCACCAGGCGGAAGTCAGCCTCGAGTCGCTCGATCACGCCCGTGTTCGCGCTCAGCAGGGCAGGGTTTGTCTGCAGCATGCGCTCCAGCACTGACTGCCACCACGCGAGCTCAAGCTCCGCCGCGACGTCCTCAGCGGGCACGTGTCGCGCGGAGAGATCATCAAGCAGGGGTTCCAGGTGCGCGGCGCGCATGCGCTCCACGATTGTGGTGCGCTCCTGGATGTTCTGCAGCACCTCGGATTCGCGCGCGAGATCCGAAATCCTGCTCGCGAGTGCGCCAAGAGTCAGGTTCTTCAAGCGGTTCGGGTCCCCAACGACGCCGAGCACCCGGTCGAGCTCATCGAGATCCTGGTACGCCGACTGGAACGCCACAACAACGTCCGAGATACCCAGCGGAACCTCGGGCCGCGCCCCGACAACGGTCGTATACCGCTGCCACAGCACGCGTTGTTGCTGGATCTGCACGAGCCGCGAGTACATGTCGGTGATGTGGACACCGGGGCGCACGTATTCGCGGGCGAGCTTCCGCAGGCGTCGCTTATTCGCGGATGTCATTTCCTCACCGCTGCGACCGGGGGCGTGCGCCGCGATCACCTCGGTAAGGGAACGGTCGTACACGGCCGGGGTGAAGCGATCCAGCGTGTCCCGGATCCCCATGAGCAGGCGGAGATAGACCCCGAGCTCAGCGATCGTGTCGTACGGCCGCATCGAGGTCTGGCCGATGACCTCGTTGGCCATCGAGATCAGGCGCGGCAGCTGCGACTCAGCGAGATCAACGGCGAGACCGTATGCGGTCCGTGCTTCCTCCGTGGTCTGGAAGCTCACGCCGTACCAGGGCGAGTCCTCGGGACCATACTGGAACTGGCCGAGCCGAGCTACCTCGGTCAAGGCCTCAGCCATTGAACTGCGGTCGAGTGTGAGCTGGCCGAGTGCTTGATCGTCGAGCCGAACCGTCGTGCTCGGCTGACGTTCCCCGAGCGCAAGCTGTGTAAGGCGGCGGAGCGCGTCCAGCGGCGAGACACCGAATCGCTCGTCGGTTCCGGAAAGCGCGCCGCGATAGTCGCTCAGGACACCCCGGAGCCGGATCAGCGCGGCATCGACCTCGCCGAGCTGCTCAGCTCGGGCGTTCTCATTGCGGCTGATCGATTCGACAAGGTTGCGACGCAGGCGGCGCGGCGACACGGACAGGCCGGCAAGACCGGCGCGCGTGAGGCGGTGTGTGATGCCGTCGAGTGTGGCCCGGCGCGGAGACACCACAAGGACCCGCTTGCCGTCGCGAACGAGACTGCCGATCGCGTTCACCACGGTCTGGGTGCCACCCGTGCCGGGCAGCGCGTGCACCACGAGCGAGTGCCCGGCGTCGATCTGCGCGAGCACATCGTCCTGTTCGGCGTCCGCGTCGTAGAGGTAACGGTCAACGTCGGGAGAGCGCTCGTCGGCGGGCGTCGCGCTGACCGGGCGGTATGACGCGGTGAGGCGCTCGCGCGCGGGCTCGCTGCCGCAGAGCGCTGCAAGGATGGGTGAGTCGAGATCCTTCACCGCATCGACCATGCCCTGCGAAACGCTGTGGAACGAGGACACCACGAGCCGCGGCTGAACCACAAAGCCGGACACCCCGGCCACCATTTGCCGCACCCGATCGATCACGGGCTGAGGCTTAAACACGCCCTCAGACTGCGACAGTTCGACGAGGCTCCGGGCGTCCAGAGTGATCCCGAACTGCTCGCTCAGGATTCGGATCAGCTCCACGTTGACCACGGGGAACTGCTTCAGCTTGAGCTCGAAATCTCGGCCATAGCGCCGGATCGCGAGCGGGCGCAGCAGCACGGGCGCGCAGTATTCTTCGCCCTCGAAGGTCCACTTTGCGATGCCCACGCCCAGGTGAACCGTTTCGAGCCCGCGCACGGTGCGCATCTCGATGGCCTTATCCGTGACGCGGCCCGCCGCGACGCGAGCGTGACGCAGCGCCAGATCGTCGCGGATCAGCGCGGACAGCAGGATCTTGTTGCCGGTGATGAACTGTGGCAGGCCTCCGGGGTGCGTCGTCGACAGCTCAATCCGGTTCGCCGGGCTGTCGTCGAAGTGCAACATCGGGTTGCGGCCGCCGATGCGCGCGGCTTCGCGCCGCCAGTCGGCGTGCTCGTCTGCGTAGGCGTCCACGAGGGACACCGGGCCGGTGAGTTGCGTCGTCAAATCTTCCTCCGGCGGAGCACTGGGCTCTGGTGTGGGGGCGAGGGCAGCCTCGTCTCGAGGTGTCACCGCCTCAGCGGTAACGCCTTCCGCGTCATTTGCGCGGGGATCCGTCTCCGGTCGCCGTCGCCGCTCTACACTCCACACACCGCCACCCTAAGCGGTGCATGGTGAAACGACCGTAACCCCGGCGGAGTTTCGCGCGCCGGGGTGACGGTTTCCCAGGTGGTTGCCGGGTTAGGGCTTCGCCTCTTCGGCGGGAGCGGTGACGACCGGATCTGCAATCTGCATCTCGCCGCCGCGCGCCTTCGCAAGGATGCGCATCAGGTGGTAGACGCCAATCGCGGCGATCGTGCCCAGCGCAATACCGTTGAACACGACCGAGCCGAACTGGATCGTGAAGTCCGCGATACCCACGATCAGCGGAACTGCCGCCGAGAACTGGTTGATCGGCTTCGAGAAATCGACCTTGTTGTCGATCCAGATCTTTACACCGATCAGGCCGATCAGGCCGTAGAGCGCCACGGTCACGCCACCGAGCACGGCCGGCGGCACCGAGAAGATCACCGCACCGACCTTCGGGGAGAAGCTCAAGAAGACCGCGATGCCACCCGCGATCCAGTAGGCCGCCGTCGAGTAGACGCGGGTCGCCGCCATGACGCCGATGTTCTCGCCATAGGTCGTGGTGCCGGATCCGCCACCGAAGCCGGCGAGCATCGTCGAAAGACCGTCCGCGAGAAGCGCGCGGCCGGTGACCCCGTCAAGGTCGCGGCCCACCATAAGCCCGACGCTCTTGACGTGGCCCACGTTTTCGGCGATCAGCACGAGCACGACGGGGAGGAACGCGGGCAGCAGGCCCCAGAGCGTCGGATCCGCGAAGGGGTTGCCCACAGCGTGGAACGCGGGCAGGCCCACCCACGACGCCTCCGACACCGCGGTGAAATCGACAAGCCCGGTCATCACGGCGATGACATAGCCGACCGCCATGCCCAGCACGATCGACAGACGGCCGATCAGGCCGCGGAACAGGACGGTAATCAGCAGAATCGCCACGAGCGTCGCCAGCGCAACCCAGGAGGAGAGCACCTGATCCACATCCGGGTTCGCACCCGGGTTGCCCGTCCAGTTATTGCGCACGGCGGGGGCCAGGTTAAAGCCGATGAGCGCAACAATCGCTCCCATCACCACGGGCGGCATCAGTGCGTTGATCCACCCCGTCCCGAAGCGGTGCACCACGAGGCCAACGATGGCCATGAGCACGCCGATCGCCAGGATTCCGAAGGAGGCCCGACCGAGGTCGTCGCCGCCCGCCGTTGCCGCCATGATCGGCGCGATGAACGCGAACGAAGAGCCGAGGTAGCTCGGGAGGCGGTTGCCCGTCAGCAGCAGGAAGAGAATTGTGCCGAGGCCCGAGAAGAACAGGGTGGCCGTCGGGCTGAAGCCAGTGATCAGCGGCACGAGGAAGGTCGCGCCAAACATGGCGACCACGTGCTGCGCCCCGAAGCCGAAGGTGCGGCCCCAGCTCAGGCGCTCCTCGGGGAGCACGATCGCGTCCGGGGCGACGTGCTTGCCGTCTCCGTGCAGTTTCCAGGGCAGGGCCATGTGGGCTCCTTCAGGGGGCGATGAATCAGAGTGTGCTGCGCGTCCGCCCCGAAGGCGCGCGACCAAGCGATTATCTTACAGGCAACGCTCAGCTTCGCGCGAGCGATAGCGTGCGCGCTCTACCCGACTCTTGCCCGATGGGCACGTCCCCAGTTCCCCACTCGGGCTCGCCCAAACCGAGGGTTTTTATCCATACTGAGCCCAGTTTCGCGAAACTGGGCTCAGTATGGATAAAAAGGCTCGTGTTGAGTGCGGTAGCCCCGCGCGAGGCCTCAGCGCGCGACCTCCGCGCTAGGCCTCTGCGATGTAGATCTTGCGGATGTGGTCGGCGACGGTCCACCGGGTGCGGGTTCCTGCGACAAGCCGCATTGCGTCCCCCGGGCCGACCTCGACCACGCGGGGGGCCTCCCCCGCAGCGGCGTCACGCCCGGGCTCGCTCAACAGCTCGATCGTGGCCCCGCCCGAGAGCACAATGAACAGCTCGTCGACCTCGGTATCGGTGACCGTGCCGCCGCGCAGCTCCCACACGCCCGCCTCGGCCCCGGCGATCTTGCCGAGCTCGAGCGTGCCCTGAACGGGCGATCCGGTCACCACGTCGGCCGCCGGAACGGCCTCAAGTGCAACATCGGCCGTGACCGCGCTCACCGCGAGGTTGGCACCCTCGGGCAGCTGTGCGCCGCTCACGAGTCGAACCCCAGGCCGAGCGCGTCGAGCGTCTTCAGCAGCAGGTTCCGCTTGCCTTCGTTATGGTCGGCGCGATCCATTGCCCAGCGGGTCAGGTTGATGCCGATCGAGGCCGCGGGCTCCGGCGGGAACGGCAACGGCACGTCCTTGACCATCTTCAGTTCGGTGCGTTCAGTGACCCGGCCCTCAAGCCGGTCCACGATCACGTCGGCGGCGAAGTGGGTGGCCCCAACCCCCAAGCCTGTGAAGCCCGCCACATACTGCACGCGGCCGCCGTGTGCCTGGCCGAAGAACGCGCAGAAACGCGTGCTCGTGTCGATCACCCCGGCCCAGCGGTGCGTGAACTTCACACCGGCAAGCTGCGGGAACGTCGTGAAGAAGTGGCTCGCGAGCTTGCGGTGACTCTCGATCCGGTCCTCGTTCTCGGGTCGGATCTTGCCACCGGCAAAGTACACGGCGTCATAGCCGCCCCAGAGAATGCGGTTGTCCTTTGTGAGGCGGGAGTAGTGGAACTGGTTCGCCATATCGGCAAGCCCCTCGCGCCCCGACCACCCGATTGAGTCGAGCTGCTCGTCGGTCAGCGGCTCGGTCATCAGCACGTAGTCGTAGACGGGGACCGTATGGAAGCGGTAGCGCTTCAGCAGCGACGGGAAGACGTTGGTGCACAGCGCCACACGCTCCGCCGTCACGGTCCCGCGCTCAGTGGCGAGCTGGATCGGGGTGTCGGCACCGCCGTCGAGACGCTTCACCGGGGTCTGCTCGTGGATCTCGACGCCGATGCTGGCGGCGTGACGTGCGAGCTCAGCGACAAGCTTTGCGGGGTGCAGGTTTGCGTTTTCGTGCGGCGAGAACTCGCCCCCTAGGAAGGTGGGCGATGCAATCCGCTCCTGCACCTCGGCGGCGCTCAGCGTGACGACTGCGGGATCGTCGCTCTCCCCCAGCCACTCGACCTGGTGCGGCGCGTTCGCGACGGACAACTGGCCGGTGCGCTCAAACTCGACGTCGAGCTCGTGCTCCGCGAAAAACGATTCCATCGCGTCAAGGTTTTCGTAGCCCAGGCGGCGCAGCGTGCCCGTCTCCTCGGGCCAACGGGCTTCGGCGTTCGGCTCACCGTGGGTGATGCTTGCCTCGCAGAACCCGCCGTTGCGCCCGGAGGCGGCCCAGCCCACCCGCTGTGCCTCGAGGAGCACTACCCGGCGTTCCGGGTGTGCGGTCTTGAGCTTGATCGCCGTCCAGAGGCCGGCGTAGCCGCCACCGACCACGGCGTCGTCGACGCGCGTGTCACCAGCGAGTGGCGGGTACTGCGCGGTGGTCCCGGCGACGTCATCGATCCAGAAGCATTCGAGCTTCGTGTCGGCGAGCGCGTCCTCGACGATCTTCGCCGCGGGGCGGTTCGTTTCAAAAATTGTGGGGTGCATGGGGTCCTCGTCTTCGATGTCCTGCTTGATCCTCGCACACTTTCACGCGGATGTAAATGGACATGTCAACGCCATTGACACGATGCACGGAGCACACACCTCGCACCCTCAATAGCCAGGTGAGGCGCTACTCCGCCGGCGGCTTCATGATCGCACCGGCGGCAAGTCCCACAGCGAGTCCCGCGGGGAGCCAGAGCCAGAACTGGCTGATCGCGCTGATGACCAGGCCCATCACCGCCCCCATAATCAGGCCGACAATGATCTGCTTCCGGCGCGCCTTCGGTGAGGGTTCCGGGGTCTTACCCGCGCCACGTCCGCCCTGCGGTGTGCCGGAATTCGCTCGCTTACTCATGTGTCCAGCCTACGCGCCGCTTCCTGATCAGCCGCGTCGAGCGCGGCAAGAGCCGCAAGCTGCGCCGCGTCGGCCCCGCGGGCCTGCGCAAGCGCTATCAAACGCCCAGTTGCGCGCGCGATCTTCGCTGGGCTCGCGGAGGGTACAGCACCCGCGCCACGCAGCACCGGATCCACCGCATCGAGTTCCGACTCATCGGCGCCGGGGAGGAGCTCCGCCTCCCACTCCCGCCACGCACGCCGCACACCGGCGGCAAGATCTGCCGTGCGGACGCTGTCGTCGGCAAGCTCGATCCGGGCAACCCCGGCCGCGTCTCGCAGGAGAACCACGGTGCGCTCGGTGTCCATCGTTGCCCGCGGCTGTACTTTGTCGGCGGCATCGCCGACAAGTGCGCGAAGCTCTGCCACAAGGGCCTCCGGCAGTTCTTCCGCGAGCGGCCACTGCAGTTCTCGCACGCCTCCCGGCTGCCGCACTTTGATGTGCCAGCCCGCGTCAGTCCCGCCCTCGCGGACTCGGAGCGCGACGCCGGCGCGCGCCAACGCCTCGTCGACAGTGTCAAAGTACCGCGCTCGCAGCGGGAACGTCACGGGCGGGTCAGGCTCGAACCCGGCGGCCCGAAACTGCTCTGGCGTTGGCATCGTGGCGGCCACGTCTACCTCGTACTTACGCTCGATCTCGAGCGACTCGCGTGCTGCGTTTGAAGTCACATCCCCAGCCTACGCGGGTGACGCCGGCTCCTTGGCCGCCGGGCCGTGTCCTCCGGAGAGCCACACGATTCCTGCCCCCGCACCGACAACGAGAACAATGCCAAGTACCGCGATCGGAGTGAGCAATTGATTCAGGAACAGCGCGCCGAGGATCGTCCCGACGACAGGGTCAAATGCGAACAGCACCCCGAGGACGCGCGCAGAGGTCAGTTTGCCCGCGATCGTGTCCACGGTGAAGGCGAGAGCGGTACCCAGCACCGCAGAGGTCAGGAGGGCGAGCAAGTGCTCCGGGCGCACCAGCGGCATCACCGGAACCGAGAACGGAAGCGTCAGGATCGCAGCAACGGTGACGGAGAGGGCAACGCTGGGGAGGCCACCGTCGGACTGTCCGACCTGGGCGGCGAGCAGAGTGTAGAGCCCAAACGCCGTCCCCGCCAGCGCCGCAAACAGCAGGCCGAGGGGGTCGAGCGCCCCACCAAAACCGGCGATCAGCGCGACCCCGAGCAGTGCCACCATCGCGAGCGCCCCCTCTCGTGCGCGCCGCGACGCAAGCAGCGCAACCATGCACGGCCCGAGGAAGTCGATCGTCGTCGCGATGCCGAGCGGGAGCCGGGCAAACGCGAGGTACAGGAACGCGTTCATCGCGGCCATAGCGACACCGTAGAGTATGATCCCAAGCCACTCACGCCGACTCCGACCGTGCAGTCGGGGCCGGAAAATAACGAGCAGGATCACCGCGGCGATCACCATGCGGAGGGCGCTCGTGCCGAGCACACCAAACGCGGGGAAAAGCCCGACCGCGATCACGGCAGAGAATTGCATCCCTAGCGAGCCCACCAGCACGAGCAGCATGGCGCGGATCGTGGCGGAGCGGGTGAAATGCTGCGCTGTCGACGATGAGCTCATCAGACCAACTCTAGTGCCGGATACACTGGCCGAATGACAGCTGAGCAGGAGTTCCAGGCGGCGCTTGCGCGTGCTGTGGACGCGTGCACCGCGACCGCGGAGCTCCTCGCTGCGGCAGGGGTGCCCCCCGAGCATCTCGCCCGCGTGATCACACCGCGCAAGATCCTGCTGTGGGCACGCCCGGACACGATGCAGGAGTTCGGAACTGCTTGGCGACTGGGCACCGTCCTCCTCGGCACCGATGCCCGGCTCTACGCCGCTGGACGCGCCACCCGGGCCGCAGAACGAGGCCGGCCCGGCTATCAGTCCGTCTCGCGAGAGCAACGCAGAGAGATCGCGGCCGCCGCGCTGCGCGGCGGGATCCCCGCGGGCGAACCGGTGAACTTCGACGCAACGCCAATCCCGCTCCGCTTCGCCGAGATCCTTCCCGAGGCGAGCCTCGCCGAGATCCTCACCGATCCCGAACTTCCCGTCGGGTATAGCGACGGCGACATCCGGGTGAGATGGCGGGCCGGGGCCTCGCTCACGGGTGCCCCAACCCTGGCGACGTTTCTCCGCGAGCGAGCCGAGCTGCTGCAGCATCCACGCCCCGAGTAGTCAGCCCGCGCGCACCGATCCACCCAGTTTGCCCTGCTAGCATCGCTCCCCGTTGGCCAGATGCACGGGAAGGGAGTCAGTATGCGCGCGCAATCGCTCCGACTACCGCTGCTCCTCCTCGTCGTGTTCGCGCTGTTCATGCCTAGCTTTTGGATGATCGACATCATGCAATCGCAGGGCGCACTTCGCGATCCGGACCCCACCCAACTCACTCTCCGCTTTGACGAATCGCGCTCCAAACATGAGACCGTCGAAGACGTCGATGTCGAGTCAATCCTCGAGCAGGCCGCGCTCGCCCCTGTCGATGAGGTCGACGAGCCGGACGGCGTGATGTCCGTGCTCGCCCCGGCGTTTGGTCCGGGATCCGCAATGGCCGCCCTTGAAGTGCGACTCCCTGCGTTGACCGCGGGTGAGTTGCACCGGATCACGCGCTGCGTGCTCCCACCTGACCCATTCCGAGAGGTCCCGACAACTCCGCCATTGATCGCGGCCTGAGTACCCCCACTCGGGCACCCCTCAGGGTGCCCGGTTGCTGAGGTACTCATGCGCTGCCCTGGCGCGCCTCACCCGACCCCGGTTTGCGGGGCTTAGACGTGCGCGCTGGGGTCCCCGATCAATTCTCACGGGACGGACCCACATGCAGACCTCATCTCGCCCACTTCGCTCACCTCGCTCGCGGCGACGCCGCCTCATCACGACGCTCTCGATTGCGCTCACCACCGTGCTTGTTCTCACGGGGGCGGGAATCGCGATCGCGTACCACACGATCACCAGCAACATCGTCCGTTCGGACTTCACCCTGCCGCTTGTGGACGACGTCGCACCTGACCCGGGCGAGCAGAACATCCTGATCATGGGCATGGATAGCCGCGTGGATCAAAACGGCCAGCCGCTCCCCGACGAGATCTACGAGGCGCTGCACGCGGGCACCGCCGACGACGGTGGCTACAACGCGAACGTACTCATGCTGCTGCACATTCCCGAGGACAGGTCGCAGACCGTGGGGATCTCGATCCCGCGCGACGACTACGTCGAGCTTGCGGGGGCACCCCTCGGGATCACACACTCGAAGATCAAGGAAGCCTACGGGCTAGCGATGCAGGAGCGCATGAACGAGCTTGTCGGCGACGAGACGCTGAGCGAAGAAGAGGTCTACCAGGCGGCTCGGAGCGCTGGCCGCCAGGCGCAGATCGAAACGGTGTCACACTTTCTCGGCGACGTTCGCATCGATCACTTCGTCGAGATGACAATGGGCGGTTTCGCATACATCTCGCAGGCGGTCGCCCCGATCACTGTGTGCCTCAACCAGGCAACCGAGGACGCGTACTCGGGTGCGGACTTCGTCGCCGGCGTGCAGGAACTCGACGCGGCGCAGGCGATGAGTTTCGTGCGGCAGCGGCGCGATACCGGCGTCGACGGCCCGTACCTTACCGATCTCGATCGCTCACGCCGCCAGCAGGCATTCCTCGCCAGCTTGGCTCACGAACTCTCACAGCGGAGCACGCTCACGAACCCAAAAACTGTGTCCGCACTTGTGGACGTGACCCAGAACCATGTCGCGCTCGATACCGACTTCAACGTGCTTGAATTCCTTCGGATCGCGCTCGAGGCCTCGAAGTCAGGGGCACGATTCGTGACCCTCCCCATCCTCGAGTTCGACATGATCGACGGCGCTTCGGTGAACACTGTCGATATCGATGAGGTCCAGGGCGTTGTTGCGGCGATTCTCGCGGGAACCTACTTCACGGAGCAGGAGGACGGCACCGCAGCTGAGGCGGATCAGGATCAAGAGCTGGCGCCGGAGCCGGAGCTGACACCAGAGCCGGAGGACACCGCGCCCCTCGCGCAGCCCGAGCCCCCGGCACCCGGCTTTGCCGTGGTGGGTACCTGGGACGAACCGATTTTCGCCGGCGCTCTCCCCTGCGTAAACTAGGGCGACCGTGACCTCTCGGTCGAGCCGCCTGCGTCTTCCTGCGGCGCGTGCGACCGGCTTCGGTGGCGTTCCCACCGCGGCCGGGCCGCTGCGCACCCTGACAACGATCCTGGTGACCGCGGTCTGCCTCCTCACCGGGCTCGGTATCCTCATGGTGCAGTCCGCAAGCCAGGTTTCGGCGATCGCTGTAGGCGGCAACCCGTTCTCTGGATTGATCCGGCAGGGTGGGTACGCGCTGGTAGGGCTTGGGCTGCTCGTGGCACTCAGTCGAACCCCGACGGACAGGCTGCGGCGTCTCGCGTGGCCACTGCTCGGTGCGGGACTCGTCCTGCAACTCTTGGTCTACACCCCGCTGGGATACGAGGCGGGAGGCAATCGAAACTGGCTGCGCCTCGGTCCTCTCTCCGCGCAGCCCGCGGAGTTCATGAAGTTCGTGCTACTGGTGTGGGTCGCGACGGTGCTCGCGACGAAGCGTCCGCTCCTGCGCGAATGGTGGCACGTCGCAATCCCGATCCTTCCCGTCGTTGCATTGTCGATGGGCATCAACGTGATCGGTGGGGATCTCGGCACCCTCATGGTGATCGCGGCACTCGTGTTCGGCTGCCTGTTCTTCTCCGGAGTCCGCCTCCGCTTTCTCGCCGCGATCGCGGCAATCGCGGCCGCGGGCATCGCCGTAATGACACTTATCAAACCCAATCGCGTCATTCGTATTGTGCAGTTCATGGAAATCGACTGCCTGAATGACGCGGAACACGCGCAGGGTATGTGTTGGCAGTCACTGAACGGCTTCTGGGCACTCGCGCACGGCGGGATCTTCGGCGCGGGACTCGGAAATTCAACCGCGAAGTGGGCTTGGCTGCCAGAGGCGGACACGGACTTCATCTTTGCGATCACTGGCGAAGAACTCGGGTTGATCGGGGCGGCGGCCGTTCTCGCCGCATTCACGGCCATCGCGCTCGCCCTCGTCGGCCTCATCGGCCGCTGCAGCGACCCGTTCGCCACCGCCGTGCTCGGCGGTGCGACGGCGTGGATCAGCGCTCAGATGGCCGTGAATGTGGCCGTGGTGCTCGGTTTCATCCCCGTGCTGGGGGTGCCGCTGCCGTTCGTGTCCGCGGGCGGCACCTCGCTCATCTCCACGCTCATGGCGATCGGCGTGGTACTGACGTGCGTGCGTGAGCAAGCCGAGCGGGACGCGGGAGTGGGGTGAGCATTACCGGTGTGCGGGCAGCCCCACTTTCGGTTTTGCCCAAGAACGACCCCGGGTGTCCTTCAAGATGTCGTATTCGACATCGACGTGGGGCTCAATCGCGCTGTACTTATCGTTTGGCGCACCGACTATGAGCTGGAAACCGAGCCCGCGCCACGCCCCGATCGCGCGCTTCGTGAAGTGGGCGTCCGCTTTGATGAGCGCTTCATCGAGGAACACGGGTGCGTAGCGCGGGCGCTCGGCGTCCGCATCGCCGAGCTGGTAGCGCAGCGCGGCACCGACGATGAACGCGATGAGCTCCTGCGACTCGCCCCCGGATTTCTCCCCAATATGGTCGTAGAGCGCCGCGTGCTGTCCGGTCTGGGCGTGCACCTTCTCTGCGCTGACTCGCACGTGGTTGCGCACGTCTACGAGCTCGGCGAAGTCTGGTGCGGTGCGCCGGATCCGGCCAATCAGCCGGGCCATCCGTTCGTAGGCGAGCTCACGCTCAGCGTCACTCTGGGCACCCGCGATGAGGCTTCGCACGTCCCGCAGTTCCGCGCGGAAACGCCGCCGCGCCTCCGACTGCGTCTCCCGCGGGGTGATCTGCAGGCGGTGCTCATCATCGTAGAAGGGAAGGTCCCGCATGATCCGGTTGATCGGTTCGATGCGCTCCTTGATCTCGCGCAGCGCACGGCTCAGCGTGGAGTCAAGGTTTGTCAGGTCGTTGCCCGAGAGCTTCAGCAGGCTCTGCTTCCACTCCCCCTCGAGTTCGTGCAGCCCGCTGGTTTCGAGCTCAGCAAGAATCCGCTCAAAGTCCTTCAAGGACGCGTCCGGATCGGCGCGTAGATTGGGGTTGGGCCAGCTCTCTAAGAAGCTCTCAAGAGCACGCCGCAGGTGACCGCGCTGTTCTTCGAGCGTAGTCTGAGCGGCTGCCTGATCCTCCTGCAGCAGCTTCGCGGCTGTGTCGAGCGCCGCGTCGAAGCGCGCCAACGCATCACCTCGGTTCCGGGCACGACCCGTGGCCGGAGTCTCGAAGCGCTCGCTCAGGTAGGCCGCGTGGTGTTCTCCGAGCACGCGGCCCGCGTCCTCGGCCTCGTCGACCGATTGCTGAGCTGCATCCACCTCATCGGTGATCTCCGCCCAGCGCCGTGCAACGCTCTCCTGCTTTGCCTCGGCCCGGCCCACTTTCTTCTGCTGCGTCTCGATCTGCGACTTGAGTGCGGAGATCTGTGACTGCAATGTTTCGATCTCTGGGTTGCCCTCGACGAGACCCGCGACAATCCGCTCCCAGTTCAGGCGCTCTTGCTCGATCGCGGCGACATTCAACTGATCCCAGCTGAGGTCCACAAGCTTGCCGTAGGCGGTGTGCCGCGCATCGAGCGCATCGAGCGCCTGGGCGGCTTCCTGCTCGACCTCGGCAGCGGCCTGCAACCGTCGCTCACAGGCGGCAACGTTCTCGGCCAGCTCCGCCAGGCGACGCTGATTGGAGAATCCGAGTACTGAACTCTTCCCGTGCCCGCCGTGTGCGCCACGGCTCCCCTGCGACATTTGTCCGGTGATGCTCAGTGCCATGCGGTGCTGCGACAGCGCGGCCGCATCGTCCACGCACACAAAGCCAAACTGATCCGCCAATCGCTCCTGGAGCCAGCCCGTGAACGGGCCCTCGCGGTAGTCGAGGCGACCCGGCAGCTGCTGCGCATCCAGGCGGGTCTTCCCGGCGGTGCCGAGCCGTACCCCCTCGTACCGCAGCCGAGACGGCACACGAACCTCATTGATTGCGTCGCGGAAGCGCGGCAGATGCTCGGCGTCGATCAGCAACGTGGTTGCGAACCCGCCAAGGGCAAGCCCGAACGCGTCACGCCAGGGTTCGAACTCCGTGCGTACCTCAACGAGTTCGCCCACGAACGGAAGATCCTCGGCTGAGAGGCCGGCTGCCTGTGCGAGCAATTCGCGTGACTCGTGCAGTTTGCTCGGAATATTGCCCCGCAGGGATTCCGAGCGGCGGTGTTCTTCTTCGAGCTGGGTAAGCTCGGCCCGAATCATGTGTGTCGCACCCCGAGCATCGGCGTATGCGTCCCGCACGGCCGACTTCGCTGCGGGATCCGCGAGTTCCGCCCGCGCACGCGTGACAAGCGCCCGGAACGCCTTCTCGGTCGTGATCTCCTCGGACAGCTGAGCCACGATCGCGTCGAAACGCTCGCGGGCGTCACGTACCTGCTCCAGACGAGATTCGACCAGACCGAGATCGCGCTCAGCCCGCTCGATCCGGTCGCCACCGGAGTTCCGCAGCACCTCAACCAGACCGGCACGTTCAGCCTCGGCGGCGGCGGTCACTGCCTGCTGGGCTCGCACCTCAGCGTCCGCAGCTGCGTTCTCCTGCTGCAGCTCTGCCTCGACTTCGCGCAGCAGTGCAAGACGTCGGTGTGATCGCCAGAGCGCCGACAGCGATTCCGGATCCCCGAATCGGCCGATCTCATCAAGCAAGCGGAGCTGATCCGCGGCAGCCACAATCCGCTCGCGCATCTCGCGAATCGGCCGAAGCGCCCGCACCTGCTTCTGCGCGGTCAGCATCCGTTGCCGAGTGCCCTCGAGCTCGTCGAAGTGCCCCACGACCGCGTCCGCCGTCGCGAGTGAATCGGGCTCTTCAAGCACCATGCGCTTATACAACTCGTCGACGGTCGTGATCTGCTGGCCGGCCTGGATCCGGGCAAGCAAGCTCATCGCCTTCGCTCCGGCACCAGCCGCCCCGATCCCGAGCACCGTGTGGATCTTCGCCGAGAACTCACGATCCGTTGCGAAGGTGTCGAGCCCTACCGCCTTCACCGCGGCGTCGGAGAGCCTGTGGGCTGCTGCGACCTCCAGGGCGCTCAGATCGAAGGGGCCGTCGATCGTGGCGCGCACCTTCACCGCATCGTCAAGCAGGCGGGCGGAGGCCGGGAAATACCAGGCGCGCACCGCCGTAAAGCGTGAGCCGTCGTGATCCAGCCACGTCATTGCCAGGGCCGTCCAGGTGTCCTCCCCGTCGCCGCGGAGCACACGCACCCGGGTGCCCTCGTCGGTGCGAGACTCATCGAGTTTGCCGCGGCCGTAGGACAGGATGTTGCGCTGCTCGTCGCCGCGCGGTCGGCCCGTCACTCCGCCGTTTGAGGCACCGTTGAACGGGGTCGTATGCGGCATCATCAGAGCGATGTAGCCGTCCATCAGGGTCGACTTTCCGGAGCCCGATCCGCCGCACAGGAGCGTCGCATTCGGAGAGAACCGTACCCGGTGAGCGCCGTCGTAGCCGCCCCAGTTCACAAGCTGCAGTTCGTCTGCCACCCACTGCTGCCCCCGCGATGCCGCGGGAATCATGCCGAAGAGCGTGTCGATCATGGTCATGCGGTGGGTTCTCCCTGATCGGTGTGTGTGGGCTCGGGGCTTGAGTCTTGCGCGTTCGGGGCCACCTGCTCACGGAGCCAGCTCAGCAGTTCCCGCAGGCGATCCGCGCTCAGCACGATCTCGATCAGCGGCGTGATCCGGTAGCGGCCCTCGGATTCCTCGTCAATGATGCCCTCCTGGCGGAGGCGCCCGAGCGCGCTCTTAATTGTCTTCTGCCGCGCGGCCGGGCTCCCGTCCCCGTCGGTGAAGTAGCTCAGCACGGTCTGCTCGATGTCTTCGACATCGACCCACACCGCGCGCTCCCCCGCCGTGGACTCGCGCTGGTACACAGTACGCAGATACACGAGCACGAGCGTTTCGGCGCGGTTGTACGACTCGTCGCGCAGCAGCACGGGCACGTCAAGCTCGTCGGAGCGCACCTGCTGCTTGTAGGCGACCCCGCGCTCGGGATCGACGATGAGCCGCACGAACAGGTCGTGCAGCCGCGACTCGATCACCTGCTGGTTCTCCAGCAGTACCGCCCACTCCTCCGCGTTGCGATCCGCGAACACCACGCGGCGCTGCAGCAGGCGCACGAGCACGCGGCGGACCGCAGGATCGAGCACGCCGCGATCCCCGGCGAAGCTCCCGTCCGGGTCGTTCTCCATCGCCACGGCCTCGACAAACGGGGCCTCCGCGTCCTGCGCACCCGGTTCGTGCTCGGCCGGTGTCTCATGCTCAGTTAGCATCTGCGTCATCCTTCAGTGTGCGCGCGGTCACGGCCGCGAAAGCGAAGCGGCGGGCGGTGCCATCGGGGCGGAGCGCCTCGACTACCGAGACTGTGTCCCCCTCGATGCTGCCGTTGCGGTGGGCAAGTTCCAGGAGTCCGAGCAGGTCGGCTGGGCGGCGCGAATCCGACGCGGAGATGCCGTCGAACGCCGTGGCGAGGTCGAAGCGCTCCGAGTCGAGCCCGGCGAGGTACGCTTCGAGTTCTCCGTAGTTCGGTCCGCCCCAGGCGCGCGTATCCGCGTCGACGAACTCGGCCTCCGCGCCCGAATCGCGCAAGGGGGCGGGCGGGTTCGGGGGCCGCAGATCGTTCAGCGATTGCCGCAGGTGACCGATCCCGCCGGTCGGAAGGCTCCGCAACGGGTCCACACGGTCGCCCGCTTTAGACTCAGGCATCCAGGCCTGGAGGCTGGACATGACCCCGCGGAGCAGATCGTCAACCTCGCGATCCCGGATCGGATCGTGCGTGCGCACCTGGGTGGTGATGACGTGTGAGGCCCGCCGCTGGGCGTTGAGGACCTCCTGCACGCCTTGCTCCACCCGCTTCGCGATCGCGCGCAGGTCGCCTCGCTGCTCCCCCGACATCAAGCGGGTGAAGGGCTGTGCGAGGATTCCCTGCAACTGATCGGTGAGGTGATCGATGTGTTCCGGGTCGCCGATCAGCTTCAACGCGCCAGAAAACGCGCGGCCCTCGGGGGTCGCGTCCATGACATGTTCGCCGCGCTGCAAGTATTCGCGCAGCACCTCGCCCGCGGGGCGCTCGTCG
Source organism: Leucobacter sp. 7(1) (assembly GCF_900163635.1). Lineage (GTDB taxonomy): Bacteria > Actinomycetota > Actinomycetes > Actinomycetales > Microbacteriaceae > Leucobacter. Next base: position 79,414 of record NZ_FUID01000005.1, on the reverse strand, counting down.
CGACGCAGCTCCGCGATCACGTCACGCTGCATCGCATTGATCGACTCCGCGACGCGCACGAAGTCGGCGGGCAGTTCCCGGGACAGGTGCAGGATGTTCTCGGTGTCTTCGAGTAACTGATCGTCGTCGATTGGCTCGAGCGGCGCTTCTTCACGCTCCAGCAGGGCGATCTCCGCGTCGATCTCGTCCCGCTCCGCCCGCAGCCGCGCGAGCCGTTTCTCTGGGTCGGTCTCCGCGCTCTGCGTCAGCTGTTCCACGGACTCCAGCAGAGTACGCACGCGGGATCGGGACACCTTTGCCCGTCCGCCGCCGGCGCGGCCGGCAACCTCGAGCGCGCCCACCGCCTGCGCGGACAGCCGGTACAGCTCGATGCCCTCCTGAATGTGGGGCACCAGCCAACCCACGCGCACCCAATACCGGCAGATCTCGCGGCCCGATCCCGCCGGGATCTGGCGTTCCTCGGCGTCAAAGCCGGCCGCCCGGATTTCCTCGACAAACGCGCCGACCTCGACGTGGGCGTCGGCCACGGGCACGGACGCGCGCTCCGCAGTGAACATGCGGGTGAGCACGGCGACGACGAAGGGGGCGTACCTGCCGTGCAGCAGATCCAGCGTCGGGTTCTTGAACGCTGCAACGGCGCGCAAATAGGCGGCCTCAGCCGGGGAGTGTGTCACCGATCAAGGATACCGCTGCGCGGCCTCCGAAGCTGACGGCTGGCTTGGGGTGCGCGGAGTCCTGTCATTCACCACCGAGCTCTACCGCTGAGTTGAACGCCGCTTCCGAATCGGGGGAACCTCCAGATTCGGCACAGCTCGAAGCATGAACTTGTCGAAGTCCGGAACCGTAAACGCCGCGTAGCCGTGCTCCGGAGTGTAGAGGAGACCCATGTCGATGAGCTCGGCACGCGTCGGAGCAACCTGGGCTGATTCCCGTCCCATCAGGCCGGCCACATCTGCAGCCTTCTGCGGAGCCGCTCCGAGCTGGGCCATCGCGCGCATATATGCGGTCTGCAAGGGAGTGGCCCGGTCAAGTCGCACGCGAAAGAAGGAACTATCAAGCTTCGCTTCGTATGCTTCGATCGCGTAATGCACAGACTCCAGGGTGATTCGATCCCCCGTCGCAACTTCCCACACCTCGTGCCCCAACTCTTGGATGAAGTATGGATAGCCTCGCGTCATCGCTATCGCGTACTTCAGCGCGTTGTCGTCCCACTCCACGCCCTCGTTCCTTGCTGGATCCGCGAATGCGGCCGCGGCGTCCGCATCAGTGAGGGCTGAAATCTCGGGGAACTTGAAGAGCCGTTCCGCATAGGATTTCGCGTCGCCCGCGAGCTCCGCAATCTGTGGGATCCCAGCGCCGACGAAAGTGATCGGGAGTTTCCTCTGGACGGTCTTGTATACGGCCTGAATGATGCCTTCAAGCTGCTCGCGCTTCAGAAACTGAACCTCATCCACTGAGATCACGATTCCACGACCAGTCTCCTCGGCTGCCCTGCCAAGCTCGAGAAACACGTCCGTGAGGTCAAGAGCGAGGTCTCCATGATCCGCCACTCCTTCTGTCGAGGGGACCGACCACCCGAGCGACCACGTGCCCTGCAAATCGACGGCGAGCGAGAAGGAGGTGAGCGCTGACCCGGCCCATTCGAAACGCTCGGACCACTTCGCTCGTGGTGAGAGTTGTAGTAGCGCGGCTTTGAGCTGGGTAGCAAGCGTTCGGCGAAGTACCGACTCGTCGAACTTGCTCGCTTCAAGCTCGACAACCTTCCAGGAACGACGTTCGGCGATCTCGCGGAGCTCGTTGAGCGGCACCGTTTTCCCCACACCACGCAAACCCCTGACAATGAGTGACTGGCTGGTACGCCCGACTTCAAGGCGCTGGAGCAGCACGCCAAATGCCGCCGTCTGTTCTTCGCGACCGACCATGGCATCGGGACGGGCGCCAGCGTTGGGCGTGTATGGGTTTGTGATGCTGTCCATCTCAGCAAGATTTCAAGCTTTAGGGAGGTTTATTGAGAAATACTAAAGCTATCTAACATGCATAAATCTGCACCTCGAGGCCGGACACAGGCTCCTGTTCGCCTTCCAACAACGCCGAGAACTCAATCTGGCGCGTTCCACGCCCCTGGAACGCGCGAAATTGCGGTCTCGACGGGGTGGGCTGCGGAAATGGATGCGGAATTGGCTGCGGAGCAACGGAAAACACTGTGCCCTGGAGAGGAATCGAACCTCCGACACCTTCTTTAGGAGAGAAGTGCTCTATCCACTGAGCTACCAGGGCGGGGATCACCAGAAGGCGACCTCTGGGAGTCTAGCGCACCGGGGCCACCGTGCACGGCGCGTTCTTCGCTGCGCGGGCACCCCCGGAAACACAAAACGAGCGGGACCGAAGTCCCGCTCGTTCTGCGTGAAAGCTCTTAGCCGAGGCGGACGACGTCGGGCGTCGCGCTCGGGGAAGCGTAGGTGTTCACAACCGTCTGGTTACCGCCCCAGCCACCGTGCACGGCCTGGCCGTTGCCGATGTAGATGGCGACGTGCGGTGCGCCGGCCCAGATGAGGATGTCACCGGGGGCGTAGTTGCCGTCGGTCACCGGGGTGCCGTAGCGGTAGAAGTCAGAGACGCCGTGGTCGTAGCCACCCAGGTCGCGGCGCTCGGTGAGGCCAATGCCTGCGAGGGCGTTCTGGACCAGGTCGGTGCAGTCCTGCGAGACGCCAACCTGTGCGAGCGCGGCGGCAACGAGGCCCTCTGCGCCAACACCAGCGGGAACGTCTGCGGAGCTCTTGCCTGCGGGGCCCGCGGTGGCGGTCGCTGCCGAAGCGGCGTTCTGGCCCGCGGCGAGCTGAGCGGCCGCAGCGGCGGCAGCCTTCTCTTCCTTTTCCTTCTCCTTGCGCTCCTGCTCAAGGATGTCCGCGCCGACTTCGCCGTCAAGCGAAATCACGGGAGAAATCTGCATCTCTGCAAGCGGAGTGACGAGCTGCTGCTGCGTGATGTCCGCATCAGGCGCGCCCTCGACCGTGGGGGCCACTGCGTAGGCGGGGAGCCCGAAAGCGCCGACAAGTCCGAGGCTCAGTGCGGCAGCTCCAGCCATCTGTCCGATTCGCTTCGCCTGCGACCGTGCGGGCTTCGCAGCGTCGTTCGAAACCGCGACCGCCGTGCTGGGGTTCTGATTCACGAGAATAATCTGCCTCTACCTTGGTTGGTGTACATCGGGTGCGACCCTTTCGGGACGCGACCGTTCAAGAGTAACCGATGATTACGGGAATGTCACGCTCAGGTCACGAAGCTCCCAGGAAGCCTGTCCCCGACTGGGATGTGACAGCGATCGGGCCGGCTGTTTTGCTTCATGTGAAGCAAAACAGCCGGCCCGATTTGCACCCGGAACGGGTTAGATCACGCCCTGCGCGAGCATCGCCTGCGCAACGGTGACAAACGCCGCGGAGTTTGCGCCGAGCACGTAGTCGCCCGGGCGGCCGTAGCGTTCAGAGGCGTCAAAGGTCGACTCGTGCACGTCGCGCATGATGCCGTGCAACCGCGACTCGCTCTTGTCGCGATCCCAGCGCGAACGCGCCGCGTTCTGGCTCATCTCGAGCGCCGACGTGGCGACCCCGCCCGCGTTTGCGGCCTTACCCGGCGCAAACAGCACCCCGGCTTCCTGGAACAGTTCGACTGCCTCGGGGGTCGTCGGCATGTTGGCCCCCTCGGTGACGGCGCGCACGCCGTTCGCGATCATTGTCTTCGCGTGGACGTCCGTGAGTTCATTCTGCGTGGCGCACGGGAATGCCAGCTCGGCCGGCACATCCCAGACCGATCCGCCGGTGACGTAGCGTGCGCTCTGCCGGCGCTCTGCGTACTCAGAGATGCGAGCGCGCTCAACACCCTTGACCTGCTTCAGGAGTTCAAGATCGATCCCGGCCTCATCGACGATGTAGCCGCTCGAATCGGAGGCGGTGATCGCCTTGCCGCCGAGCTGCTGCACCTTCTCAATGGCGTAGGTCGCAACGTTGCCGGATCCCGAGACGACGGCACGGCGCCCCTCGATCCCCTGGCCCGCGCGCGCGAGCATCTCCTGCGCAAAGAACACGGCACCGTAGCCGGTGGCCTCGGTGCGCACTTCGGCACCGCCCCAGCCCACACCCTTGCCCGTGAGCACACCTGCCTCGTAGCGCTGCGTGATCCGGCGGTACTGTCCGAACAGGTACCCGATCTCACGGGATCCGACACCGATGTCACCGGCGGGGATGTCGGTGTCCTCACCGATGTGGTGCACGAGCTCCGTCATGAAGCTCTGGCAGAACCGCATCACTTCAGACGCGCTCTTGCCTGCGGGATCGAAGTCCGAGCCGCCCTTGCCGGCACCGATGCGCTGCGAGGTGAGCGCGTTCTTGAAGATCTGCTCGAAGCCGAGGAACTTAATGACCGACAGGTTGACCGTCGGGTGGAAGCGGAGTCCTCCCTTATAGGGGCCAAGTACTGAGTTGAACTGCACGCGCATGCCGCGGTTCACCTGGACCCGGTTCTGGTCATCGGTCCAGGGCACACGGAAAATGACCTGCCGCTCGGGCTCGACCAGGCGATCCAGGATCCCGGCCTCAATAAATTCGGGGTGCTCGGCAAGCACCGGCCCGAGGGTATCCAACACCTCGCGAACCGACTGCAGGAATTCTTGTTCACCGGTGCTCCGGTGCTCGACGATTCTGGTCACGTCCCGCAAGTGTGTTTCGGGTGTGGGCAGCGTCACGTTCGACTCCTCTGTCTATCAACTCCTGTGTGGGCAGCCCGGAATTGGGCACGCTCAATACAATCGACTCCGCGGAGCCGCACCCGCTGACGCGGGAGCTCGCTCTACTGTGAGACGAAAATGTGCGCGGCGACCTCAGCGGGGAGGTCGATCGCTTCATGTGATCCCTCGACCTCGACGTGCACAGTGTGCCCGCGTCGAACGAAGGAAGCCTTGTTGCCGGGAACAACTCCGGCGGCCGCGAGCTGTTCAAGCAGCTCCGGATCGACCTGCAGCGGCTCCGCGAGCCGGCGGATCCGCGCGGTCATGGTGACCTCGGACTCAATCAGCAACTCGGTGAGGCCACTCACTCCAGTCTGGAAGGATCCCGCACGCGTGGATCCGAGCTCCTCGAGCCCGGGAATGGGGTTGCCGTAGGGCGATTCAGTCGGGTTGCCGAGCATCCCGAGCAGCTTGCGCTCAACGCGCTCGCTCATGACGTGTTCCCAGCGGCACGCCTCCTCATGGACATACGCCCATTCGAGCCCGATCACATCAGCGAGCAGCCGCTCGGCGATGCGGTGCTTGCGCATCACGCGCACGGCTTTGGTGCGACCAGACTCCGTGAGCTCGAGGCGGCGGTCATCCGTGACCACAACAAGTCCGTCGCGCTCCATGCGCCCCACCGTCTGCGAGACCGTGGGCCCTGAGTGGCCAAGCCGCTCGGAAATGCGCGCGCGCAGCGGCACGATCCCTTCCTCTTCGAGCTCCAGGATCGTCCGCAGGTACATCTCCGTCGTATCGATCAGATCTGTCATCAGCAATCCTCTCGTTAGCCCAGATTCCAGCTTAGGGCATGGACCTGTATCGTTCCCACGCCCGATAGAATCTCGCTATGGCCGATATCTCAATCCCCGCAGCCCTCCTGCCCGCCGACGGACGCTTCGGTTGCGGCCCCTCGAAGGTCCGTGACGAGCAGCTCTCCTTTCTCGCTTCTCTGCAGCCGAGCGTGCTGGGGACATCCCATCGCCAGGCCCCGGTAAAGGATCTTGTCGGCAGTGTCCGCTCCGGTCTGGCCGAGCTGTTCCGCGCCCCCGAGGGGTACGAGATCCTGCTCGCCAACGGCGGCGCGACAACCTTCTGGGACTCGGCAGCCCACTCGCTCGTGGAGCGCCGCAGCCAGCACCTCGCGTTTGGCGAGTTCGGAGCAAAGTTCGGCAAGGCCACCGGTGCGGCCCCGTTCCTCGAGGCACCGGATGTTCGCACCGCGGATGCCGGATCGCGTTCACAGGCTGAGCCCGTTGCGGGCGTCGACGTGTACGCCTACCCGCACAATGAAACGTCGACGGGTGTCATGGCCCCCGTGGTCCGCGTGGCGGGCGACGCTGGTGCGCTGACGGTTGTCGACGCGACGAGCGCGGCCGGTGGCATCGACTTCGACGCGAACGAGACTGACGTCTACTACTTCTCCCCGCAGAAGAACTTCGCCTCGGACGGCGGCCTCTGGTTTGCCCTCGTCTCCCCCGCCGCGATCGAGCGCATCGAGCGCGTCACCGCCTCGGGCCGCTACATCCCGGAGACGCTCAATCTCGCCGGAGCAATTGAGAATTCGCGCAAAAACCAGACGCTGAACACCCCGGCACTCGCGACGATCGCGATGATGGATGAGCAGCTGCGCTGGATCAACGGCCAGGGCGGTCTCGCCTGGGCGTCGGCGCGCACCGCCGAGTCCTCGCAGGTGCTGTACGACTGGGCCGAGCGCACCGCCGTCGCGACCCCGTTTGTCACGAACCCGGAGCACCGTTCGCAGGTCGTTGTCACCATCGACTTCGACGACAGTGTCGACGCCGCCGCGATCTCGGCCGCGCTGCGCGCAAACGGCATCGTCGACACCGAGCCGTACCGGAAGCTCGGGCGCAACCAGCTGCGCATCGCAACGTTTACTGCGATTGACCCCGAGGACGTCCGCACCCTGACGGGCGCGATCGACTACGTGCTCGAGCGTCTGGTCTAGACCAGATCGTCCGCGGCGTGTGCGGGCCGCCGCTTCGTGCGGCCCGCACCGCTCGCAGACTTCCGCACCCGGGAGGACGCCACGACGTAGGCGGTGATCCCGGTCAGTGCGAGCGCGGACCATACGGCCCACCAGGGGAACCCGGGGACTGTGGGATCCTGCCCGGCCGCGTTCACATCGCCAATCGGCGTCGGTGTGACGCGTTCCCCCGTCACCAGAATGCGGTGGGTGTTGATCCCGAGCGGGGTGCAGGTCACGAGCGTCGCCAGGTCCTCTCCCAACACGGGATAGAGCGCTTGGGTCTCGTCGGGCTTGACGACGCGGGTTTCGGTGACCCGATAGGTGAGCACCTCACCCCACGTTTCAACAGTGAACGTGTCACCGGCTTGCACCTTGTCGAGATTGTCAAAGAGGGCGGCCTTGGCGAGGCCGCGGTGTGCGGTGAGCACGGTGTGGGTCGTGGGCCCGCCCACAGGCAACGCCGTGCCTTCGAGGTGCCCTACGCCCTGTTCCAGGACGTCATCACTGGTGCCGTGGTAGATCGGCAAGTCGACATCGATCGACGGGATCTTGATCCGGGCCATCAGCCCCGTGCTGTCGGCCGCGAGCAGGCGGGTGTACTCCTCATCTGAGGCCCCTTCCACGGCCTGCGGGATCCGCTGTCCCGCGGCGACAACAGCCGCGCCGGTGAGCTGTTCATTGTACGTCCGCGCCTCCGCGAGCGCGGTCTGCCGCCGCGCTTCGTCGGAGCTCGTGCTCTCTCGGTTGAGCCCCATGATTTCCTGCGAGTACTCCCGCTGCGAAAACCAGGTTGCGATGCTGGGAAGCTGCAGCAGCACGACACCCGCCAGGGCGAGAAGAGCGACGAAGATAACCACCGGGCTCGGCCGCCGCCATCGGCGGTCCGAGCCCGGTGACCCGGGAGATGTGGGAGCCGAAGTCGCATCATCGGCCTCATGATCAGGCGGGGGTGGCATGACCAAGGTCTGCGAGTTCGTCACCATATCTCCTTTTGAGGAGGGTGGGCGAGCGCTACGGGGGGACGCGCTACTCACCCACCCGGCTTGTTACTCTGCGCCGGCCGTGCGGCGGCGAGAGAGCAGGATCGCGGTGCCTGCGGCTGCGATGAGCAGTGCACCACCCGCCACGGAGAGCACGAGTGCACCCGAGGAACCGGTGAGGGGCAGCTCGGGAACGCGCTGCTGCACGTTCTTCACGGTCACGTCAACCTGGGCCGAAGCGCCGGTCTTCACGGCCACCGGTGTGAACGCGGCGTCGCCGGTCGGAGTGACGAAGCCTGCGGGTGCCGCGGTCTCCTTCAACACGTAGCAGCGCTGTGCAGCGTTCTCGGGCGCATTGCTGCTGTCACTCACGAAGAGGCCCGGGATCGTGACGCGGCCGTTGGCACCCGTCGTGAAGACAGTGCCACCCGAAACCGCAATCGCGGCACCGCTCGGCGTAGCTGCCGAGCAATCGGCTGCGTAGGGCTCTGCGGCTGCGTAGACCTCGAACTTGGCACCAGCGAGGGTGTCGCCCGGGGTGCGCGCGTTCACCTTCTCGACCAGCACGTCGCCCCAGTTCGTGGTGACAGGGTTCGACGTGATGCCGTTCTTGCGATCCGGATCGTTCACAAAGCTTGTCGCGGTGTTCACGATCGAGCCGTTGCCCAGCGAGGTGACTGTGCCCTGGAAGGTGACAACAACACTCTTGCCGGATCGAGTTGCGAGCCACGGAAGGCCCGGCGTCGCGGTGAAGGATACGTCGATGCTCTGCCCGTTCACGGTCACACCGTAGTTTTCTGCGGGCACCTCGGTACCGTCAACCGTGATGCTCTTGACGCCACCCTGGACACCGACCGAAGCACCGGTCGGGGTGAGTCGCGGATCGAGCGTGTCGGACACGGTGAAGCTCATCAGGCTGCGGCCGGCGGCGAGCGCCGGGATCTGAGCGGTGACGGGGAACTCAACAATGCTGCCGAGGCCCAGCCCGGTCGGCGTGTTCACGGTCTTCGTGATGCCGGTGATGCCGTTCTTCGGGTACACATTGACGTCGTAGAGCCAGCCGTCCTCAAACGGGTACGGGATCGTCACGATGAAGGGGGCGGCGCGGTCCACAACGGATGCGGGCGCGGCGGTCTCGCAGACCACGTACACGCCGACCTCAGTGGGGATTGTCGCCTCACCGTTGGCGTCGGTCGTCACTGTCGGCAACGCCGTCCCCAGCGTGTAGCCTGCGGGGGCCGTGCAGTCGGCTCCGGGCTGCAGCCCATCGAGAGCGTCCCACGCAGCGGGGTCACTGAGGTCCACCGGCTGTCCGTCCTTCAGCAGCGGGGCCGCCGTGAACTGCACGTCCTTGATTCCCGGGGTGGGGATCGCGGTGCCGGAGCCATCCGGGTTCTGGGTGACCGGGCTCGAGCCCGTCTGGTGCTCGTGCTTGTGCACGATGATCGAGCCGGAGGCGTCGGGGTCGATTCCGCCGAAGCTCGGCGCGGCCATGGCCGGCGAACTCGCGGCAACAGCACCGAGCAGCGCGATGGCGGCTGCGGCGAGCGCGCCTACGACGCGCTTGGGGGTTCTCCCGTGAGCGGTCTGAGTCATGGTGGATGTCCTCTCTAGGTGGTGCGTGGTTGCGCGTTCTGTGATTCGGAACGGCAGGAGACGTGCGCGCAGCGCGCGGCTCCGGGTCTGTGGGGCGCTCATGGGGCGCTCGATTCGGCGCGGCGGCGGCGTGACCAGGTCAGGCCACCGACAAGGAGCGCGAGTGCTGCGAGGCTGGCCCCGGCGATCCCGAGCGCGTCGGAGCTGAGGCCACCGGTGAGCGGGACCTCGAGCGCGGGGGCTGGGCGGTTCACGAAGCGGTAGACGCCGTGCTGCCCGATCCCCACTGAGACGGCCTGACTCTCGTCCACGGCCACCCAGCTGCAGCCGCCGGGTGCCCCGGCCTGGGGTTCGCACCGCTCCACCCGATCGAGCAGGTAGGACAGCGGGGCGCTCGGATCGCTCGCGACCTCAGACAGCAGGTAGGGCTTGCTCGGGGTCACACCGAAGGTGTTTGCCGCGGAACGTGTCGTCGCACCGGATACGGTGAACGGTGTTCCACCCTGGCCTGGATCCGCCATCAGGTTCCAGTTCGCGGGGCTCGCCGGCCCATCCTCAACCGACTTCAGCAGGGTCAGCTGCGAGACGCACGTCACCGTGTTCGTGATCTCGAACGTGTTCGCGCCCGGGGTGATCGTCGCCGATGCAGGCAGCGGATCTGCGGTAGTCACCGCTCCGCGCTTGGTCAGGGCGTTCGAGGTGAGGGAGCACCCCGGCAGGAGCACCGGATCAATGCTCACGGACTCGTTGATTCCGACAGTCCCACCGGCGGTATACCCCGGTCGTGCGCTTCCCCAATCCTGGGGCGACGGCGTCGTGGTTCCCGGGTTTGTCAGTGTCAGCTGCCCCTGCATCCCCGCGGGGAGACTCCCTTCGTCACCAGGGAAACGGTACGTCCCAAGGTTCGTCCCTGAGGAATCCTGAATCTTCCATACCTTGTCGACCTGCACTGTCGCAGCCTTATTCGGTGCCCGGTTGTAGACGATGCAGTTGATTGTCTCCCCGTTGGGCACCGCGACACGGACGCCGTTTGTGGGGTTGCCGCTTGGCGTGGTGCGTGTTCCGGTGTTCAGATTCGTGCACACCGCGTTCTGCCCGTTCACCGGCTGCAGTGTGTAGCCGGGCTGCTGCGTCTCCGTGATTGTCACGTCGGCGCTCCGTGTTGTCGGGGTGAAGGTGAGTGGGAACGCAATCGTGCCCGTTCCATCGTTCTCTGTGACCCGCACGGGTGGGTTCGGCAGTGTGGCACCAGCACCAGCGTTCGAGGCGGTGAACTCCCAACCTGCACCCGCGGGCTGAGCCCCGGCAATGGATCCCGCAGGCGCGGTGTCCGGCACGATCATCTTCGTGACCGTGAGCTGACCGGCGCAGTTGCCGAGTGCGAGGTTGCGCAGTGTTTGACCTGCAGCCGCGTAGTCAGACGTCTGGTAGTAGTCGCTGCCCTTGGTGGGACCGGAGATCGCGCTGAGGTTCAGCGCGCTGTTCGCGTCAGTTACACCGCTCCCGACGCCGAAGGCGATGACTCGGGAGCCAGTGGCCTTCAGCGCGTTAGCTGAGAAGATGCCGTTTTCAATCTCAATAAATCGAGTATCACTCCCCGGCCCGCTTGCATTTGGTCCGTAGAACGTGGGATTGCCATCCGTGATCACCACGGTCACGTCGTACGGCGTGGGGTTCGCCGCGGAGGCCTCAGCGGCAACCCCGATACCGCGGTCCCAGTTTGTGCCGCCCGAAGACTGCAGGCCGGCGTAACGGGTCTTGAAGGTGTTCGCTTGGGCCTGCGTCGAGACGGGTGTGAGCGCCGGATAGTTCGGTGAGCCGCTCTCTGGCGAGTTCCCTGCGAAGGAGAACAGCGACATCCGAGACTGCGTGCCCACGAGGGCGTTCACGAAGTTGTCAGCCGCGGCCTTGAGGTTCGGCATCGCTGAACCCACTGAACCGGAGCGGTCGAGTACGAGTGCGACGTCAATGCCACAGCTCTGTGGCAGCTGGGGGTTGGAGCGCGACTGCGCCCACGTTCCACCGGAGGACCGAGCCCCTGTGTTTTCGGTGTTCAACATGAAGGCATCGCCCGAGCTGTACACAGCGTCGGCACGGAGTCGGTTTCCCAAACGGAACTGGTAGCGCGTGGCAGATCCGTCATCGGCTTCGCCGGTACGCAACGAAAGGTTCGCGAACCACCCGCTGGGAGCACTGCTCGCCGCGGGAACTACCCAGAACCGTAGATCTCGGTTAACTCCTCCCGACTCAGTATTTGGGACCTCGAAAATGCACTCTCCGTTCGAGTCGGAAACGCAGCGTGCCCAGCCTTCACCGTCACCGCTCACCCCGTCCGGCCGAATCCCGTTGGGTGCCGTAGACGTGCCGCGGTTGAGGAGTAGCGTCACGCCTGCGAGCGGTGTCACGCCAGTGGTCCCGGTGCGGTCGCCGCCTGTCTTGACGATGATTCGTGCGGTCGGCACGGCCAGCGCCACCGCGCGCTGCGGTGCCGGCTTCACTGCCGGGGGTGCGGTGGTCACGGGGGTGCTGGGCGATTCCTCACCCGGCTCGATCTCGGGTTCTGCAGGCTGCTCTGGCTCAGCGGGCGTCTCCGGCTCCGCGGGAATTTCGGGTTCAGCGGGCGTCTCCGGATCCGCAGGAATTTCGGGCTCCACAGGAATTTCGGGCTCCGCAGGAACCTCGGGCTCCGCAGGAACCTCGGGCTGGGGAGCGATCGTGACAACTGGGATGGCGTCGTCGACGGTCCTCGGTGCGGCCACGGTCTGCCAGCCCCCGGCGGCAGCAGGACCCGTTGCAGTCGCGGCGACGCGAAGCTCAAGCGGTTCGCCCGCAACAATCGTGTGGCTGCGCGTGGGATCGACCTGATCGACAAGAGTGTTGATCGCAAAGGCACCGGGTGTCGGATCCAGGTCAGCGCCCGTGTAGTCAAGCTGTCCGGCGTTGTCCGAAAGCAGCGAGGTGACCGGGTTGAGCCCGGCCGCAGCTCCCGCAGCATCCTGGGGTGCCCGGACCTCGAAGGTGGTCCCCGGCTGGAGAACGCTCGCAGCATCCTCAGCGCGCCAGCTCAGGCCGGCCGGTGCGGGAGTCACCGTATCAGTGGGCGCGGGAGTCTCTGTCGTTGCCCACGCGGGCACCGAACCAAAGAGCCCGATCGCGAGTACGGCCGCAGCTGCGGGCACGCTCGCGCGGCGTCCCCACGGTGCTGTGCGACTGCGCTGGCGCAGTCTGCGGTCGCGAATTTCCGCATGCCTCATTGCGTTCCCCATCCCCGAATACTTCGCGGGGACGCACGGCAATCATCTGAGATTCCGTGTACGTTCCCCGCCCCAGGAACAGGCTATGAACGACGTGTGCGGCGGGGATCCGGGAAAACTACGTATCTTGTGCCGGAGTCTGTGTCGACGCAGAAAAAACCCCAGCGGCCCGGGGTCCGGGCCGCTGGGGGTGTTCAAGCGATCGGTGACTAGCGGTCGTCGTCCTCGTCCGCGTCGTCGTCCACCTCGTCAGGGTCTTCATCGAAGAGCTCCGTGTCATCAGACTCATCGGTGCGATCCTCGTCCGAGTCCTCGTCACGATCGTCGTCATCGTGGGTACTGAGTTCATCGATATCAACGCCGTCAAGCTCGTCATCGAAATCGTTGTAGTCGTTGTCCATGAGCTCGTCGTCGTCCTCGTCACCGAGTTCAGCCGCCGCCGCGTCATCCGCCGAGGTGCCTTCCAGTGCCTGCCGAGCCTGCGTCTCCCGGTACTGCGCCAGGCGCTCCGACCAGGGCACCCACTCGGGAGCGGTCACAGCACCCGGGCCGGGAAGCAACTCCACTTCGAGCACGGTCACGGCTGCGGTCTCGTCGACGCGCGCGAGCGTCGCCGCCCACCGCCAGCCGGGGTACCCCGGGAGCTTGCATTCGAACAGCAGTGTGAGCACGTGGGCCTCGTGGACCTCGTGCCCGGCCTCGGCACCGATGGTGTCGGACGGGGTGATCTCTTCGAGCGCAGCGCGGGCCTGCGCCCGAGCTGCAAGTAGCACTGAATCCGCGGCACCCTCTTCGTGCGTCGGCACGTTCACGTCCTCAGGCATCGAAGTCATCCGCTACTCGGCGCAACATCGCCGCCACCTGCCGGGACTGTGCCCGCTCGGGGTACTGCCCGTTCTTCAGCCGACCGCCAAGCCCGTCGAGCAACTTCACCAGGTCCTCGATAATGATCGCCATCTCATCAGCAGACTTCCGATTCCGCTTCGGGGCCTTCGGGGCCTCAAGAACACGCACCGACAGTGCCTGCGGACCGCGGCGACCATCCGCAACGCTATATTCCACACGCGTACCGGCCTGCACCTCGACACCGTCGGGAAGGACTGACGCGTGCAGGTACACCTGAGCACCGTCCTCGCCCTGAATAAAGCCGAAGCCTTTGTCTTCGTCGTAGAACCTGACCTTGCCGTTCGGCATGCCTCGTCCCTTTCCGTCTCGGCGGGTGCGCACCCGGTCCACCGCGCTTCGGTGCTGAGTGACGCACCCGCATATCCTCCCCAGTGTAGTGCCCGATCTTCCACCCGCCGGGAGGAAGTAGGGGCTAAAATGGAGCGGATGTCCATAGAACCCAGCACCCCATCACTTCTGGAGCGGATCCTCGCGATCAGTTCGCTCTCGATCATCGCCGTCGCATTGCTCTCGTTCTTCGCCACGCTCATTGTCGGGCTGAACGACAGGCAAGCAATGGCCGAGGGCCTCTGGCCTATCGTGTACGGCGTTTCCCTCATCGGACTTCCCGTCGGGTTTGTCCTCCTGGTGTTGCTCCTGATCCTGACGCAGGCCCGCCGTCGGCGCGAGTTCCGCCGGAACAGCGGAAAGTAGCGCGGCAGTTACCGTGAGCGGCACACTCGCGCTCGCCTCCGCCATCGCCGAGATGGATCGGAATGCGCTGCGCGGTGTGGTCGCGCAGCGCCGTCCGCAGACTGCGGGAAGTATCGCCGACCCGATCGGCCTCGCGACCGATCTCCTCCGCGTCGATTCCATCACCCGCGCGATTCTCCCCCTCGACCGGAATGCACTCCGGACGCTGCTCCTTATCGCCCAAACGCCCAGCGCAGCCGATCCCGCGACCGTCGAAGCACTTGCGGCTCGCGGGCTTGTGGGGGCCGACGCCGGCGTCCCTGTGGCGCTTCCCGAGGTCACGGCGGTCGTGAGCGACGCACTCACCGCCACGGGGTTCGCACCGGCCCAGCTCATGGCCGAAGCGGCCGGGGACCGGTCATTCACGCCCGGCACCGCGGAACACGCAGCCGATACGAGCAGCTGGTATTCCCCGGCGTTTACCGCGGTCGGGCAGGCCGCCGAGTGCCTGCGCGTGCTCGCCCTCCGCCCGAGCAAACTCAACCGGAACGGGACCGTCGCAGTCGTGTCACTCCGAGCGCTTGCCGACGCGACAAGCATCGACGTCGCTTCCGTCTCGCGGATCGTGACCGCGCTCGGGCACGCCGGCTTGACCGCGCCGCGCCGCGACGAGCACCTGCTTGTGGTCGCGGAGCCCGCGACGGCCTGGCTGCGAAGCGACAACCGCGAGCGGTGGCTCACCCTTGCAGAGGCCGTCGTGCGAGCGACTCCCACCCCACTGCGCGCCGTCCTGTCCGCGACCCCGGGCGATCTTGCTGCAGCAGCAGCCGCGATCCCCCATCACTTCCCGCTCCTCCCCGAGGGCGAGCTCGAAGCTGCACGAGCCTTCGTCGCCGTCGCCGAGCAACTCGGGCTGACAGTAGGCGGCCGCCTCAGCTCCCCGGCGGAAGCCCTGTGCGGCGCAGATCTTTCGGCTGCACGCGCCATCGTTGCCGAGCAGACCCCAGGTCAGGCTCCCGGAGTATACGTCCAACCCGATCTCAGCATCGTCGTACCGGGCCCGCTTGCCCCTGCTGACGAAGCGATCCTGGGGGCGATCTCTCGAGCCGAACAGATTGGGGTGGCCTCGACGCGCCGCATCACGGATGCGAGCATCGCCGAGGGGCTGGAGCAGGGTGTCTCACCCGACACCACCCGGGAGCTGTTCGCCCGGATCTCGTTGACGGGGATCCCACAGCCGCTCGAGTACCTCCTCTCGGCGCGCGCGCAACGCCTCGGAGATCTCGTCGTCGACGAGTATGACGGGGACGGGGGCCGCACCCGAATCACGGTCGGGCGTCCGGACCTCGCAGAAACGCTCCTCGTGGACCGCACCCTGCAGCACCTGCAACTCACACGGTCGGACTCGGGCGCGCCCGCAGCGGGAGCCGTGGTGCTCCTGTCACGGCTGCGTGCCGACCACGTCATCTCGGCGCTCACCGACGCGCGGTACCACCCGACAACCAGCGCCGCACTCGAAAACGCACGCCGCACCCTCCGCCCGAGCCAGCCGGACGTCGCCACCGCGGCGATCCCCATCGTCGCCGCAGATCCGCCACCGTTGCCTCCAACGAACCCCGAGCGCACCGAACTGAACGAGGTCTACACCGCACTCGTTGAGCGCGTTCACGCGGCCGCCCGCGCTGAGCCGGGCACCGGCGACTTTACGCGTCGGCTGGAGCTCGCGATCCGGGACCGAAGCGCGGTGCAGGTCACCGCGGAGGCCCGCGGCCAGGAGCACACCTTCACGCTCCTCCCGGTCTCTGTCACCGGGGGCCGCTTGCGCGCCACGGATCAGGTCGCGGGTGTGGAACGCACACTCCCCGTGAACATGATCACGGCTGTCGAACCCGTCTAGCCTGTCGGGGACGCTCACGCCCCGTTCTCACCGCCGCCGAGTACACTGGTTCGCTATGACACTCGGCCCCCTCATCGTGCAGAGCGACCACACTGTCCTCCTCGAAGTTGCGCACCCTGACGCGGAAGACGCCCGCCACGAACTTGCTGTGTTCGCGGAGCTTGAGCGCGCCCCCGAGCACATCCACACGTACCGTGTGACCCGGCTGGGCCTGTGGAACGCACGCGCCGCCGGGCACACCGCCGAAGAAATCCTCGACACCCTGAACCGTCATGCGAAGTTCCCGGTACCTTCGGGCGTCGCCGACGAGATCGCCGACACGATGCGGCGCTACGGTCGGCTCACGATCGAGCGGGACGCGGAGGGCGAATTGATCCTGCGCTCCGAGGACGCCGCGGTGCTCCGAGAGGTCACGAGCGCAAAGAAAATCGCGCCCCTGCTCGGGAACCGTCGCGATGAGTTCACCTACCCCGTCGAAGCGTGGGCACGCGGCGAGCTCAAGCAGCAACTCGTCACCCGCGGCTGGCCGGCCGAGGACCTCGCGGGCTACACCCCCGGCGAACCCTACGACATCGAGCTCGCCGAAGACGGCTGGGAACTCCGCGACTACCAGGCGAAGGCTGTCGAAGCGTTCCAGCGCGGTGGATCCGGCGTCGTTGTACTTCCCTGTGGCGCTGGCAAGACAATTGTGGGTGCGGCCTCAATGGCGGCCGTCGGAGCGAAGACCCTGATCCTCGTCACCAACGCAGTCTCGGCGCGGCAGTGGCGCGACGAACTGCTGCGCCGCACCTCGCTCACCGAGGACGAGATCGGCGAGTACTCCGGGCAAGTGAAAGAGGTCAAACCGGTCACGATCGCGACCTACCAGATCCTCACGAGCCGTCGAAAGGGCGAGTACGCACACCTGTCGTTGCTCGATGCCGAGGACTGGGGCGTCATCGTCTACGACGAGGTGCATCTGCTTCCCGCTCCCGTGTTCAAGCTGACCGCGGATCTGCAGGCGCGCCGTCGACTGGGGCTCACGGCCACCCTGGTACGCGAGGACGGCCGCGAGGGGGACGTGTTCAGCCTGATCGGCCCGAAGCGCTACGACGCCGCGTGGAAGGACATTGAGGCGCAGGGCTTCATCGCGCCGGCCGCCTGCTTTGAGGTGCGCGTGGGGCTCAGCGAGTCCGAGCGCATGGAGTACGCGATCGCGGAAGACCAGGACCGCTATCGGATCGCAGCGAGCGCCCCGGTGAAGGAGCGGATCGCGCGCCGGATCATCGACAACCACCCGGGCGAGAGCGTGCTCGTGATCGGGCAGTACATCGACCAGCTCGAGTCCATGTCGGAGGCGCTCGGGGTGCCGCTCATCACCGGGCAGACCCCCGTGGACGAGCGCGAGCGACTCTTCGGGGCGTTCCGTTCCGGTGAGGAGAAGATCCTCGTCGTGTCCAAGGTGGCGAACTTCTCCGTAGATCTCCCGGATGCGTCCGTGGCGATTCAGATCTCCGGTTCGTTCGGTTCGCGACAGGAGGAGGCCCAGCGTCTTGGACGACTCCTGCGTCCGAAGGCCAACGGGGCGACGGCGTCGTTCTACACGCTGATCACCCGCGACACCGTGGATCAGGACTTCGCGCAGAACCGGCAGCGCTTTCTCGCCGAGCAGGGTTACGCGTACACGATCCTCGACGAGGATCAGGTCTAACGGCCCCTCCCGCTGCTAGACGCGGGAGGAAAGCACCCACATCACCCGCGCGCGCTCGGTTTCCGAGGGGTTGCGCCAGATGTGCGCGTGCCGCGCGTCGAAGCTCATGGTGTCCCCCTCGGCGAGGAGGAACGTCTCGGCCTCGATGCGAAGCTCCAGTTCACCCGCCAGCACGACCACGAACTCTCGGTCGACGGGGAGCCGATAGGGCTCGGGTTCGAATCCGCCGCCGGGCTCCACCCAGGTCTCGATGACCTGCACGTCGCTCTGGCCGGGCGGGGTGAGAATCGTGTCGGCCACGCCGTCTCCCATCAACGTGGCCGGCTGCCGGTCCGCGCGGCGGTTCACATAGATCTTCGGCGGATCAAAGAGCCGGCCCATGGGCATCGTGAGTGCGTCACAGATCGCGGCGAGTGACGAGATCGAGGCCGAGGCGAGGCCGCGCTCGACCTGCGAGATAAAGCCCTTCGTGAGGCCCGTGAAGTCAGCGACGCTGCTGATCGTCATCCCCCGCTCCTCACGGGCGACGCGGAGCCGGAAGCCGATCTGGGTGAGCTGCTCGGACGCGCCCGCGTGAGGCTGGCGCGCCGTGGTGCTGCGTTCGGTCATTCCCGCAGTCTAGCGTTGACGAAAGCCGCTTTCGGTGTTTAGTATGACCTCACAGAGTATTGTCACATAAAACACGGCGCGGACGATGAGGTCCGCAGAGGGGACGCATCACATGCGGCTCGGTCAGGCCATCAGCTCACTGCTCACCGAATACGGAATCTCCCAGATATTCGGGATCCCGGGAGTGCATACGCTCGAACTGTTCCGCGACATCGACCGGAGCGGGCTGAACGTCACGATCCCGCGCCACGAGCAGGGAGCCGCGTTCATGGCGGACGCCTACACCCGCGTCTCCGGCACACCCGGTGTCTGCTATCTCATCACGGGACCCGGCGTACTGAACGCGCTCACCCCCATCGGCCAGGCGTGGCACGATTCCATCCCCATGCTTGTCATCGGCTCGACGGTCACGCGTGAACAGCTCGGCGCCCACCGCGGCACCCTGCACGATACTCCGGACCTTGCCGAGGTACTCCGGCCCTTCACCCTGTTCAGCGAGACAGTGACCACCGCCGAACGCGTGTCCGAACTCATCGACGAGGCATTCACCCGCTGGCAGCACGAGCGGTCGCGCCCCGTGTACATCGGGATCCCACGCGATCTCCTTGAGGAAGAGGTGGGCGAGCTGCACCGGCCTGCCTCCTCCCCCAGTCTTGCGCCGGCTGCCCCTCCCACGCCTCAGCTCACGGAGGAACTCAAGCGGCTCGCGGCAGCCACTTCCCCCGTCATCATCGCGGGTGGCGGCGCACGCCACGATGGTGCTGCGGTGCAGGCGTTCGCCGAGCGCCTCGCGGCCCCCGTGATCCTCACCGGCAACGCGAAGGGACTACTCCCCGAAGCCCACCCGCTCAACGCGGGCATCAGCATGCCGTTCCCGCGCACGCAGGAACTCGTCAGTGCTGCGGACCTCGTCGTGGGCCTCGGTACCGAGCTCTCCGACTTCGAGGTGCTCTTCACCGGTACCGCGGAGCCTCAGATGGCCGACATCTTGCGCGTCGACATCGACCCCACGGTCAGCCACCCCGACCAGACGAGGCCCACCCTCGCGCTCCGTGTCGGCGCGTTCATCGAGGCCGCGCTCGCGGCGCTCCCGGCACCGGATACGGCGGCGAGCGCCGCCGGTACAGCGCGCGCGGCAGCAGCCCGGGCGGGCCTCGCCGCCGAGCGCGCCGCGGATCCGCACACCCCCTGGATCGACGCGGTGGCCGCCGCACTGCCAGGGGATGCCATCCTCACCGCGGATTCGGCCCAGGTGGCGTATCAGGCCCACCACTTCCTCCCCCTCGACAGCCCGGGCCGATGGCTCGCCCCCTACGGCTACGGCACGCTCGGGCCGGCGCTCCCGATGGCGATCGGGGCGGCAATCGCTGCTCCGGACACTCCTGTCGTGGCGCTCGCGGGTGATGGCAGCGCGCTCTTCACGCTGCCGGAGCTCGCCACCGCGCAAGATCTGGGCGCGAACATCACATTCCTGATCTGGGACAACGGCGGGTATCGCGAGATCGAGGTCTCCTTCGCCCGCACCGACATCCGCCCCGCAGGCGTCCGCACCACCGCGCAGGATCTCGGCATGATCGCCGCGGGTTTTGGTGCCGCGGTCACCACACCAGCCACACCGGCCGAGCTCACCGAGGCGCTGCGCGCCGCAACCGCCGAGCCCGGCCTCTCCGTCATCGTGGTGCAGGCTCCGGCCGAACACCGCGTCGAAGCCGATGCACTCCAGGAAGGCACCCCCGCATGACCCTCGAACTCCCCTACACGACCGGCGTGAGCCGAGACGGTCGACCCGTCACCGGCCAGGTCGACTTCTCCCAGGTGCCACGCTTTGCCGGCCCCGGCACCTTTGCGGGCCTTCCGAGCCTGGCCGAGGTCGGCGAGGCGCAGGCCGGCGTGATCGGCATCCCGTTCGATTCCGGCGTCACCTTCCGCCCCGGAGCGCGCTTTGGCCCCGAGGGCATCCGCGGGGCCAGCCACCTGATCCGGCCCTACAACGTCGAACTCGATTCGTTCCCGTTTGCCGCGCACCAGGTCGCTGACGTGGGAAACCTGGCGGTCACCCCCTTCGGGGTGGACCGCGCCGTCGAGGCGATGCTCACCGGGCTCGCTGCGGCCCGCGAGCGCGCCGGCAAGCTCGTGCTCCTGGGTGGGGACCACACAATCGCCTACCCCTCGATCAAGACACTCGCGCGTCACCACGGCCCCATATCCGTGCTGCACTTCGACGCACACATCGACACCTTCGGCACCTATTTCGGGGCCGCCATGCATCACGGCACCCCGTTCCGCCGGGCTTCAGAGGAGGGTCTACTCGACCCCGAGGGCTGCATGCACGTCGGAATCCGCGGCCCGCTCTACGGCCCCCAGGATCTCTCCGAGGATCGCGCGCTCGGCTTCCAGACCGTCCACTCAAGCGAGTTCTCCACGACCGGGCTTGAAGGGATTCTCGAGCAGATGCTGCGGCGACTCGATGGGCGGCCCGTGTATGTGTCCGTCGACATCGACGTGCTCGATCCGGCGTTCGCTCCCGGCACCGGCACCCCTGAGCCCGGGGGCCTCACGAGCCGCGAGCTCCTGTACCTGATCCGCGGCCTGGCTCCGCTGAACATCGTCGGCGCCGACGTCGTCGAGGTCGCCCCGGCCTACGACCACGCCGACGTCACCTCGCTCGCCGCGGCGCACGTCGCGTACGAGTTCCTGTCCCTCTGGGGGCGCTGACCCACCCCACCCCGCGGGTGCCCCCGGGCACCCGCACGACGAAACGGAAGAATCAATGACGACCCTCTCCCGCTCAGTATCCGCGGTCGCCCTCCTGGGCGCCGCGGGGATCCTGCTCGCCGCGTGTGCGAGCCCAGCCGCAGAACCCGCGGCGGATCGCGACTTCGGCACTCCCGTCGTCGGCGAGATCCCCGACGGGATCCTCGACGGCACCACCCTCACCTACGCCGGCCCCGGCGGCATCTTCCAAGAAGGCCAGGACGAGGCGATCTGGCAGCCATTCGCCCAAGTTTCGGGGGCGACGATGCAGATGGACGCCTTCGACTCCGGCAAGCTCAAGGCCATGGTCGACGGCGGCAACGTCGTCTGGGATATCGTCGACACCTCCCAGGTCGACACCGCCCGCGGCTGCGGCACGCTGTACGAGAAGATCGACCGCTCGCTGATCGACACGTCCCAGCTCCCCGAGGGCACAATCACCGACGAGTGCATGATCCCCAACGTCATGTACGGCTTCGTGATCGCGTACAACACCGAGGTGTTCGGCGACAATCCCCCGAAGAGCGCGGCCGATTTCTTCGACACGGAGAAGTTCCCGGGCAAGCGCACCGTGCCGCAGACCACCTACGTCGACCCACAGAACCTCGAGTTCCCGCTGCTCGCCGACGGCGTGGACCTCGATAATCTGAAGCCCGAGCACATCGACCAGGCCATCGCGAAGTACGACAGCCTCGGCAGCGACATGATCGCGTGGTCCACCGGCGCCCAGGCACAGCAGCAACTCGAGAGCGGCGAGGCAGTGATGGGCTACGTCTGGTCCGGGCGCGGTTACGGTGCCGCGGAGGCCGGGGCCCCGATCGCACCGGTGTGGGACGAGTGGCTCGTCGCGATCGACTCGACCGCGATCCCGAAGGGCGCGAAGGATCCGGCGGCCTCACACGCGGCGATCAACTACTTCCTCGGGGCAGAACAACAGGCCGGGATGACCGAGCTGAACTCGATGTCGCCGGTGAACGTCAACGCCGAACCGCAGGTGGACGATGTGCTGGCCGAGTGGCTCGCAAGCACACGATTCGAAACCGGCCACGTCCCCAACTTCGACTTCTGGGTCGAAAACTACGACGCGATGTCCGATGCGTGGGCGAAGTGGGTGACGGGCGCGTAGCCGGATCCTGCGGCGCGTGTCGTCGGGGCCTGCTCCGGCTCAGGCTCCGGCGACACGCGGACCCAGCTTCCAGCTAGTTCATAGCAAACGATCAGAGACTGGGAACATGAACACTCAGCCAAAGGGACCCCGGATTCTGATCGTTGACGATGAGCCCAACATCCGCGAGCTGCTCAGCACGAGCCTCCGGTTTGCTGGGTTCGGTGTGCGCGCCGTCGCAAATGGTGCGCAGACAATCTCCGCTGTACTTGAGGAAGAGCCCGATCTGATCGTGCTCGACGTGATGCTGCCCGACATGAACGGCTTCAGCGTCACCAAGCGGCTCCGCTCCGCGGGCTACACCGCGCCCATCATCTTCCTCACCGCGAAGGACGATACCGAGGACAAGATCGAGGGCCTCACCGTGGGCGGCGACGACTACGTCACCAAGCCGTTCAGCCTCGACGAGATCATTGCCCGCATCAAGGCAGTGCTGCGACGCACAATCCAGGAGGACGAGGACTCGGTCCTCACGGTCGGCCCGATCACGATGGACCAGGACACCCACGAGGTCTCCGTTGAGGGGGCCTCCGTGGAGCTCTCCCCCACCGAGTTCAAGCTGCTGCGGTACCTCATGCAGAACGCGAACCGCGTCCTCTCCAAAGCACAGATCCTCGATCACGTGTGGGAGTACGACTTCAACGGCGATGCCGGCATCGTCGAGTCGTACATCTCGTACCTGCGCCGCAAGCTCGATCCGCTGACCGAAGAATCGCTGATCCAGACGAAGCGCGGCTTCGGGTACATGCTGAAGACCGAAGCAAAGTAGCGTGGCGCGGCAGAGCTTCACCGACCGATGGGCCGACATCTCGCTTCGCGCGAAGATCACCGGTGTGACGGTGTTCATCCTGTTCCTGGGACTCGTCGTTGCGGGTGTCGGCACCCTCTCGGTGCTGCGGCCGATGCTGCTCTCCAACCAGACCTCTTCGCTGCTGCAACTGCGGAAGGACCCGACGGCCGCGCTGGCGGTTGACGCGAACGGGGCGCAGCTGAGCCCCGAGGACATTCGCTACGCAAACCAGCAGTACTACGTGGCGCTGTTCGATTCCTCGGGCGCGCTGCAGTACGACAACACTCTGGGGCTGCGCCCCTCGTCGGTGCCGGAGCTGCAGCACTCGATGACGCTCGAATCTGTGACGCAGGATCCGGCGCAGATTATCCCCATGACAAGCCCGGACAGGGTCGACTGGCGCGCCATCGCGATCCCGATCCTGGTGCCCGGCGAACAGAGCGCGATCCTGCTTATCGCGTCCTCGATGGCGGGGATCAACCAGGTCGTCGCGCAGTACGTCATCATCTTCACAGGCTTCGGCATCGCCGTGATCTTGCTCGGTGCGGCGCTCACCCGGCTCCTTGTCACCACCACGTTCCTCCCGCTTGCGGAGGTCGAACAAACGGCACTCGAGATTGCCCGGGGCGACACTTCGAAGCGAATCATGGTGGCGAGCCCGCACACAGAGGTGGGTCATCTCGGGGAATCCCTGAACATCATGCTCGACCGGCTCGACGGGTCCATCGAGGAGCAGGCGCACACGATCGACCGGATGCGTCGCTTCATCGGCGACGCCAGCCATGAGCTGCGCACCCCGCTCGTCTCCGTGCGCGGCTACGCCGAGCTCTACCGGATGGGTGCTCTGCAAGACACCGAACAGGTGGGACAGGCGATGGAGCGCATCGAGAAAGAAGCGATCCGCATGACCTCCCTCGTGGAGGACCTGCTGGCCCTCGCCCGCCTCGACGAGCGCCGACCACTGCAGCTCACCTCGCTGCCACTCAACCAGCTCGCCCGCGACGCCGCTCTCGACGCCCGCGCGCAGGCCCCCGATCGGGAGGTCACCGTCGTCGAGGACGCCGCCGACCCCACCGTGACCGGCGACGAGCACAAGGTACGCCAGCTCCTCACGAACTTGATCGGCAACGCGATGCGGCACACCCCTGAGGGCAGCCCCATCGAGGTCGTGGTCTCTGCGCCGCCCGTCGCTGAGGGCGAACCCACGATCGGCCGTTTCGAGATCGTCGATCACGGCGAGGGCGTGCCCGAGCAGATCCGGGACAAGATTTTCGGCCGCCTGTGGCGCGCGGACTCCTCCCGCAACCGAGAAACCGGCGGCTCCGGCCTGGGACTCGCGATCGTGCAGTCGATCGTGGAAGCGCACCGCGGCACCGTCAGCGTGCACGACACCCCGGGTGGCGGCGCAACCTTCCGCGTGGACCTCCCCGCGGGCGGACACGAGCTGCCGCCCACCACAGGCTCCACCGCGCTCACATCCGGCAGCACGGGCCCCACGGAATAGGCGATCCCCGCCATTTCCGGGCCCCTCCACACCACCGCACCTCCGTGGGTTCCGTGACAGCCCAGCCACGCGCACTACCCGTGCCGCCCGTGTGAGGGCCGCACCTGCGAGAGCGCGGCCATGCTGAGCCGCTGCACCTCGGGCCACTCCCGTTCCACCCGCCGCGAGCTCACGCGAATCCTCACGTAGCCGTTCACGGTAGGTTCCGCGTCCAGCAGATTGTCCGCATCGCGCTGCGGCCCCAACGTGGTGCCCGCCGTCGATCGGGAGGACGAGCCAGCGTTCGACGAGGAAGTCGACGCGATGCCCCAGGACCCGGGCCCGGCGCCCGAGCCTGCCCCGGCACCCAGCACACTCCGCCCTCCGCACACCGCACACCGCACTCCGCACTCCGCACCAACGAACCCGAAGGATATTCACGAGTTCACAGGAGATCCAGCCCCGAGCACGGCACGCGAGCAAAGAATCTTCGTAGCTCAGGTTCGCCCGGAGCCGTACGAGCGAACCACACGTACGCTCCATGGGCACCAGCCCGGCTTGATGCCGAAAACACCACAGGGGGCCGCGCCCGAAGGCGCGACCCCCTGTGAGGGGAGGCAGGACTTAGAAGTCCATGCCACCGGTCGGGTCACCGGCCGGAGCGGCACCAGCCGGCTCGGGCTTGTCGGCGACGACGACCTCGGTGGTGAGGAACAGGCCTGCGATGGACGCGGCGTTCTGCAGCGCGGAGCGCGTCACCTTGGCCGGGTCGAGGATGCCCTGCGCAGCAAGGTCACCGTACTCGCCGGTCGCGGCGTTCAGGCCGTGGCCGAGGGGCAGGTTCGCGACGCGGTCGACGACAACGCCCGGCTCAAGGCCAGCGTTGAGCGCGATCTGGCGCAGCGGAGCCTCGATGGCTGCCTTGACGATCTTCGCGCCAACGGCTTCGCCCTCGGTGAGCTCGAGCGTGTCGAACACGTCCTTGCCCGCCTGGATCAGCGCGACGCCACCGCCGGGAAGCACGCCCTCTTCGACGGCTGCCTTTGCGTTACGCACGGCGTCCTCGATGCGGTGCTTGCGCTCCTTGAGCTCAACCTCGGTTGCTGCGCCAGCCTTGATGACGGCAACGCCACCGGCGAGCTTTGCGAGACGCTCCTGGAGCTTCTCACGGTCGTAATCGCTGTCGGTCGACTCGATCTCGCGACGGATCTGGGTGACGCGACCCTGGATCGCCTCTTCCTCGCCGCCACCCTGGACGATGGTGGTCTCGTCCTTGGTGATGATGACCTTGCGGGCGGTGCCCAGCATGTCGAGGGTGGTGTTCTCGAGCTTGAGGCCTACCTCTTCGGAGATGACCTGGCCGCCGGTGAGGATCGCGATGTCCTGCAGCATGGCCTTGCGACGGTCGCCGAAGCCCGGAGCCTTGACGGCTGCCGACTTGAAGATGCCGCGGATCTTGTTCAGCACGAGGGTAGCGAGCGCTTCGCCCTCGACGTCTTCAGCAATGATGAGGAGCTGCTTGCCCGACTGGATGACGGGATCGACGACGGGGAGCAGGTCCTTGATGTTGGAAACCTTGCCGTTGACGATGAGGACGTAGGGGTCCTCGAAGACGGCTTCCTGGCGATCTGCGTCGGTGACGAAGTATGCGGAGAGGTAGCCCTTGTCGAAGCGCATGCCCTCGGTGAGCTCCAGCTCGGTGCCGAAGGTGTTCGACTCCTCGACGGTGACAACGCCTTCCTTGCCGACCTTGTCGATTGCCTCGGCGATCAGCGCGCCGATCTGCTCGTCAGCTGCGGAGATCGATGCCGTTGCGGCGATCTCGGAGGTCGTCTCGATCTCCTTGGCGTTGGCGAGGAGCTGAGCGGTCATCGCGGAGACGGCCTTCTCAATGCCCTTCTTGATCGCGATGGGGTCGCTGCCAGCGGCCACGTTGCGGAGGCCCTCACGCACGAGCGCCTGAGCGAGCACCGTAGCGGTGGTCGTACCGTCACCCGCGACGTCGTCAGTCTTCTTGGCGACCTCCTTGACCAGCTCAGCGCCGATCTTCTCGTAGGGGTCGTCGAGCTCGATCTCCTTGGCAATGGAGACACCGTCGTTCGTGATCGTGGGGGCGCCCCACTTCTTCTCCAGAACAACGTTGCGGCCGCGCGGGCCCAGCGTCACCTTCACGGCATCAGCGAGAATGTTCAGGCCTCGCTCAAGCCCACGACGTGCTTCCTCATCAAACGCAATGATCTTTGCCATGTAATTCGCCTCTCCTGGACGTTCTCGGTGTGGTGAGCAGCGCATCAACGCAGAGCATCGATGCGCGAAGCTTTAGCACTCAGTCGATTCGACTGCTAACACCAATCTTGGCACTCACACGTGGCGAGTGCAAGCGGTATCGCTCGCGTACAGCGAACAGAGAGGGAGTCTGGCCGGGCGGCCAGACGGCTAGGACGCGGGGGCTGCGGGATCCGCAGCGAGACCTGTCGCCGGGTCAACAGGAAGCCCCGTTGCGGGGTCGATCGGGAATCCGGTCGCGGGATCAATCTCCCACCCGGTTGCGGGATCAATTTCCGGTTCCGCTGTGGCCCCGCCGCCCGCGCCGCCCATCGAAATCGACCCGTCGGTCCCGGGATCGGTCTCTGCGGCAATCTGTGCTGCCTCAGTCAGTCCCGGCCCCTGATAGTCCGCACCGATGAGCACAACAAGCTGTGCTCCGTACTGGTCGTAATCCGTGGTCGTGTAGGTCGAAAGTCCACCCAGTTTTGCGGCGAGGCCCGCGGCGGCACCCTCGTCCGCAGGATCCGAATAGAACACCGCAGAAATCTGCACGTCGGCCGCTGAGGCACTGCCTGAGAAGAGGATCTTGCCCCACGCTTCCTCGGTTACGATCTTGTCGACCGCGGCTGCCAGGTGTTCCGTCGTGGTTCCGTTCAGCACCGCAATCGTCGCGTCCGGATTGATTTCCGCATCGGGCTGCGTCTGCCCCGAGGATGAGGTCAGTCCTTCACCACGAATGGGCAGTTTCCCCGCGTCGCCAATCGCGTGCACCGCGAGCACGCCCAGCGTAGTCAGAATCGCAAAGCCCAGCAGTGCAGCGATCAGATACTGCCATGTATATCGGGGCCGGGCGGTGACACGATGCGCCCCCACTCGCCCGCTCCGTGCAATCCTGTCGAACCGATCCTCGGGGTAGTCCTGGCGGTTCACCGGACGCGCCCCTGCGTCTTCGGTTCGTTTCGCCACGCGGTTCTCCTCGATCAGTCTGTGGTGGATCGCCACGAAGAAACCGCAGGATCAGCCCCTACAGTACAACGTGG
This sequence comes from Leucobacter sp. 7(1), assembly GCF_900163635.1. Lineage (GTDB taxonomy): Bacteria > Actinomycetota > Actinomycetes > Actinomycetales > Microbacteriaceae > Leucobacter. The sequence continues at coordinate 51,561 of NZ_FUID01000005.1, read as the reverse complement.
TTCCTGCCAGGACGGTGGATCCACTCCGAATGGGCGTCACTTTGGTCCGGGGACGCCCGTCGGCTGGGCGTGCACGCGCACCCAGCACCGGATCGCGTACCGGGGTAATGGCCCCGGCGCGACCCGCAAGAAAACGCTGACGCGTTTTCATGTGAGCGGGACGCGCGCGTTACTGTAGCGAATCATCCTCCGGGCTACGCCCGTCGGCTGTGCGCGCACGCGCACCCAGCACCGGATCGCGTAACGCTGGCGCGTTACTGTAGCGAATCCGGTGCATACACCGCGCGGGCGAGGCCGTCGATCACGTCCGGGATGCGCGTGCCACCGGCAAACAAGAGTGTGTCATCCACATCGATGATCCGACGGTTCTTGCCCGCAGTAGTGAGCGCGATGCTCGGCTGCGCCTCCAAAAGACCGTCAACACCGCCGGCGCTCTCCAGCCCCTTGGTCATGACGAGGATCACGTCTGGGTCGATCGCGATGAGCGCTTCGTCAGTCATCGGCTTTTCGCCCTTCCACCCAATCTCGGCCGCCACATCGAGCGCCCCGATGGAGCGAATCAAACTATCGACGCCGCTCCCCTCGCCGAACAGGTAGTAGATCCCCGAGGTTCCACGCACGTACAGAAACGCAACGCGGGGCAGCTTCTCGGGATCCTCGGGCAGCAGCGTTGCGACTTCCGCTTCTTTGGCGGAGATCGCCGCTTGCAGGGTGTCGATCAGTGGCGGGGCCGATTCCGGAACACCCAGGGCATCCGCAACCTGCTGCGCCGTCACGAACGTCGTCGCCGCATCAACCGCGCGATCCACCGTGATCACCGGAATCCCAGCGTCACGCATCTGCAACACAACGTCGGTGGGGCCGATCGATCCATCGGTGAGGATCACCGTGGGGCTCAGGCCAAGTACGCCCTCCGCATCGATGGAGTGCCCGTCCCGAGTCACAATGGGGAGATCCTCCGAGCCTGGGAAGTTCGTCGAGATGTCGCGTCCCACCAACTGATCAGACATCCCATACGCGTGCACAAGCTCACCGAGTGAGCCACTCAACGACAGCGCGAGCACGCGCGAGGTATCCGTTACCGTCACCTCGGTATCGCCTGAGCGGTCATGCGAGGTTACCGTTGCCGGCAGCTCCGGCGCGGGTGCGTCGGCGACCGGGGCAATTGAGGGTCCACCGATGAGCGCCGTCGTCGGGCCCTCAATGTTGCGCGGATCCGGCGCGGGAGTCAGTTCCGAGATCGGTGGAAGTTCAACGGACTCGGCGCTTTCCAGGCCGACGGACGCGCTCCCACTTTGGCAAGCAGTCAGCCCGAGTCCGAGCAGCGCGACAGTGACGAGAGCGAGCGCGCGACGAGCGCGCGTACCGCGGAACGTGTGCATGAGGTCCCTTCGAATCTGCAGGAGCAGCAGGTCAGACAGCGCAGCAGGCATCATATGCCCCTGCACATTTCCCGTACGCCAGCGGGGGTAAGTCTAACCTAGTGAAGGTATGATGAAGCCAAAGGGTCGTCGCGGGGACGTGGCGCTCGGCGCGGGTGCGCGCTCGGGATCCTGACCCACGAACTCTCACGAAAGCTGTCCTTCGCACGCATGACTGCCCAATTGAAACGGACCGGTTCCCGGCACGCCGCGAAGACGACGATCCTGTTCGCCTCGCTCGGCATCGCCCTCGTTGTATCGCTCCTCATTTCGGCGGGAACTGGCCAGCTCGGAGTGCCGCCGCAAGAGGTGCTCGGGTCCCTGCTGCACCGCATCGGCATCGACTGGCTGCCAATGCCAACGCATCCCGCCGGCGACCAAACTCTTTGGGCGATCCGGTTCCCACGGGTTTCCATGGCGGCACTCGTGGGTGCGGGGCTCGCAGTGTCCGGTCTCCTCATGCAGGCGATCTTCGGTAACCCGCTCGCCGAGCCTGGCGTCATCGGCATTTCATCCGGTGCGGCAGTCGGTGCGGGGCTCGCAATCGTCTTCGGCCTCACCATCTTCGGCGAGTGGACCACGGCAGTTCTTGCTTTCATTTTCGGCCTCGGGGCGACACTCATCGTGTACGCGATGAGTCGCGCTGACGGCAAAACCGAGGTCGTCACCCTCGTCCTCACCGGTATCGCGGTCAACGCCATCGGTGGGGCCGGGATCGCGCTCCTCACGTTCCTCGGCGATACCCAGTCACGCGAGCAGATCGTCTTCTGGCAGCTCGGCAGCCTCGCGGGCAGCCGCTGGTCGCAGGTGCTGATCATCGCTCCCATCATCGCGGTCGGGCTGCTCGCCGCATATATCGCGGCGCACAAGCTCGACCTGCTCGCGCTCGGCGAGCGCAACGCTCGGCACCTGGGTGTCAACGTCGAGGCGCTCCGCATCGTCATGATCTTTGTCGTCGCCCTTCTTGTCGGCGCCGCGGTCGCCTTCGCTGGCATCATCTCGTTCGTCGGGCTTGTGATCCCGCACCTGATGCGCATGGTCCTCGGCCCCGCACACCTCCCGCTTGTCACGGCAAGCGCCCTCGGCGGCGCGCTGTTGCTGACCCTGGCGGATCTGGCAGCCCGCACGCTCGTTCCCATGGCCGATATGCCGATCGGCATGCTCACCGCGATCGTTGGTGGACCGTTCTTCTTCTGGCTGCTCCGACGAACTCGCAAACGAAGTGGAGGCTGGGGATGAGCGCGCGGCATGTGGCTCTGCCGACTCATGCAACCACGGGCGATGTTGTGTGTGCTGCCGAAAACGTCGGTCTGAAGCGTGGCGGTCGCGCCCTGCTCGATCAGGTCTCGCTCGAGGTTCGCGCCGGTGAAGTGCTCGCCCTCCTGGGCCCGAACGGTGCCGGCAAGTCGACACTGCTGAGTGTGCTCTCGGGCGACGTCGCAGCTGATTCCGGCGTGGCTCGGTTTGGCGGTCGGCCCATCGCCGACTGGTCGCTGGGAGAGCTCTCGCGTCGCCGCAGCGTGCTCTTGCAAGACAATCAGCTTTTGTTCCCGTTCACGGTGCACCAGGTTGTCGAGATGGGTCGCGCGCCGTGGCGCAAGACTCCACTCGAAGACGAGGACAACGAGGCCATCTCCGAGGCCATTGCCTCCGCCGACATTGCTCACCTCGGCAATCGCCGGGTTCCGTCACTCTCAGGTGGCGAGCGTGCCCGCACCGCGTTTGCACGTGTGATCGCGGGCCGCACCGGGGTGCTGATGCTCGATGAGCCCACAGCTGCGCTGGATCTGGGGCACCAGGAGGCGGTTCTGGGACTGGCACGAGAACGCGCGATGGCCGGGGACGCTGTCCTTGTCGTGCTGCACGATCTGAACCTCGCCGCGGCGTATGCCGACCGGATCGCACTGCTGCGTGATGGGAAGGTCTACGCCTGTGATGCGCCGGCGAAAGTACTGACGGCCGAGATCGTCAGCGAGGTCTACCGGACCCCGGTCGAGGTGATCCCCCACCCCATCACCGGGCAGGGGATCGTTATGCCGAAGCGGTCCTAGCACGGCACAGCCCCACAGCTTCAGGGGCCTCTCCACGAGACGACCCCGAAACTTCGAGACGACCCCGAAGCCGCAGATATTCCTGCAGTTTCGGGGTCGTCTCGCGCTCAAGGGGTCAGGTCGACGCAAACCGGGCTGCGCCCGAGCACCGGACTAGTGTGTGTCGGTCCCGGGATCGGTTTCGGACTGCTGCGCGCTCGGGCGTTTGCGTCCACCCAGCAGCATGCCGCCGGTCACACCAATGACGAGGAGCGCCACGGCACCGATGCCGATCGGCAGCCACGGGATCGACGGAGCGGCGCTCTCTGTGTCGGTCACGCCGGGGGCGGGGGTCGGATCACCGGGCAGCTCGGTCTCGGGCATGACCACAGCGGCGCTCTCCCCGAGCTCGCAGCCGGTCACGGTTGCGGTGAGCGCAATCGGGTCGAGTTCCTCCCCCGCGACATAACTGCCGTACTCTCCGTTCAGTGCCGCGGCACCCTCTGCGGTGAGGCGCGGGATCGCGCTCTCGAGTGACAGCTCGGATCCGCCGGCCGAGACCGCGTCTGTCAGATCGATCTTTGCGGCACGCAGCGTCTCCGCAGTGGCCTCCCCGCCGGCATCCGCGGCGTCGGTCGCGCCGATGGTGAGCGTCAGGTAGGCGGTGTCATCGTCCGTGAACTCGATCTTCGGATCCGACAGGTCCAGCTCCATTGCGCCGCTGTGACCGGTGAAGTGGATCGCGCCAGTGAACGCAATGTTGCCCGCGGTGAGGTCACTCGACACAGCCCCGGTGACCTGGTCCCAGATAAAGCTGGGGGTCTCGTAGCGCATGTCCTCGCTCACGGTCCACTCACCGTTGGCGATGGAGCCACTGATGTATGAGCGGAAGCTCTCCTTGACGCCCCAGGTCAGCATCCCGGTGCTCACCGTGCACGACGTTTCTGCCGTCGCGGCAACGGGGGCCGCTTGTGCAAGAACGGCGGGAGCTGCGGTGGCCGCGGTTGGCACGAGCAGCGCTCCGGCCGCAATCAATCCGCCTCCCACCAGCGCGAGGGTACGTCGCGCGGTCCGGCGCCCGAGGTCGTGAGAGTTCTGCACGTCTGATCTCCTTGTGTTGCGGGGTGCGGCGGCGTTCCCGTGGCAGGGACGCCCGCACCAACGATACGTGATGGTGTTAGAAGCCGGATCCGGGCGGGGTGTTTCCCGCGGCGGCCTTTCGGCGCTGCCCTACAACGAGACCACCCATGACGCCGGCCACCGCAAGCAGTCCGATCGATGCCGCCCACCACATCCATGCGGCCTGGTCGTCTGCGGCAGGAACCACTCCGGCTGCGGCTGGCGCGCCGGCTTCCTGTTGCGCGGCAAGCTCGGCCACGCGCTGTTGCTTCGCGGCAGCCTTCGCCTTCGGTTCCGGCTTGCGAACCTCGAGAACGGCACCGGCGTCGGTACTGCCCTGCACGGTGATCACGTACTCACCGAGCGGCAGATCCTCGGGGATCGTTCCGAGCCAGCGCACAGTGCCGGAAGTATCCGCGCCTGCGGCTTCGTCCAGCACGATCACGCCAGGGTAGAGCACCACAAGCGCTTCGCGTTCCTTCGCGGTGAAGCCCGGGGCTTCAAGCTCGATCTCGCCGCCCGGCACCAGCTTCTTCGGGTCGGTGAGGATCCGGATCCCGCTCGTCGTCGGAGCGGAAGCGGCAGCGGTCCGCTTGAGGGAATCGTTGCTCACGGCGGTGGAGCCGTAGCTCACACCGCTCGCGGTGCCGACGGTGAATGTCAGTGGGTCGGCGGCGAGGGTGTACTGGCTTCCGCCCGACGCGCCTCCGGAGAAGCCACCGCTCACAGGGACGCCGCTCCAGGTCACCTCACCATTGGCACCCACCGACTTTGCAGCTGCGGCGAGGTTCAGGGTGCCCCACTGCGATCCACCGTTGTAGATCACAGCGGAATCGGGCCCGGTGACCTGGATCATCGGGTTGCTCATGCTTTCGCTGAGGAGACCTTTGTGGCCGGTGAAGGAGATGACGCCGGAGTACTGCACGGAACCCGTCTGGGTCGCCGTGTCCCAGCTGCCGCCCGCGGCCTGTGGGAAGAGGTAGCCGCCACCGGAACTGCCCACCCCGCTCGTGGCAACCTCGCCCTTGGCAATCGGGCCTGTCACGTACTTGGAGAAAGCGCTCGAGACGCCCCAGCTCAGCGAGCCAGCAGCCTGCGCACCGCCCGCGTTCCCGTCCACAACCGTGGGCGGAAGCGGCTTCGGGACCGGCTTGGGCTTGGGTTTCGGAACCGGCTTCGGCTTCGGGGGCGTTATCGGCTTCACATCACGTTCTGAGCCAACCGTAAAGGTGATCAAATCAAGCGGCTGTCCTTCGCTATAGAACCCCTGAAAAACGTCAACGCCGGCAGTGGTCAGCGTCGCGTTCGCGTTCGCCCACCGGATCGCACCACCTTTTCGAGTCGTCGACGTCGCCGATGAGAGGTCAATAGACGCGATCACATCAACGCTCTCTTTGATCACAGGGTCACGTTCGGATTCCATATCCAGTTCAACTGACGTAGTCGTCACGGAGAGCTCAGCCCGTTTCGAGTCGATGACCCGAATCACGGGGTTGGACATATTGAGGTCAAGGCCCCCGTTGTGCCCATAGAAACGCATCGAACCTCCATACTGTGCCACGCCGCGCTGCGTTCCTGCGCCCCATTTTCCACCGGTTACCTGCGGAAAAGTGAACAGTTTTCCGTTGTACGAGGCTGGCTTGGTTGCGGACACCTTTCCCTTCGGCCCGGCTTTGGTCTCCACGTAGTTCCGGAACCGCTCAAGCACACCCCAGCTGATGCTGCCTTCCTCGGCGACCGGGGGAACCGGCCCAAGCAGCTGGTCCCATTCCCCTGAGGAAAGCTTTAGGTCAACACGCGCGAAGATATTCGACTGCGCGGGCTTCTCATCGCTTGGCCACAGCACGATTTCGTACTGCGCTGCACGCACAAGCTGTGAAACAGCGGCGGTGAGTACAAAGCTCGAAGCTCCATCGGTCACACGAGGCAGGGGTTTGGCCAGAGCCGGAATCCGATCCGTCGGCCCGGTGAGCACGGCGGTGTCTCCCTGAGGAATGAGCGCCGCGGAGAGGTCAGTCACGCCCGCTGGAAAGCCACTCGCGGACACCTGAACCTCAAGGCTTTTCTTCGGGGCGACGGATGCCTCGAACTGAATCTTCACGTTTTCAGGTCCGGCCACGGGCTCCGTTGGGAGGTCTGGTGCCTCCGCTGCGGAGGTCACCGCGGAATTGGTTTCGCTCTCGGGGACCGGACCTTGGAGTTCCGGCGCTGGATTCTCCGCTTCCACGTCGCCATCCTTGAAACTGAGCTCAGGAGCTTTCCCAGGATTCCCCGGTTCGACGACTTCAGCACCGCCCTGCGGCGCTTCCGGGCTTTCGCTGGGCACTTCAGCCTCACTGACATCGGTAGCGTTCTCCACAGAGACAGAGTTCGCGGGGTCTATCTGCTGCGAGTCACCGATAACCGATTCCTCTGCGAATGCAGGTTCTCCCACCGCCCCACCAATGACGAGCGCTGTCGACAGCGCCGCCGCGGCCAATCCGCGGAACACGTTCCGTGCGTGCATTTGGTCAGACTCCCTGTATGTGACGCCAGTGGTGCGTCGAACCTTCCGGGGGACATATGGCTGAGCCCGCCCGTGTGTAGTGCAGTGTTTCCAGTCTGCTGAACATCATCTGATGTTGCAACTCGGTGCGGGAGTTTCATCCCCCACCGACAAGTTCGGGCGTGAGCGTGGCCGAAGCAACACTCACGCCCGAACTAGCATTACTTTACGGCTGTGCGCGGTAGAGGAACGCCGCCATCGCCTCACGCGTGACGTTACTCTTCGGCGCGTACGTCGGCTTGCCACTGGGCTGCTTGTTGCCCGTCGACAGACCACTCGAGTGCATCCAAGCGATCTCCTTGAAGAACTTGTCACCCGGCTTCATATCAACGAACGGCGAGACCTTCGGCGACGCCGGCTTCTTGCCCGTGTCGATCCGGTACATGAACGCTGCCATCGCCTCACGGGTGATGCTCGCCTTCGGCAGGAACTTCACCGTGCCGTTGGCCTGCTTCACGCCAGTGGAGATCTTCATCTCCGCCATCCAGGCGATCTCCTTGTAGAACTTGTCCGTCGTCTTCACATCGGTGAAGGCCGACTTCGCCGGAGCCTTGTAACCCGGCTTGCTGTACTGCCGGAACAGGAACGCCGCCATAGCCTCACGCGACACATTCGCCTTCGGCGCGTAGGTCACTGTACCGTCAGCCTGCTTGTTACCGGTGGAGAGCTTACTCGTGTACATCCACGAGATCTCCTTGTAGAACTTGTCGCCCGGCTTCATGTCGGTGAAGGGAATCTTCGGAGCAACGGTCGGGAACACGGTGTCCCACTGCTCCTTGGTGACCGTGACATCGGCACGCGCATAGGTGTTCTCGGGGGTGAGGTCCGCATGCTTCTTCCAGAGGAAGAGCTCGTACTGCTTGGTGCGGTCTAGATCCTTTGTGGGAGCCTGCAGCGTGAACTCTGCAGCTCCATTCGTGACCTTCGGGAACGGGAGACCGAACGCTGCGTACTTACTGTTGGGGTCAGTCATTTGCGACTCGGTACCCTTGATGATCACCGCGGCGTACATGTCCGTAATGTCCGCGGGCAGGTCTTTCGCCGAGACACTGATGCTCAGACCATTTTTCGTGGCCGAAACGGCAGTCGCGGCAGTCGCGACCGGGGCCACGACCTCAGGAGCGAAGCTAAACGACTGCTCCAGCTCGTTCGCGGGAATGGCGAGAGCAGGTGCGCGTCCTGTGAGGCCATGTGTGAATACCGCGTAACGGGCACCCTCGGGAAGCGCACCGAGCTTCTCTTCGCTCACGTCAAACGTATGCTCGAACGATGCCGTGCCGTCTTCCGCGATCGTCCACTTCGACGGGGCCTGGCAGTTCTTGTCCTTGTCCGCGAACCACGCCTGCTCGACGCCGTTACGATCTGTCTTGCTGACGCCGCCCGTGGACGGACGCCAGTTGTCCGTCACCCAGCCGAGCTGGACATATACGCCCTGCGGAGCCTCCGCGGAATCCGTGCAGCCGTAATAGCTGGGCAGCCCCTTGGCGGAAGCGTCAAAGCCGGTGCCGACAACCGTCAGCGTGTCACCAGCGGGGTCGAGGACGGGCTTCGAGATCGACAACTGCGGGGCCGCAGGAGCCTCTTCGGCAAATGCGGCGGCCGGGGCCATCAGGGCGCCGCTTGCGGCGAGAAGCACCGCGGTTGCGGTGGCCAGCACCGAGGCGGAACGCCTCCGCCAGCTCGTGTGTGCTGTCATGACGATTGCAGTCCTTTACGCGTCGGTGGCCTGCACACTGTCGTGGAGGCTCTCATCGGATCGAAGTGAGGTGCACCTAACCTCAGCACCGCCCTATAGTCTGACGAATAACATCTGACGTTGCAAGTCGAGGGCCATTTTTGGGCCCAGAGAAATACTGATTTAGGTACTCGATCCCTTCAGGCACTCAGCCGGCCCGGTTACGATTGGGGCTGCAGTACCCGTTGCGCACACCACGGAGGCATACATGACGAAGCCCATCGACTCACCTGAGTATCCGGTCCAGCTCTCGGAGAGTGACTGGCGTGAGCGGCTCAGCCCGAACGAGTACTCGATCCTCCGCGAGGCCGCCACGGAGCGCGCCGGCACGGGCGCACTCCTCAACGAGGAGCGTGACGGGCTCTACCGCTGCCGCGCCTGCGGCAACGAACTCTTCATTGCGGGGACGAAGTTCGACTCCGGCTGCGGCTGGCCCAGCTTCTATGAGAGCGTACGTCCGGACGCGGTGGAGCTCTTGGAAGATGCGAGTCTCGGCATGGTGCGCACGGAGGTGCGATGCGCGGACTGTGGCTCGCACCTGGGGCACGTGTTCCCCGACGGCTTTGGCACTCCGACCGGGGACCGGTACTGCATGAACTCGCTCGCGCTCACGTTCGAAGCGGGCGCGGCTCCCGAAACCGACGCGTGACCGAGGCCGCGCCTGCGGCCGCCGCGGTCCGCGCCCGCCGCTCACACTCAAAGGTCACCGACGCAGCGCCCAGCCACGAGGAGCTGAGCGAACTCGTTTCTGCGATGTCCAGCATTGCTGATCATTCCGGGCTCCGGCCGTGGCGGATCATCGAACTGCGTGGTGATGCACGTCTCAAGCTCGGCGAAGGCCTCGCTGCTGCGGCCGGGTCCAAGCGGGAGAAATATCTCGCCAAGGCCACTCGCGCACCGCTGGTCCTCGCGCTTGTGGTGTCTTCCAGGCCAAAGCACAAGGTCCCCGTCTGGGAGCAAGAGGCCGTAGCCAGCGGTGTCGCTCACACCCTGGGCCTGCTCCTGCATGAGGCGGGGTGGGGCACCTTCTGGCGAAGCGGTTCACTCACGCGCACCCCGGAGGTACACGCCGCGCACGGACTCGCACCCACCGAGTACTTGCTCGGGTGGCTCTACGTGGGCGGGATTCCGGAGCGCGATCAGAAGTCCAAGCCCCGCAAGCCTCTGGACCTCGGCCGCCACCTCAGCGCGCCGAGCGCGGACGCCACGGCAGCGCCGCAATAACAACCGCGAGAAGCGCGACGGCGGTGCCCGCGACGAGCCCCAGGGTGAGCCCCCCTCCCAGCGGCGCACCGGCATCGAACGCCAGTGCAGCGAGGAGCTGGCCGGCAACGTTAGACATGCTCAGCAGCAGCACACCCGCGGTCCGCACAAGCATGGCGGCGACTGCAATGAAGATCGTCCCGATCACCCCGCCGAGGTAGTACACGGGTGAGGATGGCCACTCAGTAGGCCATCCGGACGTCGCAACGGAGATCACGGCGATCAGCCCCAGGAGCGTCGTCCCGACCACGAAGTTCACGAAGGTGGCTGTGATCGCGCTCTGTGCGGCCGAGCGCACGAGCCCGTTCACCATCGATTGCGCAGAGACAAGCACGCCAACGAACACCGGGAACACGACCAGCCACAACACGCTCTGGTCGGTGGCGTCGCCGCTGAAGCCAACCGACACGATCACCGCGATCACGGCGAGGACCGTGCCCGCGATCCGGGTGGGTGTCGGATCGATGCGGCCACCTGGGCCGAGCCCAATCCGATCGAGCACGAGCCCTCCGAGCACCTGCCCGGCGACGATCCCGACGGTGAACAGTGCGAGGCCAGTGAGCGGGGCGACGAGCCCCTGGCTCAGCACGAAAAACGCGCCGCCAGCACCGCCGATCAACGTCCAGGCGGGCAGCCTTCTGGTTCGAACCTCGGTCCGAACCCGCCCTAACCCTGCGCGGCCCTTGCGTGAGGCGAGCAAGACCACAGTCATCACCACGAGGCCAATAGCGAATGAGACCGCTGCCGTCACATAACCGTTGCCGATCTGCTGGCTGAGACCCCCATTAATACGGGACTGCAGAGCAACGAGGACGCCAGCCAAGCCCGAGCCCAGCAGTGCGGCCCACACGGGGAAAGATCGAGTACGACTCACCCCGCTACCCTACTCGCCTCGCGCGATACCCATGTACGAGGTGCCGTCCTGTCTTCCCTGACGCCCCCTCCCCTCCCTACCTCTTACCCCTATCCCCATTCACCCACCCGGCAGCTCCGCCGAGAACGCAATCTCGCACGTATCTCGCGCTACGAACGCGCAGAATCGGGATCTCGGCGGGGTATCACCCTGGAGGTGTGTGTGTGGGTGGGTGGGAGTGAGAAGCCCCATTGAGAACGCGATCACGCACCGGGCCGGCCGCACCTACGCCCAAGATCGCGATCTCGGCGGGGCGTCGTCCGGGCCACCCTGGGCCCATCCCCACTCCCCTTCTTGACCTTTTCCCGCTCACCCACCCGGCAGGCTCCGCCGAGAACGCAATCTCGCACCTACCGCGCGTGGATAACGCGCACAATCGCGGTCTCGACGCGATACCAAGCTGGAGAGGAGGCAGAGGAGGCAGAGGAGGCAGAGGGAGCGGGAGGGGTAGCGGGAGGGGTAGCGATGGGAGCGGAGCCACCCTGGAGCAGGACGCTTCGTGGCAGTGCTGATCTGCAAGCGCCGCAGTGGCGGCACCGACCCCGGCCGAAAACGCTACGCGTTTTCTTGCTGGAAACAGGACGCTTCGCGGCAGTGCTCATCTGCAAGTGCCGCAGTGGCGGCACCGACTCCGGCCGAAAACGCTTCGCGTTTTCTTGCTGGAACCGCCTATCGGACTCGCTTGCCGCGCTCCGGGCAAGGCGAAGCGTTGCGCGCGGCAAGCCGGCGAAGTTGGCTTCGCCGGAATCGGTTCAAAGCCCGATAGCCGGCGACACGCAAAAGGCCCCGCGGAGCGGGGCCTTACTGGAGCCGCCTATCGGACTCGAACCGATCACCTGCGCTTTACAAGGGCGCTGCTCTACCAGATGAGCTAAGGCGGCAAGTGGGGCGGCCGTACGCGACCGCCCCGTGAGTAAGTCTACTCAGATTTTTTGGCGTCGGACTTCTCCTGCGCCTGTTCGTACTCGCCCTTGACCTTCAGGAGGTACGATTCGAGGTCGCCGTCGCGGGCCTGGTTCCACTGCTGACCATTGACAATGACGGTCGGTGTGGAGACGAGACGCTGCGGTCCGTCGGCGGGCTGCGGGGTGGCACCGTCGGCGCTCAGCATGAGCGCGCCATCGGCGAGTCCCTTGATGCCGGTCTCGCTCGCGGACTTGTAGTTCGCGGAGATGAAGCTGCCGAACGTCACGTCCTGCACGCAGGAACGCAGTTCGGGTGTGAGCTTCGCGCCGGCCGCCTCGGCCTCTTCCAGGAGCTGCTCATCGCTCAACCCGGTGGTGCCTTCCTTCGGCTGCACCTCGGGGCTCAGGAGTCGGGTATGCAACGCAAAGGCAACGTCGGGCTGCTCTTCGACGACGCAGGCAAGCAGGTTGCCCGCGCGTGTCGAGTACTTCGAACCGAGTGATGCACCGTCGAGGAAGTTCAGCGGGTAAATCTCGAGCTCAATGTCGCCAGCGCCGACGTAGTTTTCGAGCATGGTGCCGTACTGCTGCTCGAACGCGCCACAAGCGGGGCACATGTAGTCGGCGTAGACCGTGACGTCGAGCGGCAGCTCGTCACGGTTGACGGTGCGTGCTTCACGCTCCGCCCCCGATTCGAGCGCGGGACCTTCAACGACCTTCAGGTCCTTCGTGAACACCACACCACCGGAGGCCATGTTCTCCGGGCCGGGGCCCGCGGGCTTCATGGTCTGCGTCAGGACGAGGGCCACGATCCCGAGGATCGCGAGGACACCGATAACGATGCCTCCCTGCAGGAAGAGGCGGTTGCGCTTCTCCCGCTTCTTCTCCTGTTCACGGGCCTTGCGCGCCTGTTCGCGCGCCTGAGTGCGTCGCTCGTTCTTGGTCAGACGACCGGTGTTCTCGCTTGCCATTCGGTATATCTCCCCATCGGTCCGCGGGTGCGGAGCACGGTTTGGTGAGGGCGGGTCGCCCTACTTCTTCTTGCCTGCGCGGCGCTCGGCGCGGTTGCCCGCTGCTCCGGCACCATCCGCGGGAACCTGCTGTCCGAACGCGCCGCGCTGGGTGGCCGGGGCCGCCTTCGCTGCCGGATCGGGAGCACCGCTCACCGCGGGAGCTCCATCCTCGTCGGGCGCGCTGTACGAAAGCTTGGACTGATCCGGGCTCTGCTGCTCGTCGAGGCCGCCACCCTCAAGGTGGACGTGTCCGTGGTGCTCGACGTCTTCGCGCACCTTAACCTCGAGGTTGTAGAGCAGCCCCATGGACTCCTCCTTGATCTGCCCCATCATGCCCTCGAACATTGTGTAGCCCTCGCGCTGGTACTCGACGAGCGGATCGCGCTGGGCCATCGCACGCAGGCCAATGCCCTCCTTGAGGTATTCCATCTCGTAGAGGTGATCACGCCAGCGGCGGTCGATCGTGGCGAGGACAACGCGGCGCTCGAGCTCGCGCATTGCCTCGCTACCGAGGGCCTTCTCGCGGTTCTCGTACGCGACAATTGCGTCAGACAGGATTTCGCGACGGAGGAAGTCGCGGTCAATGCGACGGCCACCGGTTTCGGCGAGGAGCTCGTCGACGGTGATTCCCACGGGGTACACCTGACGGAGGTCGTTCCAGAGCGCGTCGAAGTCCCACTCCCCGTCGGTGCCGTGGGAGTCGAGGATCGCGTCGATCGTCTGCTCACGGAATGCGACGATGCGTGTTTCGATTTCTTCGCCGTCGAGGATCTGCTGGCGGTCGCCGTAGATCGCCTTGCGCTGACGATCGAGCACGTCGTCGTATTTGAGGACGTTTTTGCGAATCTCGGCGTTCCGCTGCTCGACCTGGCTCTGTGCGCTCTGAATAGCGCGCGACACCATCTTCGACTCGATCGCGACGTCGTCGGGGAACCCGTCGCGGTTCATCAGCGCCGCTGCGGCACCCGAGTTGAAGAGTCGCATCAGATCGTCGGCGAGCGACAGGTAGAAGCGGCTCTCGCCGGGGTCACCCTGACGTCCGGAACGACCGCGCAGCTGGTTGTCGATACGGCGCGACTCGTGTCGCTCAGTGCCGAGCACGTACAGGCCGCCAACGGCGGACACCTTGTCGGCTTCTTCCTTAACGGCAGCCTTCACTGCCGCGAACACGTCGTCCCAGGCAGCCTCGTAGGCGTCCGGATCGTCCTCGGTCGAAAGACCGCGCGCGGCCATCTCCTGCACGGCGAGGAACTCGGCGTTGCCGCCGAGCATGATGTCCGTACCACGGCCAGCCATGTTCGTAGCGACGGTCACGGAGCCCAGGCGGCCGGCCTGCGCGATGATCGCGGCCTCGCGTGCGTGGTTCTTCGCGTTGAGCACCTCGTGGCGCACACCAGCCTTTGCGAGCAGGCGCGACAGGTATTCGCTCTTCTCGACGCTCGTGGTGCCGACGAGCACGGGCTGACCCTGCTCGTAGCGCTCCGCGATGTCTTTCACAACCTGCGCGAACTTCGCTTCTTCGTTCTTGTAGACAAGGTCGGGCTGGTCCTTGCGCTGCATGGTGCGGTTGGTCGGGATCGGGACCACACCGAGCTTGTAAGTCGACATGAACTCGCCGGCCTCGGTCTCGGCGGTACCGGTCATGCCCGAGAGCTTCTCGTACAGTCGGAAGTAGTTCTGCAGGGTGACTGTCGCGAGCATCTGGTTCTCAGCCTTGACCTGCACCCCTTCCTTCGCCTCGATGGCCTGGTGCATGCCCTCGTTGTAGCGGCGACCGGCAAGAATACGGCCGGTGTGCTCGTCAACGATCAGCACTTCGCCGTTCAGCACGACGTAGTCCTTGTCGCGTGTGAACAGCGCGTTGGCCTTGATCGAGTTATTCAGGAACGAGATGAGCGGGGTGTTCACGGACTCGTAGAGGTTCGTGATGCCGAGGTGGTCTTCGACCTTCTCGATACCCGGTTCAAGGACACCGATTGTGCGCTTCTTCTCGTCAACCTCGTAGTCGACGCCCGGCTTCAGCTTGCGGGCAATGCGAGCAAACTCGGAGAACCAGCGGTTCGCTTCGCCGGAGGACGGACCCGAGATGATGAGCGGCGTACGCGCCTCATCGATCAGAATCGAGTCGACCTCGTCGATGATGGCAAAGAAGTGCTCGCGCTGTACGCGCTCCTCCGCGGACGACGCCATGTTGTCGCGCAGGTAGTCGAAGCCGAACTCGTTGTTCGTGCCGTAGGTGATGTCAGCGCCATACTCTTCGCGGCGCTTCGCGGGATCCTGGCCTGCAACAATGCAGCCCGTGGTCATCCCGAGCGCGCGGAACACACGCCCCATGAGCTCCGACTGGTAACTCGCGAGGTAGTCGTTGACCGTGATGATGTGCACGCCCTTGCCCGCGAGGGCGTTGAGGTACGCGGGCATTGTCGCGACAAGGGTCTTGCCCTCACCGGTCTTCATCTCGGAGATGTTGCCCATGTGGAGGTTCGCGCCACCCATGACCTGCACGTCGAACGGGCGCAGACCAATTGTGCGCTTCGCGGCCTCGCGGACCGCGGCGAAGGCCTCTGGGAGCAGATCGTCGAGCGTCTCGCCCTGTGCGAGGCGGCCGCGGAACTCGTCGGTCTCGCCGCGCAGCTCCTCGTCGCTGAGTTCTGAGAACGAGTCTTCGAGCTGGCCGACGAGTTTCGCCTGCCGCTCGAGCTTCTTCAGGGTGCGACCCTCGCCGACGCGAAGGAGCTTTTCGAGAACTGTCGCCACGTTGTCTCTCCGATAGGTTGGCACGCTGACCCGCTCTGCAGAACAGACTCAACGCCGTTGCCAAATTGTGACAACTGCCTCAGCTTAGCAACGCGGTGAGACGACCCGCTGGGAATGTCGTTCTTTTGAATGATTCAAAAGAACGCTATACTGGGAGCATGACCCCTCGCGCACCCCGCTCCGCCACGGACGCTCAGTTGAGCGCCGCGGGGCTGCGCTCAACGGCTCCCCGACGTGCGGTACTCGAGATGCTTGAGCCAGGCGGCCACCTTGACGCGAGCGGCGTGTACGAGCGCCTTCGCGACACGTTGCCCGGGACCTCACTCCAGGCCGTGTACGGCGTGCTGGGTGCCCTCACCGACGCCGGGCTCGTGCGCCGCCTGGCGCACGACGGCGGACCCGCACACTATGAGGCGCGCGTCGACAACCACCACCACCTTGTGTGCCGCGCCTGCGGCCGCATCGAAGACGTCCCCTGCGTGGTCGGGAGCGCACCCTGCCTGACTCCCGAGGTCGACCACGGCTTTACGGTCGACACCGCAGAGATCACCTTTTACGGAGTGTGTGCCGCGTGTACCGCGGCGACAAGCTAACTCCGCCGCGTTGCGCGTCAGCACAGTCGCGCTCCGCCAGAGACCACCCTTCCCGAACCATGAGAGAGGCATCAATGTCTGACAAGCAGCCCACCACCACACAGACCGGTACGCCGGTCGCGAGTGACGAGCACTCCCTCACTGTCGGGGCCGACGGCCCCACGGTGCTCCACGACCGCTACCTGGTTGAGAAGCTGGCCTCCTTCAACCGCGAGCGGGTGCCCGAGCGCAACCCGCACGCCAAGGGCGGCGGCGCCTTCGGCGAGTTCGTTGTGACCGAGGACGTCTCGAAGTACACCCGCGCAGCGGTATTCCAGCCGGGCGCCAAGAGCGAAACCCTCATCCGGTTCTCGTCCGTCGCCGGCGAGCAGGGTTCCCCCGATACCTGGCGTGACGTGCGCGGCTTCTCGCTGCGTTTCTACACGTCTGAGGGCAACCTCGACATTGTCGGCAACAACACCCCGACGTTCTTCATCCGGGACGGCATCAAGTTCCCCGACTTCATTCACTCGCAGAAGCGCCTCGGCGATTCGGGTCTGCGCGATGCTGACATGCAGTGGGATTTCTGGACCCTCTCCCCTGAGTCGGCACACCAGGTCACCTATCTCATGGGCGATCGTGGCCTCTCGAAGAGCTGGCGTCACCTGAACGGCTACGGATCGCACACCTATCAGTGGGTCAACGCCGCAGGCGAGCGGTTCTGGGTGAAGTACCACTTCATGTCCCAGCAGGGCGTCGAGCACCTCTCTCCCGAGGCCGCTGAACAGCTTGCCGGATCCGACGCTGATTACTACCGCCGCGACCTCTTCGATGCGATCGCCCGCGAAGAGTACCCGGCGTGGGACGTGTACGTGCAGATCATGCCGTACGAGGAGGCGAAGACCTACCGCTTCAACCCGTTCGACCTGACGAAGACCTGGCCCAAGGCGGACTACCCGCGCATCAAGGTCGGCACGTTCACCCTGAACCGCAACCCGGAGAATTTCTTCGCTCAGATCGAGCAGGCCGCGTTCTCCCCCGGAAACCAGGTGCCCGGCACCGGCATCTCGCCCGACAAGATGCTGATGGCCCGCGTGTTCTCCTACGCGGACGCGCACCGCTACCGGATCGGCACGAACTTCAACCAGCTGCCCGTGAACCAGCCGCACGCGGCCGAGGTGCGCAACTACATGCACGAGGGCAACATGCAGTACCGCTTCAACGGCCCCGAGCACCGCACCTACACGCCGAACTCCTACGGCGCTGCCGGCGGCCCCGCCGCCGACCCGCAGCTCGGCGTCGAAGCGAGCTGGGAGTCGGACGGCGAGCTCGTGCGCAGCGCGTACACGCTCCGCGCCGATGACGACGATTTCGGTCAGCCCGGGACGCTCTACCGCGATGTGTTCGACGCCGCGGCAAAGGAGCGCTTCCAGGCGGTCCTCGGCGGCCAGGCGAAGTCGATCACAGTCGACGAGATCCGCGAGCGGTTCTTCCAGTACTGGACCAACGTTGACGCAGATCTTGGCCTGATCCTGCGCAACAACTACGCCGCGTAGTTTCGCATACTGACGGGAGGCTGGCCTATGGGGCAGCCTCCCGTTGGTGTCTCGCCGCCCCTCTCACGGGAGTGGACCACGTAGCCTCTGCCAGGATGGACAGCATGCAGAATCCGCACGACGATGCAGCCCAGGGCGAGGTGCTTGTCCTCCTCCCCACCTACAACGAGCGTGCGACGCTGCCCGGAACCGTCGCGGGGCTCCTGCATCATCTCCCTGCCGCGCATCTGCTGATCATCGACGACGGTAGCCCGGACGGCACGGGTCGGCTTGCGGATGAGCTTGCTGCAGATCCCCGGGTGAATGTGCACCACCGTTCCGGGAAGCTCGGGCTCGGCACCGCGTACTCGTGGGGATTTCAAGCGGCGCAGGATCGTGGCTATCGCTACGTCGTCGAGATGGACTCCGACGGCTCACACCTCCCGGCGGAGCTGCCGGCGCTCCTTGCCGCGGCTGAGGCCGGGGCCGGGCTCGTCATCGGGGCCCGCTGGGTCCCGGGCGGCCGCATCGTGAACTGGCCGTGGTACCGCCGGTGGATTTCCCGCACCGGAACCTCGGTCGCGCGGATCGCGCTTCGCTCCTCACTGCGGGATCTCACAAGCGGGTTCCGCGTGCTCGATACTCGGTGGGTGCAACGCCTCGAGCTCGGTGCGCTCGATTCGCAGGGGTATGCCTTCCAGGTGGAAACTGCCTGGTCGCTCGAACGCCTCGGGTGCCCGATCACTGAAGTTCCCATCACTTTTGTGGAACGGACCGAGGGACACTCCAAGATGAGCGTCGGCATCGTCTGGGAGGCCCTGGGCGGGGTGCTTCGCTGGGGCTGGCGGCTCCGCTTTCCTCACCGCGACCGATAGTTCATCGGTCCCGCGCCCGGCTGGTTCCAGACGCGGGACCCACACTCAGCCGCGCGCCCGACGACGCAGAGTCACGAACAGTCCACCACTGAGCAGGAGCAGTGCGACGACGGCGGTCCAGCCCATCGGGACGGCCCCGGTCACAGACAGCCCCGTCGTCGACGTGTAGAAGTTCGTCACCCGAACTTCCGTTGGTACCGCAGTGGCCTCGGGCCCGGGGCCTGTCAAGGTCACCAACGCAGACTCTTCAGGCTGGTCTGCAACGTCCACAGGCTGCTCCCCGAGCGGAACAACCGTGGTGCGTTCCGCCCCGGCGGGATCTGGCTCCGTCACCGCGCACTGCGCGCCAGCGGGGAGCTCCGCAATCGTTGCGGGGGCCCCTGGGGCAACACGGGAGAGCCCATCGTGATCGGTTACTGTCCGTTCGACGCCGTCGATTGTCAGTTCTCGCGTACACGTAGACTGAATGCCAAAGGTGTCTGGTACCCGGTCCTCCGCCGCTCCTGGACCGGCCACCTCTTTGCTGAGCTCGAGCGCGGCCGGGTGCACCGTGTTCACCATCTCGACAATGACCTCGTCCTGGGGCAGCACGGTGACGGTGCGATCGGGCGCGGGTACGTGAGCGCCGCCGGCCTCGGTTTCCCGCACGGTGCACTCGGCACCGACAGGGAGTTGACGGATACTCCCGCTCGCCCGTGCTTCACCCGGCGCAAAACTCAGGCCGAGGGTTCCCCGGTCGCCGAGATCCAGCGTGTAGCCGCCGAGATCACAGCTCAGCCCGAACGCGACATCGCCCACGGCAAGCCCGGCCCGAGGAAGCTCCGCTGTTTTCAGGATCGTCAGATCTCCACCCGCCGCAAAGGTGTTCGTGAACCGGATCTCGTGCTTGCCCGGATCGAGCGTGCTGACGCGAACACCCCGTTGCTCGTCGAGCACAGCCTGGCTTCCGTTCACACTCGCTGTCACCTGAGCCGCCCCGCGGTGATCGCGCTCGGTCGCGGTGCAGCTGACTCCCACAGGAAGCCCCGTGATCGTTTCGGTTTCACCGCGCAAGATCGAGAACGGCCCGTAGTCCTGGGTCACGCCCCCAAATTCACACACAACCGCAACTTCGAAGCTCGCGTCCTGCGAGATGAGGTCTGCGGCCTCCCCCGCTACGTCGACACCGACCTGAAGCTCAGTCTCGACAAACTCGGTGACGACAAGAATGTTGTTCGCCGCGGGGTCATCCTTCAGCACGATCGGCTCGGCAGGCGCTGCCGTGAAGCGGTAACCTGTGGGGCTTTCCGAGGCCAGGCCGTACTGACCGGGGCCCGCGGCGGGGCTGGGTTCGTACCGCTGATCACTCACCTCGCAGCTGCCCCCGCGCGGCAGACCCGCCACACGGGCGGTTCGCGTACCCTGCGGGGTATCAATACCCGGCAGCGTCACCACACGTTCTGAGGGGATGGACGCCCCCGGGTTGAGGCAGGCGATCGTTACTTCGTAGTTTTGGGCCGCAAGATGCCACGGCGTCGCGGCTCCTTCCCCGAGCGCGACCGTCACGAACATGTCGGTGTCCTGCGCCCGGGCACCAGACTTCGGCGACTCGGACGTGGGCTGCCAGATCGTCGTTGGGTGGGTCCGTCCTGTGCCCGCAGCGGAGTTCCAACTCAGGCTCGGGGCAATCCCGGTCGCGGGCACGCTCATATCGAAGTCGATAAGCACGTACTCTCCGCCACCGATTGTCCCGTTCACAAAGCTGATGTCCCCGCCGAACGCAGCACTCGTGGCACTGGGCACAGCGGACCAGTCGCCTGCGTCGCAGTCCATCGTCGTCATGGTGCTGTACCCGTCCGGGATCAGCGTGCACGGTTTAGCCGTCGCGGAGTAACGGAACGTGTCGCCGCGAAGCTCCCCATCGCCGCGGGCACCCAGGTTTGTCGCAGCCTCCCCCGTGAGTAGGCGGGCGGATCCGGGGACAAAACCCGGCGTCCATTCGGAGCCCCGCGGGCTCTGGAGCACCGTGCCCTTGTCGCCAATCTTCGGGAGTTCATTCACGAAGCGAAGGTCGGTAAGCGCGGAGTTGCCCGAGTTAATGACTTTGACACGGTACGTGAGACCGCCGTCGACCGTCGTCTCAACGAGGCACGGATTGCGCACCCAGGTGCCGTCATCCCAGTCCGCCACAGTCGTGATGTCACAGCTTTCCCCGCCGAGAACACTGGCACCGCCGACCTTGGCATCGAGATACGATTCCAGACGCACCGAGTCAATGCGCTGCGCCTCCACACCGGCTTGCGCGGTACACACCTGAGCGTTTGCGTCGTCCGCTGCACACACCGACGGGCCCGGAGCATCGGGAATACCACTGCCAATGACGCGGACCGTGTTCAGTGTGGTCTGCGACGCGGGGAGGCCGTCACTGAGTTGCAGCGGGAGCCGCAGCACGATGCGTTCGCCGGGCCGGAGGACCTCGTGCTCCGGCCAGGTCCAACGCAGTGAGGTGGAGCCGTTATTGATGATCTCTACGTCCGGGGACGTCGAGACCCCTTCGGGGGCGCTCTCTACACGCCACGCGTATGCCGCGCTTGTGGCGTTGTAGTGCAGTTCGGGCGGCAGCACATCCTCCATGCGCAAGCCGTAGAGATTGCTCGAGGCGGAACCCCGGTTCTCGAGGACAAGTGTGAAGTTGACCCAGGATCCCGGGTTGGCCTGCGTATTCGTCAGGCCGGTGTTCGCGTTTGCGTCATACCGCGCAGCAAACTTCAACGCCCGCGGAGCTGGTGTGCCCGGCCGTACCGTAAGCGCGGCCGACACATTGCTCGCGGTCGCGAGCGCTCCCGTCTGGCTGCTGCTGTGCACCGCAGCAGCGCCCGTTACTTGTGATTCCCAACTCTGCTTCCCCTCGGGGAGCAGAGTGGCTGGCGCGAGCTCAGTAGTGTCAGAACGAAGCGTCTCCCGCAGACGCGTAGTGAGTCTCAGGATCGCCTCGGACCGCTTTTCGATGAGTTGGTCTGCGCCGGGCTCCGCAGCAAATTCGACGCGGATCCCTGTGGCGTCTTCCCAGCGTTGGGGTCCGGTGCCGCCGGGCGGCAACGCAATTGCGCTCCCGTTCTCAGCGGGAATCGGCGCGGTCCACGCGCCGCTCGCGTCTCGTACCCGGATCTCGGCGGCCGTGGCACCCTTCGGATATACAACGCTCGCCTGCACGATCCGAGACGTGTCGAGGAGAGTTCCAGGTGCCGGTGCCCCGGAACCCGTCGCGATTCCGTCCCATGCCCCCGCAAGCAACCCGCTCTCGCTCGCGAGCCGCACCACTCCCACAGGGAAGTTGCCGGTGTTGCGTGCCCGCAGCTCCCATGAGGTGTCCTGCCCTGTTCCGGACGCGATATCGCGGTCCACAACCCCATTGCGCGTCGGGCTCAGGGTGGCTGCAACTCCGGGAGCCGCGCTGTTGATCGGGAGTTCTTCACTCACGAGCGTGCCGCTGAAGTCTTCAAGCGGGGTGAGTCCACCGCGGTACTCTGCGGCGAGCGCGGCGCGGCGCTGGATCAGTCCCTCGTCCGAGGGGAAGCCGCCCTCAATGCTTGCTCCGGGCCCCAGCTGCGCCGGGTCTCCGGCGGTGAAGTCGTACGTGAAGTCGGCGCGTACGAAGTCGCGAAGCGCGGCGGTGAATCCGAGCCGTCCCGGCGTCTCACTCGCGGAAAGCCGGGCACCGACGAACTTGTGGGGTTCAGCCCAGGTGATCGCGACACCCACGATGTCGCCCCACCGTTCCTCTTTCGGGTTGAGTTCACTGTATTCCGCTCCGACGGGGGCCTGAAGTTCCTCGATGCTCCCATCCGCAAATGTGTAGCTCAGGGTACCCGCGACGCGGCGCATCGATTCAGAGCCCCAAATCGGCGCGTCCTCACTCAGGGGCCAGCTCAGTTCGCTCACCCCAGTGAAGTCCAGGATCGCGAACGGATTGCTCCCGCTCTCGGCGTCACCACCCACACTTGCCGTCAACTGTTCAATACCGATGGGCACGCTCCCTTCCAAGTCCCCCGGCGCTCCGGCGGATCCGGAGGGACCCACCACAGTGCGGTTGCTCGCCTCGAGCGTGACGTGCGACTCCGTGCCGTGCTTGGCAACCAAGTACCCGTCGCCATCGGCGGCATCCCAGCTCACGCGCCCGTCTCCGGTGATCTCGGTCGCCGCGAAGACCGTGAACGCGGCCGTGCCCTCTGGTCGTGCGGTCCACTGACCGTCATCTTCGTTGTCCGGGTCGACAAGTGGCACAGCCCGAGAGGAGATTCTGGCGACGTTCGTGTAGCGAGTCCCTTCGGGGCTGCCCGTAATCTCGTGATCTTGATCGCTGAGGCGTGTCGTCCGAAGTGTGGCGTCCAGGATCACCGAGAACGCACCAAAGGTTTGCAGCGCCTGGTCCGGATCGCTGCGCTGCAGCGTCGCCCGCACCTCGAACACTCGCTCCCGCTCCCCCGCGGCCCACTCTCCGTTCCATTCGAGTTCACGAGTGATCTCGCGGAACTCCCGGTAGCCGGCGCTCTGGGAGTTCTCGATCTCAGCGTCAGAGAGCGGACCTGTCGGGAGGCTCGTCCCTGGGTCGACAGTTCCGATGGGACCGATGGCTGCGCCATTCAGATCTCGGAAGCTCAGCCGTAGGATCTGATCCGGGCCCAAGCGCGCGTCTCGGATCTTCGCCAAGGCAAAAATGTCGAGCGAGTCGCCGATTCGGCCACCGTCAACGATTCGGGTCGCTACGCTGTCCTGACCATCGGGGACTCCCGCCAGGGTGAAGCCTGTGCGCGTGTTCCGCCCAGCGATGCCGTGCGACGGTGCCTCGGGGGCGAACGCTTTGGCCACGGCTGAGCGCTGCTCCTCGAGCAGGGTCAGGCGATCGCTCCCCACGGCTGTCGGCAAGTTCGTGCCCGTCCAGACTTCGGCGGTGTTCGTGACGGTGAGCAATCCTGGCGTCTCAGCGGGTGCGAGATTCGCCGGGCTGATGTGTGTCATGTCCGCCACCTGCGCGTCACGGAAGCCTGCGGTCATGCCCGCCGGAACCTCGCACCGCACAGCGCGGGGGAACTCGCCGCTCTGCGCGGTGGGAGTGACCCGGAGCTGGAAGCCCACGATCCGGTCGAGTTCATCCGGGTCCACGTCATCCACAAACTCGATGTGTTGCGGATCGGTGAGATCGTCCACCACCCAGAACTCGCGCACCGTTTCGCTGCCGACCGCGGACTCGTCGTCAGCGACGCACACGGCCTGCGCCTGCGCTATGGGAGTGAGCGTGGTGACCCGGATCGTGTTGAACGGGTTCTCGGGGAGATTGCTGGGGCTTGGTTCGAGTTGCGGATCCACGATTGTGAATCCGGTGGCGCCCTGCGGCTCGTTCTCCCCCGCATTGACCTGGGTCTCGACGGTGAAGCGTAGGGGATGGTCCGCATAGATCTGTTCCTCGCGCCCCGGGACGTAGATGTCCCCGGCCGCGGCGGTGCCCGTGGGTGGATACACGGTCTGGGAGCCGCCGTCACCGAAACGCTTCGTGAGCGTTGTGGTGAACTGGGGCTTCACGATCGTGAGCTGCGCAGTCTGTGTACTTGTGCTGGCTTCAGTACCCGTCGTCGCACGCAGCCCAACCGCGGCCGTCATGCTCAGCGGCGTCGTGCCAGGATTCTGCGGCGGTGGGGTGATCTCCGCACCGTTCGACAGCCGTGTCTCGCGCAGCGCACCCTGCAGGACCACCGCGCCCGCGCACTCGGCCGCAAGCTCGCAGCCTCCGGGTATCCCGCCGCTCGAGCTGAACACAATTGACACGGCTCCCACCGCGGCAAGGTCCTGCTCGCCGACGTCGGGACCCGGGACTGCGTCGAAGGGTCCAAACTCACGCGCGGTTCCCTGCTCGGGCCCGTCCTCGGTGTGGACTGTGTACTGGATCGTGGCCCGGTCTGCGCCTGGGGGGAATGTCACAGCGGGGACCTCGGTGAGCCGCTGGTACTCGAAGAAGTCGCCGCTTCGCGCGTCAACCCGCACCGATACTTCGGAGAGCTCCTGCAAGCCAGTGTTGGCGAGCCGGATCGTGGCGGCAGAGGCTTCCTGCGAGCCATACACGCTTGTGGAGTCTCCGGAGGCGGTGAGCCAGGTGAGAGAGTGGCCGAGGGCCGGCGGAACCGTACTCACTCGGACATCAGCGAGGGTCCGCTGCTCTGCGATCGGTGACTCACCGGCGGCGGGAGCGCTCACTGCGTTCACGACGTGCCCGGTGGCACGCACCGTTCGAGAGGTGCTCGGCGACGCGATGATGCGATCGCCACTGGTGCGCTGGGTCGTCCGAAGCGTCGAGTGCGCGGTCATGGTCACGGTCCGCGCTGCGGGATCGGCCAAGGCGCGAGACGGCAGCCCGGTCGCTACGAGCTCAACCGCGACCGCATCTGCTGGCGCAACAAGTGTCAGATCACCGGGCTGCAGCGTGGCGTCATGCGTACTCCCGTTTGCGAGCGTGAACGTGATCGTGGCGCCACCCGGATTCTGGTTGAGTTCAAGCTGCACGAGGTCAAATGCTTCCGCGGCGGGTAGCGCTGCGGCGGGAACTGACGGGTCACCGGGCACCCGAAAGGTGAGGGTGCTTGTGCTGTTTGCGTCGGCGATTGCCGTGAGCGTGTGGCTGGTGTCGGTGGCGCTGCCCTCCTGCACGGATTCCTCGGCCCAGCGGTGCGTGGCCCCAGAAACCCCAGGAACCTCCGGCACGCGCAGCGTCATATCCGCCGCGCCAGTAATCACAACCGCATCGTCTCCTACTCCCGCGGACAGTGTTCCCGTGACTGTCGCGAGGGTCCCGTCGGCACCCGCGTCGGTGATCCGCGGCACCGCGGCAGGCAGGAACACGACGGCGGTACCGTCGAGAGACTCCCAGGTGAGCGTCACGACCTGGCCAGTGCCGGACTCGGCTGGAGTGACCACGAAGCTTGCCCCCGGAGGTGCCACGATGCCCTTATCAAGAAACTCAATGTGCTCGGGGAAACCAATCTGCAGTTCCGCCGGGCCGCAGCCGCTGGGATCCGGGCACCCGACGTTCGCGGAAAGTTGGAAACTCTCGCCGGCGGCGACCTCGGTGAGGGGTTCCCCAACGCCGCGGTCAATTGCCACAAGGGTGAATGTCACCTCAGGCGGTGCAGCTGCGGCGGCTGACGCCCCGGCCACCCCCAGCCCCGCAACCAGGACACCCACGAGGAGGGTGGCCAGACTGCGGCGGGCCGCGCGTGATCGGGCTCGGGGTAGGCGATGGTTCACGGTGGGACTCCCAGTCTGTTGTGACACAGATCCGTGCGACGTCCCATGCCCCTGCACACACGATGTGAACGCCCCCGCGGTCAGCCGAATCCGTGAGAAAACGTAGCAGCCACACCTGTTCACTCAGACGGAATCCCGAGATTTTCTGCTTTCTACTCAGCAGAATGCCCCCGGTCCCGTGACACGCACGAGGCCGGGGGCATTCTCACTTGATTAATGAGTGCTGCGCCTGAGTGTTTAGGCTTCCGCGAGAGAAATCACGCCGTAGTTCCAGCCCTTGCGGCGGTACACGACACTCGGCTTCCCGCTTTCAGTTTCCACGAAGAGGAAGAAGTCGTGTCCGACAAGCTCCATCTGGTCGACGGCGTCTTCCACGGATAGCTGCTCAGCGGGGAACTCCTTGCTGCGGATCACGACGGGTGTGTACTGTTCGTCGGGCTCACCGGCACCCGATGGCTCGCTACCATTCGCGACAGCCTCCAGCACCTCGAGCGATGCCGGTTCGATGTCTACCATGCCGAAGTCATTCGCGGCCGCGTCGCCAAGCGACACCCGTCCACGTCCACGCCGATCCTGCAGCCGATCCTTCATGCGCCGGATCCGCTCGAGCACTCGCCCGTATGCAATATCGAAGGCTGTGTACTTGTCGCTCCCCTGTGACTCTGCACGGATGACCGGTCCCGGGCCGACAAGCGTGATCTCGACCTGGTCGCCGTTCTGGGGGCTGCGGTCCGTCTGGCGCGAGACCCGAATCTCCAGTGACTGCGCCTTCGGCAGCAGCCCCGCGACCTTCTCGGCCCGCGACTCGACATACTGCTCGAAACGATCGGTGATCCCGACGTTCTTGCCGCGAATGTTCACGTCCATGGTGACCTCCCAGGGGACTCAGGCGGGTGGGCCAGTGCGGCGCACCGCTACGCCTTTCCCGAACTCTACTCCACTCCGCGACACGGTTTCCACCCCCTCACCTGAGCATTTTCTTGGTTCCGGTGTTCCCCGATCCGCCACGCACAGGACCGCGCTCGCGACGACGCGCGCGCCCGCTGATTCCAAACTCGCCCGCGCCGCCCGCAGCGTCGCGCCGGTGGTGAGAACGTCGTCAACGAGCACAACCTCACGCCCTCGCACGGAGCTACGAAAGCGGCGGCGCACCGCGATTCGTGCAGCGTTCTCAGCGCGCTGTGCCGGGGTCAGCCCGACCTGGCTCAGGCGTCCGCGGCGCGTCCGCAGCGCGCGAACCGCGCGAACCTTCCGCGCGGCCCGCAGCGCGCGAACCGCGTGCCGCACAAGGAGTTCGCCGTGCCGATAGCCGCGCTCGCGGGTTCGGCTCGGGCGGGAGGGGGCGACCACGACAAGCGGCGGACCCGGATCTGCCGCACACGCGATCCCGGCTCCAAGCGGCCCTGCGAGCTGCCTGCCGAGTTCGCGGGCGAACCGCACCCGCCCGCCGTGTTTGAAGGCGACAAGCAGCGCCCGAATCGGCCCCGAGTACCGCGCCCTGGCAAAACAGGGCATTCCTTGCTGCTCCGAGCGCAGGAGTGCAAGCTGACGCACCTCTCCCAGGCAGTTGGCACAACAATCGCGATCCGCGGCCCCGCAGTGCACACAGGAGGTGGGCCACAGCACCGCGAGCAGGTCGAGCCCGAGTTCCCGAAACCACCGCAGAGTATCCATATCCCCAGCCTCGCCTGGATCTGTCTTGTTCCCCACCGCTCCTATGCTTCCGTGGAGAACTCAGAGCCCCGCCGAGGCAAACCCATGCTGTGAGCGACGCTAGCCGCGCTTCGCCAATACATCGATCTCGTCCTCGCTGCGCTGCCAGCCCGCGCCCTGGGGAGAAAACAGGTCGCCGTCCGCCCCCAGCACCCGAAGCGCCGACCGGCCGCCGCCGCCGCTCACGTGGACACCGCCCGGCACCGAGGTCCGCTCGATCCCAAACAGTCCCACGCCGCCGACAGTCACCTTGCCAGCTGCTCCCACACCCGTCAGCGCTGCGAAGCTCAGCTGCCCCACCCAGTCCAGATCGCGCGGGGTTCCCGCCGCCCACAATTTGGTATCTGCGTCAGCCACCGTGCGCAGCGGCACCCCGTTCTCATCGCGAATCACTCCGGAGACAAGCACGTGTGATTCGTCGCCGTCCGCGACCAGCGCTGCCACTCGGCTTCCGTCTGGCGAGAGCCTCACGGCGGCTGGTGATCTGCCCGCAAGCCAGGGCGTCGCCACCTCCGTAGCGGTCCCGTCGGGTGCGGTCGCAAGCAGTGTGTCGGAATCTGCCCGGGGCACCGTCCACACGTACCCGAGCGGATCAATGCTCGGTTCCAACAATCCCGCGCGCCCGTCAACAAGGATCGCACCGTTCGCATCCACACGGGTCACCCCGGAATCCCCCAGCAGCGCCGCGGCCTGCTCGTCGGCGGAGAGCGTGATCGCTTCAGGGTCGAAATCGTGCAGGCTTGCCCCCAAACCTTGCCAGGGGGTGAACTCCCCGGACACCACCGTTCCAAACTCCTCACCGATCATCACCGCGGGTGCCTGCGTGGTAGTTACCGGGCGCGGCGCGTTGATCTCCTCGTCGGGGGTGGGTCGCAACGGAGTTCCCTCCACCGAAAGCTCAAACCCGGTCACACCGGGGACCGTCTGCAGGCTTGTCTTGAGCTGCTGTCGGATCTCTCCCATAGCAGCCGGGCTGGCTTCGAGCACAGTGTTCGTGAGGTCGATGCGGGCCTTGCCATCGACAACGGGAACTGAGTTCGAGGCGAGCGAGGTCCCGACAGGGAAACCACTGCGGACAACCTCCCGCATCCGTTCCCCGGGGCCTTCAAGCAGGGCACCCACGATCTCTGTGACAAGCGCGGTTCGGGTGAGAAACCACCGGGTTTCCGGCACGAGCAGATTCCCTGCACCCACGAAGTACAGCTGGTGCGAGGACCAGATCGTCGAGAAGGTATTCGCGTCGAGGATAATTCCGCTGGGGGCGGAGGAGATCCGCCACTCCCCCGCGACGCGCTCAAATTCAAAGCGCATCTCCATGCTGGGTCCCGGGGCCACAGGCAGCATGTCCCCCGCTGAATCGAGCTTGGCGGTCGTGGCGAGCGAGAGCACACCAGCGGTGTCGCTATCTGCACGATACGGGCGGGTGCCCTCGTCGATAAGCACCCCATAGTAGGGATCCCACTGACTCGAATACTCCGAGGTCAGAAACTCGCGGGCGGTAGCGTAGTCATCAACTGAGGACGTTGCGGCGAGCACAAAGCCGCGCACCAGGTCTTCCTGGCTTGCGCCTGCGATCGGCCCCGACGGCTTGTACTGGTAGACCTGATCCACCTGTTGGAGGTCTTTGAGTCCTCCCTGCACCGGCCCAGAGGTGGGGATCGCGCTGCACCCGGCGAGCATGACGCCGCTCGCAAGCAATGCGCCCAGGACGCGGCCGCGTCGGGTCTTCCGTTCCCTGATCATCGCCGCTTATCCTTTCGAATTCGACGCCCAGGCCGGCGAAGCCAGCCGCCGGACGGGCGGGGATCGCCCGCCTCCACTTCGATGCCCTCCGGCACGAGCGGCAGCGGCGATACGAAACTCGTGATGTGCTCGTCACGCGGGAGTGTGAGGCGGAAGTTCGTCCCGACGCCGGGCCGCGACCAGGCTTCAAGAATGCCGCCGTGCACGGCCGCGTCTTCCTGGGCGATCGCGAGTCCGAGGCCCGTCCCACCGAGGGTGCGCTTGCGAGACGGGTCCGCCCGCCAGAATCGATCAAACACCTGCTCGAGTTCGGCCGCGGACATGCCCACGCCCCAGTCCCGCACGGACAGTGCGATCGCCGCCGCGTTCGAGTCGATCGTCAGCACGATGGGCTGGTCCTCCCCGTGCTCAATCGCGTTCCCCACGAGGTTTGAGATGATGCGCCGCACGCGTCGCGGATCCACCTCGATCGGTGCGTAGCCCCCCAGCGCCCGCACCTCGATGGTCCCGGGAGAGAGCGTGCGCAAACTCTCGACGACCTCGGTCGCGAGCGCAACCAAGTTCGTGGACTCCGTCTCCAAGGTCACCCGGCCAGCGTCGTACCGAGAGATCTCAAGAAGATCCCCCAGCAGCACCTCGAACCGCTCCACCTGCGTCCCCAAAACCTCAACCGCTCGCTGCTGCCCAGCTGGCAGCCCGCCCGCCGTGTTCTGCAGGACTTCGCTCGCAAGCCGGATCGTGGTGAGCGGAGTGCGCAGCTCGTGCGACACGTCAGAGACGAACCGCTGCTGCATCTCGGAGAGGGTGTCGAGCTCCTGGATCCGGGACTGCAGCGTGTCCGCCATATCGTTGAAGCCTTCAGAGAGCACGTCGAAGTCTTCGTCGTTCTGTTGCGGCATGCGCGCGTCGCTTTCACCCGCCGCGAGTCGCCGGCTCGCGGCTGCGGCTGCGCGGAGCGGCCGGAACACGATGCGGGACATGATCCAGACGAGAATGCCAATAAACGCCATCATGGCCGCGGCGGTGATCAGCAAGGTGCGCTGCACAAAACTCAGCGTCGACTGGGTGTCCGCCAGGTTGTACCCGATGAACAGGTCATACGTTCCCGCGCCGGCCGGAAACTCAAGCGTGGATCCGACGATGATTCCGGGAGAGCTGGATCCGTCGTCTCCGAGAAAGGTCACTGCCTGCCAGTGCTGCGGTTCCTGCTCGTTGACAAGCGCCGCCGCAAGCTCTGGGGTGACGGTGTCGATCAGCATGTTCGCGGTTGTTGTTGGCGGCGGGGCCTCCGGGAACGAAGCTTGGCCGGGCTGACGTCGCAGGTACATCAGTTGGCTCGAGGAGGTGTCCTGCACCATACGGCGCACCGTGGTGGAGAGCAGCGACAGCCCGCCCCGGTCCGAGGCATCCGAGGCATCGATATGGCGCTGCGCCGCGAGGGTGGCTCGCGCCGAATCCTGCAGCGCCTGCTCTTTCCGAGAATTGTAGAGGTCAGTCCCAACGCTCGTGAGAATGAATACTCCCGCGATGAGCACCATAAAGCCAGTCACGAGCCCAGTGATCGTCATGGTGCGCACCATGAGGGAGCGACGCCACCGCGCACGGAACGGGCCGAGAACGGGCTGTGACCACCGCGTCCATCGCAGTTGCAGCCGGCGCAGGGCGATCGCGAGGCGCGAACGGCGGGTGCGCACGGTGCCCGCGCTATTCGACAGGTGCGCCAGCGCGGTATCCCACGCCCCGGACCGTCGTCACAATTGTCGGATGGTCAGGATCCTGCTCGATCTTCGCGCGCAGCCGCTGCACGTGCACGTTCACGAGGCGGGTGTCGGCCTTGTACTGGTAGCCCCAAACCTTCTCGAGCAGCACTTCTCGGGTGAACACCTGCTGCGGTTTCCGCGCCAAAATGGTGAGCAGGTCAAACTCAAGCGGCGTCAGCGGGATCGCTTGCGAGCCCCGGCGCACTTCGTGAGCCGGGACATCGATTGTGAGATCACCGATGCGGAGCGTCTCGCTCGCCTCCTGCTGGGGCTCGCGCAGCCGGGCTCGGATGCGCGCGATGAGTTCCACAGGGTTGAACGGCTTCACAACGTAGTCGTCCGCGCCCGCTTCGAGGCCGCGGACAACATCCCGAGTATCCGTGCGCGCAGTGAGCATGATGATGGGGGTGCCCGACTCGGCTCGGATCTTCTCGGCGACTTCGATCCCGTCAAGCCCCGGGAGCATCACGTCGAGCAAGACCAGATCGGGTCGCATCTCGCGGAACCGCTCAACGGCGTCAGCACCGTCGAACGAGAACTCCGTCTCGAAGCCCTCGCCCTGCAGCACCATGCCCAGCATCTCGGCAAGCGCCCTGTCGTCATCAACCACCAAGATGCGCGCACTCATGGTCCCATTATGGCGGGGTCTGCTGAAGATTACGCTGATCCGTTCCGTTGCGTGGTGATTTGCCATAATAAAACCACCTGTGGAAATGCCCGGGATTCTCAGAAAGAGAGCTGTTATGACTGGTACCGCCCGCAGTGCGGCGGCGGAAGCACTCGCCACATTCCTATTCGTGTTCGTTATCGTCGCCGCCGTGAACAACGCTGGCGACCTCACCCCTATCGTCATCGGCTTCGCGCTGATGTCGCTGATCTTTGCCACCGGCCATATTTCGGGGGGTCACCTCAACCCTGTGGTTTCGCTCGCCGCGCTGATACGCGGGGTGATCTCCGGAAGTGAGTTCGTCGCCTACGTCATCGCACAGTTCATCGGTGCCGTACTCGGAGCGCTCTTGGCGACAACGATCTGGCCGGCGCCGGAGTCCGGCCCGATGCAGATTGAAACGGGGCCGGCGTTCCTCATGGAGGCAATCGTCACATTCGTGCTCGTGTACGTCATCCTGAATGTCGCTACGTCGAAGGCACACCCCGACAATTCCTTCTACGGCCTCGCCATCGGTTCCACAATCGTCGTGGGAGCGGCGGTTGCGGGCCCCGTCTCGGGCGGCGGCTTCAATCCGGCCGTGGCCCTCGGCCTCGCATTCTCCGGGCAGTTCGACTGGGCCAACATGTGGCTCTACATGCTCGCCCCGGTTGTCGGCAGTGTGCTCGCGGCACTCGCATTCCGGGTACTGAACAGTGACGACGTGATCCAGCGTCAGAAGAAGGTCGCTCAGTAACCGGCGGGTTTCACCTCGCAAACGGGTGCGACCCCATCACTGGGGCCGCACCCGTTCGCATCTCCGGACCACTCCGAGGTCCGGAGCTAGTAGTGGTCGAAACGACCAGGAAGTAGCTCCCAAGGCTCTCGTCCCAGGTACTCGCACACAGCGAGATAGACGCAGTGCTCAACGAAGTAGCGCCGATGCTCATCGTCATCAACGTGCAGCCCCTTGGCGCGCTGGATCGGCATCCGGAACAGCATGATCGTCTGGGCATCTCGGTCGACGGAGTACAGCAGCGGGTTGCCGCCATCACCCTCACCCGTGGGCGCGGTCTGAAAGCCAATCCGGACGCCGTCGAGGTCCTCCGGAAAATGCGCCTGAAGCAGTGACACGACGCCCCGTGCCTGCGCTTCGAAGCGCGCCACACGGCTCGCCGGATTCGGCAGCCCCGGCCCCACGAGCGAGGACCGGATAGGCCGCCGCCCGTGACGACGGGCTCTACGCACGCGATCAGACATGATCCCAGTCTATTCGGGGAACCGCCACAGATCGCGCCGCCGCGGAGCTATCGCGTGAAGACAGTGAGCTCTCCGTCGCGCGGGTCCGGAGCAAGGACAGGGTAGCCCGCGAGGTCGCCGCCCTGCAGGAACCTCACTCCCGCGTGGACCGGCTCAGAGGACGTCACCACAGCATCAGCTGGAGCTGGCACGGTCTCCGCGGACCCGGGAGCCACCGTCAGCGTCCGCGGCTTGCCTTTCCCGCTCGCCGCGGTCACCTCGACCTTGGCTGGTGCCTCACCCGTGTTCGCGAGTACCAGCTGACCGCCCGAGACGACGGGTGCCGCGGTCGGCGTGTCCGCCGCAATCGCCGGAGCGGGCACGAACCACTCATTGTCGTGGTGGGAACGTTTCGTGGCCGAGCCGAGCGCGCTTGCGATCACTGGCACGTCCGAGTCGATGACCAACGCGTGCGCCCCCTGGGGCCACACCGCGATGCTGAGCTCTCCCACGGCGCCAGGCACAAGGTCAATGATTCCCAGGTCGGTTCGCGTGCCCGCCGCGTCGATGGCGTGAGCGCGCACTTGCCCACCGGCATCGCCGGGGGCGAGCGCGCGCAGGAGCACGGGGAATTCGTCCCCCTCGCCCGAATCGGAGGGGCCGTGCTCGTGATCGCTTTCGTTTGCGATCGCCGGAATCACGAGCTGCGTGTCCGGGGCCGTTTGGCGAGTCACCGATGAGATCGCGAAGGGATCAATCCCGAGGCTGTGCCCCACCCCCAGGCTGGCCGTCACGGGTGCCCCGGTGCTCACCACGCGCACCGCGAGGCGTGCACGATCCGGAGCGTAGCCATTCACTGAAACAGTCTGCTCTGATCCGGCAGGTACCAGCACGCTCGCCATTTGGAGATCGTCCACCGGGCCGTTCTCATCGAACACCGACACGACAACCGTCGCGGGAACCGTGCCGGGATTGGCGAGACTCAACGTGGTGGAGACCCCGAGGGAGCTCGCACCTCCGAGCAGCCACTGTTCATTTACGGGTTCAGCGCAAGCGCTGCCGACCACACCGCGAAGGTTTTCCGTTTGCACGGATTGGAGCTGCGCGGCGGCGAGCGGCTCCGCCATCGGGGCGGTCAGAGCCGCGGGAAGCCCTTCGCCGCCCTCGGGACGAGTGACGCTCACGGCACTGCTTGCCGTCCCCGACACAACGACCTCTGGCGCCCCAATCGGGATTGTGGCGCCGGGGCGATCCGGGTCTGCGCCGAGCACGCCGAACGCCCCCGCGCAGACAAGCGTGCGGTTCGCGTCGTGTGTCGTATCGACGACAAGCGGCTGCGGTTCACTCGTGACTCCGGGCAACACCGTGTTCCCGAGGAGCACTGCGGCGGTCGCGGCAACCGCGACAACGAGGAGCCCGGTGACCGCTCGCGCGCTGCCGCGCAGGATGCGAGATCGATCGCTCATCGCTGGGCTCCGTCCGTGGGATCTGTGTTCGGGTCGGAGTCTACGTTCAGCTCAGATTCCGGTGCCGCTTCGGGTTCCGGTGCAGGCTCCGGTGCAGGCTCCGGTGCGAGTTCGGGATCGGCTCCAGGCTGAGGCTGGGACTCCGGCGCGGGCGCGGGCTCAGGCTCAGGCTCAGGCTCAGGCTCAGGCTCAGGCTCAGGCTCAGGCTCAGCTTCAGGCTCCGGCTCGGCTTCAGGCTCTACCTCAGGCTCAGAGACCGCGTCGCGGTTCTCGTCGGCCACAGGGTCGGCTTCGTCGGGAGTCTCGTCCTCGGGTGAGCGCTCCGACTCACCATCGACACGGGGCTCTGGGGCGGCGCTCTCCGGATCACGCACCGGCCCCGGTTCTGCGGGTTCGGGCGCGGGCACTGGGGCAGGCGCGATCACTACGGGCACCGGATTGCCGGCGGCCTTCCGTGCCGCACGGGCCGCGGCCCGCTGCTTCCGCCGCGAGGGCCGGATCCGGCGCTCTGGCCGGTAGGTCACTTCTCCGGTCGGGAGCGCCAGCAGCAGCACGCCGAGGAGGACCACAAGCTGGATCACCCAGATCGTCTGTCCACTGAGCGAGGTCCCACCCACACGCTGTGACGCGTCGCCTGGGGCGTCCTGCTCGGCTTCAGGGTCTACCACGCGCCAGAGAAGTCCCTGGTCAGTCAACCCAGCGCTCGCGAGTGCCTCGTGCTGATCAAACATGCGCTGCAGCTCTGCTCGCTCTGTGTCACTGCCGCTGTTCGGGAGCAGCACGAAGCCAATCCCCGCGTCGCGGAGATCGCCGCTCAGATCCGGTCCGCCGACGCTCGCCAGCCCGCCCACGAGTTCCGCAAGGCGCTGATCCGCCGCAGTATTTTCCGGGGTGCGCTCGGCGCTACGGATCTGATCGAGCCGAAGCCCGGACCCGGTGATGACCTGAGCGCGCACTGCGTGCGGTGCCTCTGCCGTAATCGTCAGCGTCTTGATTCCGGGCTGCTGCTCCCCGGCCGCCTGCACGAGTGCGGGCATTTGCGAGCTTGCGGGACCAAACGGCACCTTCCCCAGCAGCAGCTGCGCACCCACCGGGGTGACTGCGAGAAGTGCGGCGACGAGCGCAACAGCGACAAGCGGACCCGCCGCCCGCCGCAGCGTACCCGCACCGACGGCGGCAAGACTCAGGATCGCGAGCCAGTAGACCGCGAGCCCGGATCCGGTCCAGAGTGCGACGCTCTCGTCACCCACAACCACAAGCCGCAACTGCGACGCCGCGAGGGCCGTGAGGATGCCCAGGCCGCCGAGCAGCGCACTGAAGAGCGTCACCGCGACACGGCCGGTGAACATTCCCAGAATCGCGAGGAGGGCGATCGGAAGCATCAAGATGCCCACGAGCAGGGTCGCGGGGGCACCGGTCACGCCCGCGCCGTCCAGGATCGTACCCCAGCCGTCGAGCCCAAACTCGGGGAAGCCGAGCAGCAGGTGCCACGGCGTCGCCGCGGTGAACGGCGTCACGATACCCGGGTCAAGCAGGATGTCGAGCGGCCGTCCCGCGAGCACGCTTGTCACGATCTTCGGAGCGAAGAGAACGAGCGGCACGAGCGCGGTGGTGAGCACACGAGCGGCCCCCCGCAACGTCGTGAAGAGCCCGACGACAAACAATACTGCCGCCGCGGGCAGGAGAATCGGTGCCGCAGCCAGCGCAACGCCTGCGAGCAGAGAGGCCGTTCCGGCCCAGCTCCACGATTCACGAGATCGCGTTGCCGCGAGCAACAGCCACGGCAACACCACGGTAAGCACTAGCGTCGGCAGCATGCCACTCGCCAGAGAGCCGAGCAGCACCGGACTCACTGCGAAGCCGATTGCGGCGAGTGCGCGACCAGCCTTCGACTCAGTGAGCTGAGCGGCCCAGATCCATGCGCCCAACGCGGTCAGCGGGATCGCGGCGACGAGCAGGAGCACGACCGCGTGCGAGGGATTCCAGAACGTCAGCGTTCCCAGAAGCGCGAGCACCCAGTTGAAGGGATCGGCGGGCACTCCGTCGAGCGCGCGCGTATTCCACCACAGCTGGCCGATCTCGCTCAGCGGTGCCAAGCTGCCACCGGCAAGGTTCGTACGCGGCAAGGCCCACCAGGTCAGCGCGATCGCAACGACAACCGAGGTCACGAGCACCGCGAGGCCGCCAGACGAGATGAAGTGCAGTTCCCGCCGCTGCTGTCCCGTGGACGCCAGGATGGCTTCCCTGTCGATCATGCGGGCCGTACGCACGCTCTTCGGATCGATCCGGAGCTGCCTGAGCGCGGGCCAGCCCGCAGAGTTGTGCGCTTTGATCCGACGTCGGGACGCGATGATCGCGTGCGGTCGGAAGAAAACGCTCATCGCCGAAACAAACTCACCGAGCATGTTTCCCGGTTGTTCGCGTATGAGCGACCAGGCCACACGGAAGAAGGCGAGCAGCGGAAGCCCCAGCCAGGCGAGGAATGCGAGCGGTGCCGGCGCATAGGCGATCCGGCGGTGCAGATGAGCGGTGCGCGCTTGCCGGTGCGCCTGGCGCAGCACCGAGCGCTGTCGGTCGATACGCGGCCCCGCGACACCGCTCTGCGCGAAGCGGACGCGCGAGGCCGGAGCGACCTCGACGCGATGTCCAGCAAGGCGCGCCCGGACGCAGAAGTCGAGTCCGTCATCGTAGACAGGCAGCGCGGGATCAAACCCACCGAGCTGGTCCCAGACGTCACGACGCACAAGCATGCCGACCGGGCCGACGCCCAGCACATCTTGCATGTGGTCATACTGTTGCTGGTCCAGCTCCTGACGCCGCAGCGTCCACCGCGCGCCGGTACGGGTGAGGCTCTGGCCGAGCTCGATGATGTGTTCGGGTCGATCCCAGTCCACAAGTTTGGGGCCGGCAACAGCGACTGACGGCGCCCGCTGCACGGCGCTAAGGATCCGCTCAAGCGCTTGCGGTTCCGGGCAGGCATCCTCGCTCAGTAGCCAGAGCCACTCCGACGTGTCGGGGTCGTCGGTCGCGGCCGCCGCCGCGTGAACTCCCTGCGCCACCGCCTGGCCGAATGACACGCGGGATCCCACGCCGATCACCCGTTCGGCACCGCTTGTGAGGAGTTGCTGGCCCACGCTCTCGGGGCCGCCGTTGTTCACGGCGATCATCGCCGCGGGCGCGACGGACTGCGCCGCGATGCCGGCGATGGTCTGATCTAGCCACTCCCCGCCCTGTTGGGCGACCAGGATGACAGTTACTCTCGTGCGCATATCGCGCCCAGTCTAGGCGCGCCCGGGCTCCAGAAGCTGGAGCCTGGCCGCGTGGTCTGGGATCCGACGATTACATTGCCTCGCGGCGCAGGCGTCGGCGCTCACGCTCGGACAGTCCACCCCAGATACCGAAGCGCTCGTCGTTCTCCAGCGCATAGTCGAGGCACTCGGAGCGCACCTCGCAGGTTTCACAGATCCGCTTCGCTTCGCGCGTCGAACCACCCTTTTCGGGGAAGAACGCCTCAGGGTCTGTTTGCGCGCAGAGCGCGTCCCCCTGCCAGGCCAACGCTTCATCATCTTCACGGGTACCGGGGACGCCCAGAAAGACCGGGTCGACGAACCAGTTACTGGGAACCGGAGTGTGCGGTGATTCGCTCAACTGACGCTCCTTTCCTTACATCTTCCGCGTGTCGCGCCGTCGGCGGGAACGCAATGCATTAATTACACCGTTGTGATTCGCCCAAGTCAAGCCGAAGATTTTAAACCCTCAAGGCCAACTTGAGAGTGGTGACACGCTTCCGTGTCCCAAGTGCCGCTTCCGGAATGTATGCCGGGACGCCGAGCTCCCTGGCCCCGGGCGCGACTCTAGCCCCAGATGACAAGCATCCGGTACACCATGACCGCAACGGCAATGTGCGCCACACCCAGCACAAGTGTTGCCCATCGCGTCCGGTCCACGAGCGCCCAGATTCCTGCTCCGATCGGGAGCGCAAACGCTACGATCAGGTACATCCAGAACTCAAGAGGATCACCAGTCGCCGTGTTTCCCGCAAACGGGGCGACGATCGAAATGATGATCTGTGCGAGCAACAGCACCGTCAACAGGAGCGTTGCGCCCATCGTGAAGTCATTGGGAGCGCGCTTGCGAAGAGCCTCAACCAAGCAGAGCGTCGCCCCCAGAGCCCCCACCACAATCACGGCAATCGCGTAGCCGAGAATCATGCCGCACCCCCCGCTTCGGTAGCGTTCGGCACCGTCGGGAAGTTCGTGACAACCCGAGTGCGCCCACGCGACACCTCAACGAGGCCGATCAATACACCGTCTGGGTTCGTCGCGGCTGCAAGCTTCGCGTCCGGCACATCGCCCACATTGACCCGCTTCCCATGCCCGAGATCGAGC
Source organism: Leucobacter sp. 7(1) (assembly GCF_900163635.1). Classification (GTDB taxonomy): domain Bacteria; phylum Actinomycetota; class Actinomycetes; order Actinomycetales; family Microbacteriaceae; genus Leucobacter. The sequence goes on along the minus strand of NZ_FUID01000005.1, from coordinate 12,648 downwards.
GTCTGCTGTGCGTCGAACCGCAGCTCAGGGAACAGCGCGGTCGCCACGCGAGCCGGCTCCAGCACCTCCGCCCGCGCACCGGACATCAGCTGCTCGATGGTCCCCGCGTCGGTGACTGCGAACGGGCCGACCGCCGTGCGTCGCAGCGCGATCAGGTGGCCACCGATCCCCAGCGCCGCGCCGAGATCCCGCGCCAACGCGCGAATGTATGTCCCGGTCGAGCATCGCACAGTCGCATCAATGTCGATCACTGCGGTGCCATCGTCCGCGGTGGCCGCGCGCGGAGCCGCGATCTCGAACTCGTGGATCGTGACCGGACGGCGCTTCAATTCGACGGCCTCCCCGGCGCGCACGCGGTCGTAGGCCCGCTGGCCGTCAACCTTGATCGCGCTGACCGCGCTCGGCGCCTGTTCAATGTCGCCCGTCAGCGCCAGGACCTCAGCAGCAATCTGCGCGGGATTCGCGAGCACCGCCGCCACGGCCGCCGAATCAGCGACCGCTGTAGGCTCACCCTCACGATCGTCCGTGACCGTCGCGATCCCCAATCGAATGGTTGTCGTATACGTTTTGTCGAGGCCAACGAGGTGCGTCAGCAACCGGGTCGCCGGCCCAGCGCCCAGCACGAGCAGACCGGTTGCCATCGGATCTAGCGTGCCCGCATGCCCCACCTTGCGAGTGCCGAACGCGCGGCGCGACTTTGCGACCGCATCGTGACTTGTCCACCCCTCGTCCTTATCGAGCAGAAGGATTCCGCCGTGCGGAGGGAGTGAGACCGATGGATTCGACACCAGACCAGCCTACCGCGCCACCATAGACTGGGAGACGATGGACAGGACCGGTATCGCAGACGAGCTCAACGCGTGGTTCAGCAGAGAAGCTCGACCACTCCCGTGGCGCGATCCCGAAATCTCCCCGTGGGCGGTCCTCGTGTCCGAATTTATGCTGCAGCAAACGCAAGTCGAACGAGTGCTGCCACGGTGGGTCGCCTGGATGGAACGCTGGCCCACCCCCTCCGCGCTCGCGGCCGACCCACCCGGAGAGGCCGTGCGCGCCTGGGACCGGCTCGGCTACCCCCGGCGGGCACTGTGGTTGCATCAGGCCGCCGTGGAGATCACGGAACGGCATGGCGATCAGGTCCCGTCAGACATCGACGCGCTCCTCGCACTGACCGGGGTGGGGCCGTACACGGCACGAGCTGTCGCGACCTTCGCCTTCGGGGAACGTCACCCAGTTGTGGATACAAACACTCGGCGGGTCATTGCGCGCGCCGTACACGGACGTGCTGCGGCAGGCATGCCGGCCGCACGCGACCTCGACGATATGGCCGAGCTGCTCCCTAACACCCCCGCGGCCGCAGCCGTCTTCAACGCGGCGGCAATGGAACTTGGAGCGATCGTCTGCACGGCCCGCGCACCGCGCTGCGGCGTCTGTCCGATCGCGCAGTTGTGTGAGTGGCGCGGCAGCGGGTACCCCGAAAACGCACCGACGAAGCGCCCGAAGCAGGCCCGCTTCGAAGGCAGTGACCGGCAGGCCCGCGGCAGGGTGATGGCTGCGCTGCGCGCAGCTGAGGGCCCGGTAGCGCGCGCCGAACTCCTGGCCGCAGCGGTATCTGACGTTGGCCCCGGCGATTCCGCACAGGCGGAGCGGGCCGTCGCCTCCTTGCTGAGCGACGGCCTCGTAGTGGTCACGGGAGACGCACTGCGCCTCCCGTGACAATCGGCGACTACCGTTCGTCGTCGTCCTCGTCACGGGGCTTGCTGTACGGATCAGCTTCGCCCGCGAAAGTAGCGTTCGCAGCGAGCGCTGCAGACTCATCGTCGCGCCGCTTCGCTTCAGCGAGCAGTTCGCTCAGGTGGCTGGCGCTCTCCGGCAGCTCATCGTGGATAAACTCCAGGGTCGGCGTCAGACGCGTGCCGAGCTGCTTGCCCACTTCGGTGCGCAACATCCCGGTCGCCGCTTTCAGCGCTGCCGCGGTGTCCTTCTGCTCCTGCTCGTCACCGAGGACCGTGTAGAACACGCTCGCCTGCTGCAGGTCACCAGTGACGCGCACATCCGTGATTGTGACAAACCCGAGGCGCGGATCCCGCAGCCCCTTTTCCAAACGCCGTGCGATGATCTGCTGGATCCGCTCGGCGACCTTCCCCGCACGTGGATTACTCATACCCCCTATCTTAGCCGTGAGCAGCCAAGGACGGTCTGCCTCGCGCATAAGATGGGGGCATGAGCACCGCGGCTGATGCCAGGCACCTCCAGGCGCTCCGTTTGCTGCGACGTGTTCGCGACCGCATCGACCGCGACTACGCCGAGCCGCTCGACGTCGCCGAGCTGGGACGGGGCGTGGGGATGTCTGCAGGACACCTCAGTCGCGAATTCAGCGCCGCGTACGGAGAATCCCCGTACAGCTATCTCATGACGCGCCGGATCGAGCGCGCGATGACACTCCTACGACGCGGCGACCTCTCCGTCACCGAAGTGTGTTTCGCAGTGGGTTACGGCTCGCTCGGCACCTTCACGACGCGCTTCACGGAGCTCGTCGGGATGTCCCCCGGACGATACCGGCGCGAGGGCGGCGGACCGCTCACGGGACTCCCCGGGATCGTGACGCTGCGCGCCACCAAACCGGTCAGGAATCGAGAAGTTCCTGGCGTGGGCTCGGAGTAGCGTGGCCGGCATGAACATCAACATCCACGTCACTTTCTTGCCATACACCGACGCCGAAGCGTCGCTCACCTTCTACCGAGACGTACTCGGCTTCGAGCTGCGCAACGATGTCGGCTACGGCGACATGCGCTGGCTGACTGTCGGCCCGAAGAACCAGCCGGACACCTCGATCGTGCTCAGCCCGCCCGCGGTGGACCCGGGCCTCACCGATGAGGAACGGCGCGTCATTGCCGAACTCATCGCGAAGGGCTCGTACGCCTCGGTTGTGTTCGCTACCGACGAGCTCGAGCCGCTGTTCACACGGATCGAGGCCGCCGGTACCGAGATCCTGCAGGAGCCCATGGATCAGGACTGGGGCACTCGCGACTTCGCGTTCCGCGATCCGGCAGGCAACACGGTGCGCGTGCAGCAGTTGTGAGTTCCACCACGCGGCCCGAGCAGCGCAGGCGCTGCCTCGGGATCCAGACTCGTCGAGCTCTCGACTCGGACACTGAAGTCCCCCTCGGGAAGGTCGGCAAACGCGAACGCACCGGACTCGTCCACCGCAGACCAGTAGGAGCCTTCCGCCTCGCTCCACGCGGTCACCACCAATGATGCAAACCAGCGTGGCTCGTCTCCCGCCGCAGCGCTGGGAAGCGTCACCGTGCCGCTCAGCAGGCTATCGTCGGCCTGCGAAAACGTCAGGTCTTCGGCGCGTGGGGTCGCCGGCACCTCCGGTTCGGCGAGGTGCGACGCAGGCTGATCGCGCTCTACGGGGTATCCATCGACACCCGGCACCGGCGGGGCCGGCTGGTCAGTACTCGCGTCGGGGGCCGCATCCTGGCCATCCGCTGGGACCACAGGCTCAGCCCCTTCGCCCTCCGTGTTCGGGAGCACATCGGTCTGCACCTGCGGATATGTCCTTTCACCCCCACGCTCCTCCGCGAACGCGGACGGCGCGCTGAAGATGGTGAGCATCGACAACACAAGTGCGGTGACAAGCGAGAGCACCGTGATGCGTTGCGCGGAGAGGCGCGCGTGAGTGAGCGACATGAGCGGTCTGCCCTTTCAAGGAGAGATGGCGGTAGTTCCCCACCGCGCCCTACTCTAGACGCCGCCCATTGGTTTTGCATAGTTGCACACCAGGACCCCTACTGCAAATGCCTACCTACGTCGCGCCCGCAACGCAGCGAGGGCCGGGCTGGAAATCCCAGCCAGGCCCTCGCCGTGTCGATCAGCCTCGCACTAGTCGCGCGGCTTCTCCACCATCTCAGTCGTCTCGATCTCGTCGCCGATCTGGATGTCGTTGTGCTTGCCGAGGCCGATACCAGCCTCGAAGTCCGTCTTCACCTCGGTGACGTCGTCCTTGAAGCGGCGCAGCGACTCGATGGCCAGGCCGTCGGCAACAACAACACCCTCACGGATGACGCGAGCCTTCGCGTTACGCGTGATCGTGCCGGAGCGAACGATGACACCCGCGATGTTGCCGAACTTCGACGAACGGAAGACCTCGCGGACCTCCGCAACACCGGACTGCTTCTCTTCGTACTCAGGCTTGAGCATGCCCTTGAGCGCACCCTCAATGTCATCGAGCGCGTTGTAGATGACGTTGTAGAAGCGAATGTCGATGCCCTCGCGCGCTGCGCGCTCGCGAGCCTTAACATCCGGACGCACGTTGAAGCCGATGACAATCGCGTTGTCGATCGTGGCAAGATCCACGTCCGACTCGGTGATCGCACCCACACCGCGGTGCAGGATCCGGAGCTGAACCGAATCGTCGACCTCGATCTTCATGAGCGATTCCTCAAGCGCCTCAACGGCACCCGACACATCACCCTTGATGATGAGGTTGAGCGACTCAACCTTGCCATCCTCGAGCGCCTTCGTGAACTCTTCCAGGCTGATCCGCTTGCGCGCCTTGGCGAGCATCGCGTTGCGCTCAGCGGCCTCACGCTTCTCAGCGATCTGGCGAGCCGTGCGGTCCTCGGGCGTCACGATGAAGTTGTCGCCTGCACGGGGAACGCTCGAGAGGCCCTGCACCGAAACGGGACGCGAGGGAAGCGCTTCCAGTACTGGATCGCCGTTCTCGTCGTGCATCGCACGAACGCGGCCGTACGCCGTGCCCGCAACGATCGCGTCGCCCACGCGGAGCGTACCCGATTGGATGAGGACGGTTGCGACCGAGCCGCGGCCCTTATCGAGCTTCGCTTCAATCGCGACACCGCGCGCGTCCTTGTCCGGGTTTGCACGCAGGTCAAGACCCGCGTCAGCCGTGAGGAGCACAGCGTCGAGGAGCTCGTTGATGCCGACGTTGTTCTTCGCCGAAACATCGCGGAACATGACGTCGCCGCCCCATTCCTCGGACACGAGACCAAACTCGGTGAGCTGCTGACGCACCTTCTCCGGGTTCGCGCCTTCCTTATCGATCTTGTTGACCGCGACAACAATCGGCACGTTGGCCGACTGCGCGTGGTTCAGGGCCTCAATCGTCTGCGGCATGATGCCGTCATCCGCGGCGACCACGAGGATCGCGATATCGGTGACCTGCGCACCACGAGCACGCATCGCGGTGAACGCCTCGTGACCCGGGGTATCGATGAAGGTGAGCGCGCGATCAATACCGTCGTGCTCGGTGTGGACCTGGTAGGCACCGATGTGCTGGGTGATGCCGCCGGCCTCACCGCCGCCCACGTTTGCCTTACGGATCGCGTCGAGGAGTCGGGTCTTGCCGTGGTCAACGTGACCCATGACGGTGACAACCGGCGGACGCGCCTGCAGCACGTCGTCGCCCTCTTCTTCAAGCTCGCTCTCGATATCGATATCGAAGCCCTCGAGCAGCTCGCGATCCTCGTCCTCGGGCGACACTACCTGGATCCGGTAGCCCAGTTCCTCGCCGAGGATCTGGAACGTCGCCTCGTCGAGCGACTCCGTAGCCGTTGCCATCTCGCCGAGGTGGAACAGCACGGTCACCAGGTTCGAAGCACTCGTGTTGATCTTGTCCGCGAAGTCGCTCAGCGATGCACCACGGCGCAGACGGATCATTGTCGACCCGTTGCCCCGGGGTACGCTCACGCCGCCAAGTGACGGGGCCTCGCGCATCTCGAATTCTGCGCGCTTCGCCCGCTTCGACTTGCGTGCCTTGCTCTTGGAGCCGCCACGACCAAACGCGCCTGCGGTGCCCGCACCACGGCCGCCACGGCCACGGCCTGCGAACCCGCCACCGGGACGGGGACCCGCGAAACCGGTACCGGGAGCACCGGCACCTGCGCCGCCACCGCCGCCGCCCGGGCGGTTAAAGCCACCGCCGCCACCGGGACGACCGCCGCCACCCGGACGACCGGGACCGCCGGGGCGACCCGCACCGGCTGCGCCGGGTGCCGGACGCGGCGAAGGACGGGGGATGTTGCCCGGGTTCGGGCGACCTGCGCCACCACCGGGGCGAGGCATGCCCTGGTTCGAGTTGAACGGGTTGTTGCCCGGACGGGGCGGGCGCGGAATACCCATGCCCTGGCTCGACGCGAAGGGGTTATTGCCGGGGCGCGGGCCGCCGGGCTTGGGAGCATCCTTGCCACCGGGCTTTGCCGGGGAAGCAGGCTTTGCCGCGCCGGGCTTTGCCGGGGAAGCAGGCTTTGCCGCGCCGGGCGTTGCCGCAGCAGGCTGTGCATCATTCTGAGCAGGCGCAGCCGGCGTCGAGGGTGCCGCGGCGGGTGCAGCGGGAACCTCGGGAGCAGCGGGTGCTTCAGGCTCAGGGGCCGGTGCCGCAGCGGGCTTCGGGCCGGGCCGGGGGCCGGGCTTCTGGCCAGCCGGGCGCTTCGGGGCGGCGGGTGCCGCCGGCGCAGCGGGTGCGCTGCCGGCAGAGCCGGTCACACCGTCAGCAGCAAGAGCTGCCTTGACCTTGCGTGCAACCGGGGGTGCAACGCTTGACGAGGACGCTTTCACGAACTCGCCCATTTCTTTCAGCTTGGCCAGAACGACCTTACTGTCGACACCGATCTCCGCAGCGATCTCGTGTACGCGTGGGTTAGCCACTTTTCTCCTGTCTGGGTTCACGCCAGACAGGCGAGAACCAAAATTACTGGACGGGTCTCATCGTGAGCCGCTCATTAGTTGTCCATGTGTGTTTTCAGCCTGTTCTCTAAAGGGCTTGCGTCGGGCTTCCCCGACACACGCAACGCCCGCGGAAAGGCTCCGCGAGTCATTGCCAGTTTCAGACACTCGGCCGTGGGGTGTACCCACGAACCCCTTCCGGGAAGCGCCGCACGATCGTCAACGCAAAGTTGCCCATCATGCATCACTACCCGAAGGAGCGCCTCGCGCGAATCACGCGCGCGGCACGCAACACAGGTCCGAACCGCATCCATCTTACCAGCTTCCTACTTCTTCCTCGTGCCGTTCGCCCAGCGCGCGTGCAACGCTCAGCAAGTCGCCGCGTGTCGTACGCAAGATGCACGCGTGTCGCGCACCCGCTCCTTCGCTGCCGCTTCCCGATCGAGAAGCCAATCGCGCTCCTTTTCAGATCACGAAAGGTGCGAAATTGACATCTCGACCGGGTGTGGGAACGGAGAGTTAGTCGTTCATGATGTGACGCAGTGGCGTCACCGCGAATCCCACGAGAACGCTGACGCGTTCCCGCCCAAGGGATCCGCGCCGGCTGGATGTCGGCCATACGGACGTTCCACGTCAGGGCTTCGCCCTTCCGTGAAACGCGCGAAGATCGACATCCAAGGAGTGCTAGTCGTTCATGATCGAGTCGGGCTGGATGTCGATCTTCGCGCCAGTCAGTTTCGCGGCAAGGCGGGCGTTCTGGCCTTCCTTGCCGATCGCCAGCGAGAGCTGGAAGTCGGGAACCAAGGCGCGGACCTGCTTCAGGGACTCATTCAGCATGAACACATCGGTGACCTTCGCAGGCGACAGGGCGTTTGCGACAAACTTCGGCAGCTCGGGCGAGTAGTCGACGATGTCGATCTTCTCCTCCCCCAGCTCAGCCATGACGGCGCGAACGCGGCCCCCCATCTCGCCAATGCAGGTGCCCTTCGCGTTGATTCCGGGCTGCTTGGCACGCACGGCGACCTTCGAGCGGTGTCCGGCCTCGCGGGCCAGCGATACGATCTCGACGAGGCCTTCGGCGAGCTCCGGAACTTCCCGTTCGAACAGCTTCCGCACGAGGCCCGGGTGAGTACGAGACACGATCACCTGCGGACCCTTGGTTCCCTTGGAGACGCTCGTGACATACACGCGGATGCGCATGCCGTGCGGGTACTTCTCGCCGGCAATCTGCTCTTCGGGAGGCAGGATCGCTTCGAGCTCCCCCAGGTCAACGTGCACCATGCGCGGGTTGGGTCCCTGCTGCACAACACCAGAAACGATCTGGCCTTCACGATCCTTGAAGGTCCCGAGGACTGCGTCATCGCTCAGATCACGCAACCGCTGGTTAATGACCTGCTTGGCGGCGCTCGAGGCGACCCGACCAAACTCGTCGGTCGTGACGTAGGCCTCACCAATGACCTGCTCATCGTCATCGAGCTCGGGGACGAGCACGGAGATCTCCCCGGTCTTCCGGTCCAGAGTCACCCGCACATCAGATTCGCGGGGCACCGGAAGGTTCTGGTTTTCCGCGTGACGCAGGTACGCGGTTTGGATGGCCTGCTCAATAATCTCGACAAGTTCGTCGAACGGAATCTCTTTCTCACGTTCGATCTGTCGTAGCGTTACCAGCTCGATTTTCATCGCAGCCTCCTCTGTATTGAACTGTCTATTCAGCTGTCACGCCTTCCGGCGCGGAGAAGTGACCAGAGTACTCTAGCCCCCTGGATCTTGCCAGCCCCGCCAAGACGCGGCGATTCGAGTCGTCTCGCGTGCGCCAGGATCAGGCATATGCCAACTATCGCATGTCACTGTCTGTGGCCGTCGCGGCTCCGCTCAAAGCATCGGACCCGTCGGCGTCCTCCTCGACCTTGAACCGCGCAAGATCGCGCACATTCTTCTGCACGGCAACCGACGCAAACAGGCTCATCGCGAAGCTGATGCCGTAAAAGCCCTTTTCGCTGAGGGTGATGCTGCCCGCATTCCAGAGGCCGATAGCAAGCATCGCAAGTGAAACCACAAGGGCGAACCAGGCAATACCCGTATACAGGCTGGTGACGGGAAGCCCATCCGCGCGATCCCGCACAGTCTTCTGCAGCGACACCGCAGCGAACAGGCCGAACATGAGAAGGGTGAAGTAGTAGCCCTTCTCATTCAGCTCCATCCCGGCGTTAAACAAGCCGACGAGGTACGCCCCCATTCCGAGCAGGAGGGCCACCCAGGATGCGCCAACAAAAGCGGGCGTGGGCTTCGCTGCGGGATCAGTCGTCTCGGCCATGAGGAACTCCTTCGTTCAGGATTCGAGGTACGTCTCACACTCTCCCAGACACACATCACCGGATTCGCATATAACCGAGGGTGACAACGAAGAAATGCCGCTCGGGGTATCTATCAAATGAAAACGGGGCGTGACCTGCCGCACGCTGTGCGACCGGCCACGCCCCGTTTCGGCGCAGAAACTACGCGGCGAAGAGGGCGGGGACGTCCGCGAGAGCGACCCTATCCTTCGTGCCTGCCGCGCGGTCCCAGACCTCGGCAAAGCCTTCTGCGGCGTCGCGACCCACGACCACCACGCGTGGCACGCCGAGCAGCTCCGCGTCACCGAACTTCACGCCGGGCGAGACCTTGGGACGATCGTCGAAGAGGACGTCGAGGCCAGCTGCCTCGAGCTCTGTCCCGAGCTTCTCCGCGACCTCGGCAACCAGCGGATCCTTGCCCGTGGCGACAAGGTGGACGTCGAAGGGGGCGATTGAGCGGGGCCACACCAGGCCACGATCGTCATGATTCAGCTCGGCGAGGATCGCCATGATCCGGGTCACACCGATGCCGTAGGATCCCATCGTCACGGTCACGAGCTTGCCGTTCTCGTCAAGCACCTTCAGGCCCAGAGCCTCGGCATACTTGCGGCCCAGCTGGAAGACGTGGCCGATCTCCATGCCGCGCGCGGTCTCAATCGGGCCAGAGCCGTCGGGGGCGGGATCGCCATCACGCACAGTTGCGATATCGATCACACCGTCGGCCGCGAAATCGCGACCCGCGACGAGGTACGCGACGTGCTTCTCGGACTCGTTGGCGCCCGTGATCCAGGAGGTCCCGGATACGACACGAGGATCGAGCAGGTAGCGCACTCCCGTGCTGCCTTCGGTCCCGAGGACAGCCTCGCCGCCGAGTACAGGCCCGATGTAGCCGCGCACGAGGCCCGGGTGCTTCTCGAAGTCAGCAGCTGTGGCGGGCTCTACATCTGCGCCGCCAAAGGCGACCTCCGCACGCTTCATATCGGCGTCGCGATCACCCGGCATACCGACGACAACAAGTTCGCGTTCTCCCCCGATGGGCGTCACGGCGAGCACGACGTTCTTCAGGGTGTCCACGGCGGCCCACGTCTGACCATCGGCGCGGGGCAGCTTGGCATTCACGAGCGTGACAAGCGTCTCGATCGTGGGCGTATCGGGCGAATCGAACACAACCGCCGCCGGGGTCCCGTCACAGGGGATCTCGGCGGGAACCGGTGTGGCGTAGGCCTCCACATTCGCGGCGTAGCCCCCGGCGGAGCGCACGAAGGTGTCTTCCCCAATCGGGATCGGGAGCAGGAACTCCTCGCTGCGGGATCCGCCCATCGCCCCCGCGTCTGCGGAGACGATCACGTAGTCAAGTCCGAGCCGCGTGAAGATCCGCTCGTACGCATCGCGCTGCTTCTGGTAGGCGGCGGCAAGTCCCTCATCGGTCACGTCGAAGGAGTACGCGTCCTTCATCGTGAACTCGCGCCCGCGGAGCAGACCAGCACGCGGCCGCGCCTCGTCGCGGTACTTGTCCTGGATCTGGAACAACTGCAGCGGCAGGTCCTTGTACGAATTCACGATGTCTTTCACCATCAGGGTGAAGGCTTCTTCGTGTGTGGGAGCGAGCAGGTGGTCCGCGCCGTGGCGATCCTGCAGGCGGAACATTGTCTCGCCATACTCGTCCCAGCGGCCTGTGGCCTCGTAAGGCTCGCGCGGCAGTAGCGCGGGGAAGTGCACCTCGTGCGCACCCGCGGTCGCCATCTCCTCGCGGATGATCTGCTCGAGCTTGCCCTTGACCCGCAGGCCGAGTGGCAGCCACCCGAACACCCCCGGGGACTGGCGCCGAATGTAGCCAGCCCGCACCAGCAGCCGGTGGCTCGCCACCTCGGCATCGGAGGGGTCCTCGCGCAGGGTCTTCAGGAAGTAGTTACTGAGCCGTGTCATCACCCCACCATCGTAGCCCTCCTCCCGGGACCTGAGCGCCTAGGCTGGGCACATGGGCACGCGGCTGAGATGGGTGGCACCGATCCTCGTGCTCGGGATCGCCGCCGCGCTGCGTTTCTGGGCCTTGGATCGGCCGGGAACCCTTGTCTTTGACGAGCTGTACTACGTCCGTGACGCGATCAGCCAGCTCAGTCACGGGTTCCCCACGATCTGGCCCGACAGCGAGCCTGATATGTCCGGGGGACGGGCGACAGCATTCACCGGGGATCCCACAAACGCTGTGCACCCGCCGCTCGGTAAGTGGCTGATCGGGCTGGGTGTGCTCGCGTTTGGGCCAGAGTCCGGCTGGGGGTGGCGCTGTGCGGCGGCGTTCGCTGGGGTCGCCACGGTCGGGATCGTGATGCGGCTGGGCTGGCTCCTCTCGCGCAGCATGCGCGTCGCCTGCCTCGCCGGGCTACTGCTCGCGATCGACGGCGTGCACGTGGTGCTGAGCCGGGTCGGGCTACTCGACGGGTTCCTCGCGATGTTCGTCGCACTTGGCGCGCTCTTTGTCTGGCAGGATCAGCTTGCCGTCGCACAGCGGTTCACGGCCAGTGCGACTGACCAACGACGCCCGCTCCCGATCGTGTGGGCCAGGCCCTGGCTGATCGCCGCCGGCATTGCTTTCGGTGCGGCGGCGGCGGTGAAGTGGTCGGGGCTCTATCCGCTCGCCGCATTTCTCGTGTTCGTAACGCTCCGGGACCTCCTGCTGCGCCTTCGATCCCGCGCTCCACGGCCTGTGTCACGCGCCGTGGGCCAGGCAGGTGTGGCCGCGATACTCACACTTCCCGTCGCGCTACTCACATACCTGGCCTCGTGGATTGGCTGGATCCTCGTCCCCGGCGGCTGGGGTCGGAACCCGGGCGAGCACTGGTTCCCGGCGCTCGTGCGCTACCACCGCGACATGCTCGAGTGGCACAGCACCCTCAGTGCTCCGCACCCGTATCAGGCGCACCCGCTGACCTGGCCACTCGCGCTCCGCCCCACCGCGATGTACGAACACAGCTGGACGGAAGGGTGCCCGTGGACAGCGTGCGTCTCTGCGGTGTCTCCCCTCCCCAATCCGCTCGTGACCTGGGGCGGAGTCATCGCACTCGGCGTCTTGCTGTGGTTCGCGGTGCGGTCGATGCGGGTAGGCCGCGCCTCTCGGCTCCTCACGACCGCGCGGCATGTTGTCCCGCCGCGGCTCGGGCCGACACCGGCACCGGCGCTCGCGATCCCGCTCGGCACGGTCAGCGTCTTTGTGCTCATCGGCTATCTCTCCGGGTGGCTGCCCTGGGTGGCGACAGTGTCCCGATCTGCAGTGTTCCAGTTCTACGCGGTTGTCCTTACTCCATTTGCTGCGCTCGCTCTGGCGCTCGTGATCGGGGTCGTGTGCCGCATCGGGGCGCTCCGCCGCGCTGCGAGTGAGCTGGGGTTCCGCGCCCTCACACCGGAGGAACTGCGCGGTCGCCGGATCGCGGCGGCGATCTTTGTAGCGGTCGCCGTCGCACTGGCGCTGTTTTTCGTTCCGGCGTGGAGCGGCCAGCCCATCGCGGACTGGTTCTGGCGCGCGCACCTGTGGCTCCCGGGCTGGGACTGATCTGCACCCCGGCGTGAATCAAGCCCCCGACCCCAGCCGCCGGGGACGAGGATCCAGCCAATCCACGAGGCCAGGTATGTG
>NZ_FUID01000006.1 GCF_900163635.1 Leucobacter sp. 7(1) | reverse complement strand
ACCGCAGCGGACGTGAGCAAGCGGTCGGCCGCCGGATGGACTCCGGGGCACCACTGACTGGAACGAAAGAGCACGACGAACCTGATTTCGAAGCTCGTACCCCGATCGGGTTCCCCGTCATCGCAGAATTCGCGCACATCCGACGGGCTCGCTCAGCAGATTCTCACGAGCGGATGTTCCGTCGCGCCTACAACTACGACCAGCTCCCCACAGGAGATGAGATCTCCAACTCCGGGCTCATCTTCACCGCCTACCAGTACAACGTTGCAACGCAGTTCACACCCGTGCAGCGACGCCTCGACGAACTCGACCTCCTCAACGAATGGATCGTGCACATCGGCTCTGCCGTGTTCGCCATACCACCCGGATGCAAAGAAGGTCAGTTCATCGGTCACACCCTCTTTGAAGCGTGACAGTGTGGCCCATTCTCTCTACCCTCACGACGCTGTTCGCGGGCATGGTCCTGATCTTGTGGATCGGTCTGAGCGGTCCTGCGAGGCGAGAAGACGAGGAACCTCCCACGGTCCGTGAGGAACTTGAGGATCTCTTCTACAGCGCGAAACGACTGTGGAAGCGCTTCGTAAGAAGCATCGTCAAAATCGCGAAGCGAGACGCAAGGTCTCAGGAAGAGAACGAATGAGAATATCTGTCATCGGCCTCGGGCGCCTCGGCCTTGTCCACGCCGCCGCCCTCGCTTCGCTGGGACACACGGTCGTCGGAGTCGAAGCGAACACGCAACGTGTCCGCAAGATTCTTGATGGCACACACGAGATGCACGAGCCTGGTCTCGTGGAGCTTGTGCGTACAGCACTCACAGATGGCACACTCGATGTCACCAGCGAACCGAGCGCCGCGCGGGGCGCAAGCGCCCACTTCCTCACCGTAGGCACACCCGAACTCGCCCCCAACGAGGGTTTCGACCCCAACTACCTTGAAAACGCGTTGCGGTCCCTTGCGCCCTCATTGCAGCCGGGTGATCTCGTTATAGGTAAGAGCACAGTGCCTCCTGGCACAGCAGCGGCGCTCGCCGCCCAGCTTCACGGAGAGAGTCCCGGTGCTGAACTCGCTTGGAACCCGGAGTTCCTCGCAGAAGGTACTGCAGTGAGAGACACCCTCGCGCCTCAACGGCTCATTTACGGCGTGAGCAGCCCGGAAGCCGCTCGCATGCTCGATGAGGTCTATGCGCCGATCCTCGACAGAGGGACTCAACGGGTCATCACGGATCTCGCGACCGCCGAACTCGTGAAGCTCGCCACCAACGCGTTCCTCGCCACCAAAATCTCCTTCATCAACACCATTGCGCAACTCGCCGCGACCAGTGGTGCCGATGCTCTCCAGACGGCGCAGCTTCTCGGTGCGGACCCCAGGATCGGCGGCTCTCACTTGAACCCCGGCCTGGGATACGGTGGCGGCTGTCTCCCGAAAGACACCCGCGGGCTCGCGCACTACGCTCAGCATGCAGGCGCTATTGAGGCGGCCCAGTTCTTCACTCAAGTCGACACAATCAACGCCGCACAGAGGCAGCACATCGCCGAGTGGGTTATCGCACGGCTCTCTGGACGCCAGGAGTCGCAGGTCGCGATCCTCGGAGCGAGCTTCAAAGCTGAGACGGACGATATACGCGAGTCACCCTCGATCGATCTCGCACAGGCACTCATGAGCGCCGGGCTGCGTGTGCGGATCGCGGATCCTGTAGTGAGCGCGTCACGCGGAGTGGACAGTCGGCTTGAGTTCGTACGAACAGCCGAGGAGGCAATGCGGGATGCCGACGTGACGCTAGTGGCGACGGCTTGGCCGGAATATCGGCGCCTGAACCCAGCAGCACTCCTCCCCATGGTCCGACGCCCGCTTATCGTCGATACCCGGCATTGCCTCGACTCAGAAGACTGGCGCAATGCCAGTTGGGACTACCGGAGCATGTTCAATCTTTCGCTGCACTAGAACTCGTTCAGCAGGAGAGCTTCAGCGTCGTCGAGCGTCGCGTTCATGCAGGCTCCTGGCGAACTGCGAAGCACGGGCTGGCAGCGGCTCCACCGAGCCCGTGTCGACCCGTCGACGTTGTTGTTTGTCGTCACTCGGTGACGGCCTTTTTGCATCCAGCCCCGCAAACGCCGACCGAACGAGCATAGCGGGTTGCGAGAACTACGGAAGAACTGTCGCTGCAATAGCCTTCGGAAGCCGCCGACGGGATGCAGATGGCCACCGCTTACTCGTCAAACGT
>NZ_FUID01000020.1 GCF_900163635.1 Leucobacter sp. 7(1) | reverse complement strand
CCGAAGCCGAACCGATCACGCCGAACCCCTCACACACAAACTTTCCGACAGACCCGCATGAGTTTCACGAGCGGTCCTCCCTGTAAACAGAGAGTCCTGCGCGGTAGGTGTCGAAGGAATGGCTGAGGTCATTCCATCCGAAGATCCGTGCTGATCCGGTGACACTGACTCACTACTGGAATGAAGCTGCTGCATACGGCGAGCTCGGATTGTGTGATCGCGCTGACACCTTCAGGTGTCCGTTCGTTGCTCTTGCGCCAGGACGCTTTGGCGGAGGTGGGTGAGGATGGCGGCAACACCGAAGTCGTAGCATGCGTCGAAGTCTGCGGAGAACAGGTGCGGGTGAAGGCGGTGCAGAGTCGGGTATCTATCGGAGGGCGGAACTTCTTCTGGGGCGGCTTGGATTTGCGCGGCTTGTTGTTCTTGGGTGATGCCGAGCAGGAAGTAGAACAGTGCCCACATGCCGTGCGCGCTTTCTCTGTCGGGCACGCCCGCGATACTGAGGGCGGTCACGAGCTCCTCGGTGAAGTCCCGTGTGTGCTCCTCGAACGGCGTGTTGCCTGCGGTGAGGCGTGCACCGTCGCGGTATGTCAGCAGGGTGTGTCGGTAGCGACTGAGGATCTCCTCTGCTCGCTGGAACCCGTCCTCGGGTAGGTCATCCAGGGAGAGATGTGCCAATACGGCGTCTGACATCAGTCCGAGCAGGCGTGCTTTTGTCCCGACCTGGAAAGACACGGTGTTCACGTTGACTCGCATGCGTCGTGCGACTTCGCGGATGGTGACAGCATCCAAGCCGTGTTCGTTCAGCAGCTCTAACGCGGCGTCGATCACGTCCTGACGGGTGTGTCTGCGTGGCGGCATCCTCGCCCTCTCTTGCTTGGTGTGCGCTTTCGTTCACAGATAGGGTATCCTAATCAAGTCTGAGTTAGGGTGTCCTAATCAAGAAGGCGATGAGTGTCGCCGGTCCAGAAAGGTGAACTCCATGTCTTCGTTACACAGCGGCGATCGCCGCCACACTCCGCCATGGTGTAGGCGCCCCTTCCTCGGACGCAGGCAGGAGTTGACGCTCGTGGAGCGTCGTCCGATCGGGGAAAGTGCGGTCCGCGTGACCTTGGGCGGGTTCGGCCTAGAGAGTTTCCGTTACCAGGGCGGGGATCAGCGATGCACGCTGCTGATCCCTTGGCCTGAGGAAGAAGCCTGGCGTTACATGGTGCCGATGATCGCGGATCCATGGAGCGCAGCATCGCAGTGGGGGTTCGCAGCAGCGCTTACCCGCCCACTCCGTCGACGTCTCACGGTCAGTGGCTACCGCGCGGACGCGCTGGAGATCGACTTCGACATCTTGCTGCACGGCGAGAGTCCGCTCAGTACCTGGGCGGAGGATGCACCGCTCGGGTCCACGGTCGATGTCATCGACAACGGGCGCCGCTACTATGTCCCTGCCGACACCCGGTGGCAGCTACTCATTGCCGATGAGGCAGGCGCTCCCGCAGCTCTCGCTGTCGCGGCAGAGACCCCATCAGAGGTACCCACAACGTTGTACGTTCCCCGCACGGTGGCGGCGACAGAAGTAGATCGATCTGCCGACCACGTCACGGTCGTCGCTGTACCGAAGCAGGGCGAGCAAAGCGCTGCATGGGAGGCGTTCGTTTCAACGATGCTCGCACGCAGACTCCCTCTGGTTCCTGACCTCGTCGGCATCGCGGGGGAGCGCTCTTTCACACACGAACTCGTCACACGCCTCCGCCGGGCCGGTGTACCCCGCAGTGCTATCCACGCAGGGAACTACTGGAAACGGCAGTGACGAGCGGACGTCCTCCTCCGCCTTGGATCTACGCCACCTGCCCTGAGTCCACGAACCTCATCATCGCTGCGGGGTCCTGCACTACAGCCGACGACGATCGAATGATCTGCGGATCCAGCTCTCAAGAAAGACACGATGCTTCACACTGACACCCTGCCCACATTAACCCGCCCGCGACGCGTGCGCATTCAGCCGTCGGCACTGCTGGTGCTTATCGGGATTTTGCTTGTCGCGGGCAACCTACGTGCGGCCATCACCACGGTCGGCCCGGTACTACCTGAGATCGCACGCTCCACCCAGATCAGCGCGCTGCTCTCGTCAGCGCTCATCAGCCTGCCGCTGGTGGCGTTCGCGCTCGTGTCACCCATTGCCCCGCGCATCGCTCACCGACTCGGGCTCGAACGCACGATCGGGATCAGCCTGCTCCTCCTCATCGCAGGACTCATCACCCGCTCCACACCACCACTGGCACTGCTGTGGATTGGGACCGTCCTCATTGGGGTGGCCATCGCGATCCTCAACGTCGTCCTCCCGGCACTCATCAAACGCGACTTCCCGAACAAGATCGCCCAAGTCACCGGCGGATACTCCGCCCTGCAGTCGACCTTCGCGGCGGTGGCAGCAGGAATTGCAGCGCCGCTCGCCGGGGCGACCGCGCTCGGATGGAGACTTCCTCTGGGGATGTGGGCCGGGCTTGCACTCATCAGCC
Organism: Leucobacter sp. 7(1); assembly: GCF_900163635.1. Taxonomy (GTDB): domain Bacteria; phylum Actinomycetota; class Actinomycetes; order Actinomycetales; family Microbacteriaceae; genus Leucobacter. The sequence continues at coordinate 10,657 of NZ_FUID01000020.1, read as the reverse complement.
TCGGGGTCTTTGCTCCGCAGCTGCGCAGGCGGACCGTGCTCACCGCTTCGGAGGAAGACATCGCACTCGAGCTCCCGAAAGCGCATCACGCGACGTGGCGCTCCCCATGGACGAGCCTTCTCGGCTGGCAGGTGACCTTGTTCATGGGACTGCAATCCCTGATCTTCTACAGTCTGATCACCTGGCTGCCCTCCATCGAAGCCGCTGCCGGAATCCGTGCTTACGAGATCAACATCCACCAGTTCGTCCTCAACGCGCTCGGAGTGCTCGCGAGTCTCGTCTGCGCCGTCATGATCCCCCGAATGCGAGACCAACGACTTCTCGCGGTCACGGGCCCGCTCCTTGTCGCCGCCGGACTCGCGGGAATCTACTTCGCACCACAACTCGCGCTGGTCTGGATCTGCGTACTGGGGTTCGCCGCAGGAGTAAACGTCGTCCTCGCACTGTCGTTCTTCGGCCTGCGCACCACGCACCACGGCCAAGCCGCGAGCCTGTCCGGTATGGCCCAGACCCTCGGCTACCTCGTCGCCGCCGCAGGCCCGCTCGTTTTTGGCGCCCTCCACGACACCACAGGAGACCGGACGCCGGTACTAACCGGAATGGTCGTCATATGCATCATCCTCGCTGGCCTCGGATACCTCAGCGGACGAAACCGGGTCATTGGGGGACACACGCATTCGGCGGCCCCGTCTTTGAACTAGCTCCGACTGACACGGCCTGTCTCTGGGTCTCTGACATGCTCGGTCGCGAAGGTAAGCGCGGGCTACTCGGACACGAGAAACCACTGATGGGCAGCATGTGTCGCTGGCCTTCGAGCGTCATCGTTCTGCGGTTGGGTCACCCCGAGTCGGGTGCTATCGAGGAAAAGGCTGAGCACAGCGATCGAGATTCCCAGACCTGCTCTGAGCCCGATCACGTGAGAGTCAAGGGCCTGCTAGTCCGCGACATCCTCTACAGCCTCAGAGAGCGATGCCGGGCCGGTACGAACCTGCTCGACATCGACAGGTGGGCGCAGGCGATGATCCTCGAGGCCGGGGTGACGGTTTCCGATACCAACTACCCGTCCCAGTTCGGGCGTTGCATTGGCACGGGAGCCGCCGGAGGGGCCTTGCACCGCGCACCGTTCAATTACCGGCTCGCGGAAGGTGACTGACTCGCCCCGGCGTGTCTGGAGAGTGTTTTGCTGGTGTCAGCCGGCTTGTTCGACCGGTTCGTTGCGAGCGTAGTCGAGTTGTTCGACCTCGAGGGGCGTGAGGTCGTCGATGGAGCCGTGGGTGCGTTCGGTGTTGAACCACAGCACCCAGGAGGCAGTGGCGGCCTCGACTTGGTCGACGTCGCGCCAGGGCCCTTCGTGGTGGATCAGCTCGGACTTGTACAGGCCGATCTGCGACTCCGCGAGGGAGTTGATGCTCCTATAGTTGTCAACTCATGATCTCGCCGGTTTTCGGGTCGGTCTTGATGAGGTGATAGACCTCGCGGATGACGTAGCGTTTCAAGCAGCGGATGATGTCGCGCTTGCTTTTGCCTTCGGCGGTTCGTCGGGCGACGTAGGCGATGGTGGGTTCGTGGAATCTCATTCTGACGATGACGGTCCGATAGATCGCGGCGTTGAGTTGCCGATGTCCGCCGTGGTTGATCCTGTGCTTCCCGCTGGTCATCCCTGAGCCGGTCGGGACCGGGCTGATGCCAGCAAGTTTCGCGAACGCGGCTTCGGAATGGATGCGTTCGGGGTTGTCGCCGGCGACGATGAGGATCTCCGCGGCAGTGTCGACGCCGATGCCGAACTCGTCGAGCAGGTGCGGGGCGCGCTGCAGGACGAGCTGCTCGATCTGCGCCTCGAGTTCCTTGATCTCGTCGTTCAGAGCGATCCAACGTTTCGCGATCGACCTGAGCGCGTGCCGGTTCGCGTCCTCGGGCGTCGCCAGCCCGTGGGGTCGGAGAGCGGCGCAGTGCCGGGCGACCATCTTCTGCGTTTTCTTGGCGGTCTCTCGGCGGAGGTCCTCGGTGGCGTGGACGAGCATCGCCTTGAGCGTCACCATCGCCCCGGTGCGCTCCTTCACCTGGCTATGTCAACCCCACTTGGCCCCGGGGTGACGGCCAGGAATGGACCCACCTTGCGCGAGACCAGCGGCATGAGCGGTTATCGGCTGGCGGTCGAAGCGAGCAGCGGGCAAGGATGGGTCTCTGGACCCGAGAACCACCCAGGAGGGGTTCACCATGAGCGAGCAAGGCACCGGCCCATGGGCCACACAGCGTTTGGTCATCCGCAAGGGTCGAGCCAGTGATGCCGAGGAGATCTGGCCCTGGCGCGAAGACGATGAGCTCAATCGGTGGCTGACCGCCATCCCCACCTCGCCAGAGCAGAACAAGGAACGGTGGGTCGCCGGGCTCGACAGCAACTACGTCGCCGAGATGGCCGGCACGATCGTGGCGACGGGCAAGATCGCACCGGAACAGGCATGGGCGCAGTCCGAGGTTGCCGACCAGGTCGACGGCGCACAGGTTGAGATCGGGTGGGTCGTGGCACCGGGCCATCAGGGCCGAGGGATCGGCACCGAGTTCGCCAGGGCCCTGCTGGACATCTCGTTCGCCTCGGGAGCTCGTCGGGTGACGGCCTACTGCTTCGCCGACAACGCCGCCTCAGCGCGCATCATGGAGAAGATCGGCATGCGCCGCGAGGCCCACTTCCGCACCGATTCCCTGCATCGTTCAGGACGGTGGCTCGACTCCTATGTATACGCAATCCTGGACACCGATCCCCGCTGATCGCGTCAGAAGTGCGCGTTCAATTGGAAGCGGCGTCCCAGCAGGCCAGCGCACCTTGCCCGCCCGAGAAGGTGACGCCCGGAATTGCGAAGTCGCGGGTGATTTCGCCAAAGCCAAGGTGTGCGTGGAGCGCCAGGGAGGCTTGGTTGAGGGCGTTGGCGAAGTACCAGACCTGTCGAACGCCTCGCCTTCGTAGCTAGATGAGTCGAGCGCGAGTCAGCAGCCGTCCCACGCCTCGACGACGTACGGCTGGGTCCACCACAACACCGGTGAGGTACCAGCCCGAGGGGGCATTGCAGTCGGCTGGCAGCTGCAGCCAACTCGCCTTCCCATAGCCCACGAGGTCCGAGCCAGAACGAGCCACAAGGACGAGCTGGCGATCATCCTCGAGCGCTCGTTGGAAGGCACCGATCCAGCGATCCATTGGCTCATCCTCGCGGGCTGCCGCCAATGTCGCGCATGCGCGGACGTCCTCGTTGGCCAAGGTGCTGACCAGCACGGGCAGCGGATCGAGGTCTCCGCTGTCGTCAGTGAACTCCGCGAACTCGGGCATGGGCACCACCGTATGCGGCAGATCCGGTAATGCATCACCGCTGGCGACAGGTCGAATTCCTCACGGAGTGGTGAGCCGCGTGAGCGTGGTGTGGAGGTTCCAGAAGGCCTCGGGTGGGAGTGGGTGTCCGTTGAGGCTGCTGTCGAGGTAGGGCAGGTGGCACACCCATCCCGGCAGGTATGTAGACCTCGGGTCGATGATTCCCGCGTGGTCCAGGGTCAGACGCGCATGGTCGGCGGTGTCGGGTTGGATCATCATGCAGATCTCGGAGGTCTGCTCCCCGGGGAAGTCCCAGCTCATGGCGAACTGTTCGAGGGGTTGTACCCGGTGGACGCGGCTGGAAGACACGTATCCCTCGCCGTGGTCGATCTTGAGCACGTCCCCGACAGTGAGGCAGCCGCCGACGTGGCGCCCGAGCCACTGCGGCAGGAGTGTCGGGTTGGTGATGTGTGCCCACAAACCCTCTGGAGCCGTGGCGACGACCCACTCCACATGTAGGGACTGGGTGGTGGAGGTGGCGGTCACGAGCGGCATGGTTACTGGTCCTGGAGGGAGGTGTAGCGCAGTACGTAGGCGTCGTGGACCTGGTCGAAGGAACCCCAGAGGTCCTGCCACTGGTTGCGCTCGACGCCGGCCATGAGCTGGTCCAGGTGGATGTGCCAGCCTGCGGCATGTCCGGTGTCCGAGGCGGGGGGCTGGAGCCCGGCGTGTACCAGCTCCAGCAGGGTGCCGTCGTCGCATGGTGAGAGGGTGACGCTGACCCGCGAGGCGGATTCTTCCGGCGCGCTCCAGGTCGCTACGAGCTGACGCGGCGGCGTGCACGAGAGGACGATCCCCTCGACGCGGCTGTCAGGGTCGGATGCGTCGAACACCAGCTCGTAGTGGCCGCCTTTGACCAGGTCGACGCTGAGTGCTCCGAGCCACCGTGCGGCGCGTTCGGGGTTGGTGATCGCATCCCAAAGGTCTTCGGGAGTGGTCTTGATGACGCGCGTATGCGTGATCGTGCTCTGTCCGCCGGATCGGGCGATGGTGCCCATCTGGTGTTCCATGCTCAGGCTCCTTTGCTGAATGGGTGTCGGTTGCTGGACAGCCGGTCGGTGTGGCGTCGGCCCCGGGCCACCTCTGTTTCCAAGGCGTCGAGGTGCTGGTCCCAGAAGGCTCGGTAGGGGACCAGCCAGGTGTCGACTGCTGCAAGGGCGTCGGGGTTGATCGCGTAGATCCTCTGTCTGCCTTGGGTCTCGACGATCAGGAGTCCGGATTCGGCCATGAGTCGTAGGTGCTTCGAGACGGCTTCCCGGCTGATGTCGAGAGAGGCGCCCAGTTCACCTGCAGGCCGGGGTCCCATCCGGAGCTCGTCAAGCAGTGCTCGCCGGGCGGGATGCGCCAAAGCATCGAAGGTGTCGACCATGCAAATATGGAACCAATTGGTTCCATATACGTCAAGACGTAACGCGCGCAATTCGGCAGATCAGCCCTGTCACGCACTTTGCCGGTCGCGGCATGTGCGCATGATCGTCCTCAGCTTCGGCGTTCCATCTCGACGAACTCGTAGGTGCTGCCGTTGGTTGGCTGTAGGTAGGAGCGGACGGTGGTGAAGCCGGCTGCCTTGTAGACCCTGATGGCTCGTTGGTTGAAGGCGGCGACGCTGAGGCGGATGCGGACTACGCCGGTGGCGGCTGCGACATGGGCCAGTCCGCTCCGGAGGAAGGCCAGCCCTCGCCCGCCGCCGGTGAGGTCGGGGTGCAGTCCGAGACTGATCTCCTGGACAGTTTCGTCGCCGCTCGGTTCGGCGGTGAAGAAGCCGACGAGGTCACCGCCGTGGTGGACCTGCCAGAAGTGTGAGGGCCACTGGTCGGGGCTGATGAACTCCTCGTAGTCGTCACGATCGGCGGTGGTGTCGTAGAAGTCGTAGGGGGCTGGGTACTTCCAGGTGTCTGCGATGACGTGTGCCGACTCCACGGTCATCGGTATGAAAGTCAGTTGCTGTGCCCACTCGTCGGGATCTGTGCCGGAAGCCATGCATGCCAGTCTCCCGTCCGTTGGGGTGATCCGGCAACGAATTTGGATCCTCCGCAACGCGCGCCATTCGGCAGATGATCAATGTCACGCGCCTGTGGTGGGGGTGTGGTGGCGGGCGCGGGTGTGGGCGAGGCGGTAGGAGTTGGTGCCGGTTTCGATGAAGGTGGCGTTGTAGGTGAGTCGGTCGACGATCGCTGCGCACAGGCGGGGTCGGTGAAGGTGTCGGTCCAGGCGGAGAAGGACTGGTTGGACGCGATCGCGATGGCGTTCTTCTCCTCGCGTTCGGTGAGGACCTGGAACAGCAGTTCGGCCCCGCGCCGGTCGAGTTCCACGTAGCCGAGTTCATCAATAACGAGGAGGTCGACACGGCCGTAGCGGTTGATGGTCTTGGTGAGTTGTTTCTCGTCGGCGGCTTCGACGAGTTCGTTCACGAGCCGGGTGGCGAGGGTGTAGCGGACGCGGTAGCCCTGTTCGGCGGCGGCGGTGCCGAGCGCGATGAGCAGGTGGGATTTGCCGGTGCCGGAGTCCCCGATCAGGCACAGGGGGTCGCCGCGGCGGATCCAGTCGCCGGTGGCGAGCTCGTTGATGGTGGCGGGGTTGATGTTGGGGTTTGCGGTGAAGTCGAAGTCGACGAGCCACTTCTCGCGGGGGAAGCCGGCGCTCTTGATGCGGCGCAGGGTGGAGCTGCGGTCGCGGTCGTCGACCTCGGCCAGGAGAAGTTCGGCGAGGAAGCCTTGGTAGGTGAGTTGTTCCTTCGTGGCGGCCGCGACGGCGTCATCGACCACGGCGCGGATCGTGGGCAGCCGGAGCCGGCGGCAGGCCTGGTCGATCGCGGCTTGGGCGGCTTGCTCGGTGAGGCTGTGACGGCGGCGAAGACCGCCCTGGCGGTGGCTGGTGCTGATGGTCATGGGGTTCCTGTCTGGATGTGGTGGACCTCGGCGCTGGCCGGGGCGGGGTCGGGTTGGCGACGACGCAGGAGTTCGTCGTAGGCGGTGACAGTGGGCAGGGGGCGAGTGTCCTCGGGCAGGTGCGCGATGACCTGGTGCGGGTCGGTGGGACGTCGTGGTGGCAGGTTCACGACCGTCCCGCCCCTGGTCGGGCTGGCTGGGGCGGGTGTGTGGCCGGTGGCGTGGCGGCGGGCTTCGACGGCGACGACGTCGGGGCTGATCGCGCCGACCGACAGGGCTGAGGTGATGCCAGCGATCACGGCATCGGCCGGGAGGGATCGGTGGAGCAGGAGCACGTCGATCAACGCTTGGGTGCCGGCGACGTCGCCGCTGGTCTTGCGGGCCGCGGCCCAGAACGCGTCGTGGGCTGCGGTGAATGCCCCGGCGGCGCGGGCCTGCGCCAGGGCGGTGGAGCCGGGGAACGCGCCGGGCTTGTGGCGTAGGACCTCGAGGTAGTGGTCCAACTCGACCCGGGTCACGCCACGGGTGCCGAGGCGAGGGTGGGTGGCGAGGACGGTGCGGCCCTCGAACACGACCACGCACGAGGCCCGCAGGGACACGCGGACGCGTTGCCCGATCAGGTGCGCGGGGACGGAGTACTTGACCATGCGGACGGTGATCAGGGCGGAGCGATCGACGCGGGGGTGGAGGATCAGGCCGGGGTCGAAGTCGTCGGCCGACAACGGTGCCAGGTGGGGCAGCTCGGCGTGGTAGTCCTGCCCGATCGTGTTGGCGTGGCCGGTGATGCGGCGGGTGTTGTCGTCGTGCTCCCAGGCGCGGATCTTGTCGTTGAGTTCGTCGAGGGTGGCGACTTCGGGCATGGGGGTGAGGTGGTTGCGGCGGAACCATCCGACCTCGCCCTCGACGCCGCCTTTCTCGTGGGCGCCGTCGATGCCGGGCTGGCAGTAGAACGCGTCGAAGCCGTAGTGGGAGCGGAACAGCACCCAGCGTTCGTTCTCGTCGCGTAGCCGGTCGCCGCCGTGGATGACCTGGACGACGGCGGAGGTGAGGTTGTCGTAGCGGATGTGGCGGGTGGGGATGCCGCCCAGGGTGTGGAAGGCCTCGATGTGTCCTTCGAGGAAGGCCTCCTGTCCGCCGGTCGGGTAGACGCGGTGGATGGCCTTGCCGGAGTGGGACAGGCGGTAGACGAACATGTGGCACTTGGTCTTGACGCCGTCGAGGATGACGTAGACCTCGCCGAAGTCGACCTCGGCCTCGGCCTCGGGGGCGTGGTCCTGCGGCACCATCGCTTCCACCCGGCGCATCACCGGTCAGGCCAATGGCTCCAGGGTGCCGAGCACCTCGTTGAAGGCCTCGGTGCTGGACGGGTGGGTCCAGATCCCGTCGCGCAGGTCGGAGACCTTGGCGCCCAGCCGGATGGCCAGGGCGACCATGTTGACCAGCTCCTGGGAGTCGATGGAGAAGATCGTCGCGCCGAGGATCTCTTGGCTGTCGGCGTCGACGAACAGCTTGAACAGGCCGTGGGTCTCGCCGACGATCTTCGGCCGGGGCATGGCGGCGATCTTCGCCACCTCCTTCTTCGCCATCAGGACGTTGCGGCCGGACTTGCGGGCCTGGGTCTCGTCCATGCCCACCATCGACAGCGGCGGGGTGATGAAGGTGGTGTTCGGCACCGCCACGCGGTCGCTGCGGCGGCGCGTGCCCTGGCCCATCACCGCGTCCCACACGATGCGGTTGTCGTCCAGCGAGATGTAGGTGAACTGCGGGCCGCCGTTGACGTCGCCCACCGCGTACACACCGGGGACGCTGGTCTGCAGCTGGTCGTCCACGACGACGAAGCCCCGCTCGTCCACCTCGATGCCGGCGGCCTCCAGTCCCAGCTCGCCGGTGACCGGCACGCGTCCGGCGGCCACCAGCACGGCCTCGGCCGCGAAATCGCCCTTGGTGGTGTGCACCACGGCGTGTGTGCCGTCGTCGTCCAGCGACGTGGGCCGCACGCCCTGCTCGATGGTGACGCCCATGTCGAGCAGGGTCTGCCTCACGGCCTCGGCCACGTCCCGGTCGACGCGGGGAAGGAACTCCTCGCCGCGGTCGAGGATGGTGACCTTGGAGCCGAAGTGGGTGAACATGCTAGCGAACTCCAGCCCAATGAAGCCGCCGCCCACGATCACCAGCCGTTCGGGCAGCGGGTCGATGTGCTGGATGGTGGTCGAGTCGAACACCCGCGGTGAGTCGAAGCCGGGCAGGTCGACGCGGCGCGAGGTCGCACCGGTGCCGATCACCACGGTCTCGCCGGTGAGCTCCACCTGGCCCTCGGCGGTGTCGACGACGACCGTCCGCGGGCCGGTGAACCGGGCGGTGCCGTCCACCAGGGTGACGCCCGGCTTCTCCAGCATCTGGTGGTTCGCGGCGTTGAGCGTGCCGATCAGCGCGTCGCGGCCGGCGACGGCGGTGCGGAAGAACTCCTGCGGGTCGTCGGAGTCGCGACGCTCCTCGGCCGAGACGACGAGGTCCTTGGTCGGCACGCAGCCGATGTTGATGCAGGTGCCGCCGTACATCTCGGGCGAGCGCTCCACCAGCGCCACGGTCTTGCCGGCGGCCGCGAAGCGCCCCGCCAGGGTCTTGCCTGCCTTGCCCCAGCCGATCACCAGCAGGTCAACGTCCATCACAATTCTCCTTCGCGTAGGCACGCTCTCGCTCGCAACGCTCGCAATCCACGAGGTGCGGGATTTGCCGGTGGGCATCCTTCCAGCGGCACCGCTGAGATGGAAAGCCAACTGCTGACATCGCTCTGCTGGTCGGAGCCACGGCAAGTTCAACCGGTCGTCGCAACACCGGCTTCTTCCAAGGATTGTAGTTGCTCTTCGAGGACCTCGGCCGGTGTTCTCCAGCCGAGGGTCTTGCGGGGGCGGCTGTTTAGGGTGTGGGCCACGGCTTCCAGATCTTCTGCTGTCCAGCGGGACAGGTCGGTGCCCTTGGGGAAGTACTGACGCAGCAGCCCGTTGGTGTTCTCGTTGCTGGGCCGCTGCCAGGGGCTGTGGGGGTCAGCGAAGTAGACCTTCGTGCCGGTCTCCAGGGCGAAGGTGGCGTGAGCGGATAGTTCCTTGCCGCGGTCCCAGGTGATGGTCTTGCGCAGCTGCTGCGGCAGAGCGGTGATCGACGCGGCGAGCGCGGTGTTCATCGCGACCGCACCGTAACCGCCCAGCGAGGGGCCGTTCTTGACCGGCGGCGTCTGGCCCCAGCCCTCCAAGCGAGGCAGATGGACCAGGATCGTGGCGCGGCTGTGGCGTTCGACCAAGGTGCCGATCGCGGAGCGGCCGGTGCCGATGATCAGGTCGCCTTCCCAGTGGCCGGGAACAGCCCGATCCGCGGCCTCCGCGGGCCGTTCGCTGATCACGACATCGGCGGTGACATGGCCATGGGGCTTGTTCCGCGAACGCTCACGCGGCGAGCGCAGAGCCCTGCCGGTGCGCAGGCAGGTCACCAGGTCCCGCTTCAGCGCCCCGCGGCCCTCGATGAACAGTGACTGGTAGATCGCCTCGTGACTGATCCGCATGGACTCATCATAACCGAACTCGATGCGCAGGCGGTGGCTGATCTGCTCCGGGCTCCAGGCCTTCGACCAGCGACGGTCGGCCCGGTGGGGCTTGTTCAACCCTTTCCAGACTGGCGTGTCTGGGCCGTTGACGGTGCGGCCGTCAGGGTGGGTGACCTTGCCGGCGAGCCGGTCCTGGACGTAGTCACGCAGCCGCGGGTTGGTCACCATCTTCGCTTCTTTGGGCCTCTTGGCGGCCTCGTGGGCTTTCCACTGGGCGACCATGGCTCGGTATTCGAGTTTCCCGCCTCGGGTAGCGGCGTTGCGGCGCAGCTCACGACTGATCGTGCCTGGATCACGGCCCAGAGCCTGGGCGATGGTGCGAACCCCCTTGCCCTGGGCCTTCAGGATGGCGATCTCCTCACGCTCGGCGAAGCTGAGATATCGCCCACTGGGTTCGACCAGACTGATCGGTGGCATGCCGCCAGCGTGGCGGAACCACCGCGAGGCCACCGGGATCGACACACCCACCACGAGCGCGGCCTCCGCCGTTGAGATCCCCGTCGCAATGAGACGCCAGAAGTCACGCTGCACCGTCCGAGACGGTTGCGGCCTGCCCGGAGAGAACATCGCCGGCCGCAAGGCCCTGTCCGCTCGCCACTGACGCCGCAACCCCTCGGGGACATCGCCAGTCCTCATGCACCAATGCTTGGTAGCCATCCTCCACACCTCTCACATCAAGGTGTTGCGACGACCAGTTGAATGCGCCCACAGAACGACACTCAGAGTGTGCTGAGGCCGTGCGCAGCAACGCGCGCACATGGGTCTGTCCGTTCCTTTGTGTATGGGGCTTCGGCTTAGTTGATTCCTAGGCGG
>NZ_FUID01000001.1 GCF_900163635.1 Leucobacter sp. 7(1) | reverse complement strand
CCGCCTAGGAATCAACTAAGCCGAAGCCCCATACACAAAGGAACGGACAGACCCACTCATGCAGCTGAGCTAGGTGGTGGAGTAAGGCACTTTCAAGCCAGGAAACTGCGGCGCGGACTTGGGCCTTGACCCTCGATCGTGGACACGGTGTCGGTTCGGTTATGCCGCTTCCGCGAGGGTAGCGGACGTGGTCTCCGCGTAGGCGGTCTCGTAGTTGTTCGGGGTGATCTGGCCGATCGCGGAGTGGCGCCTGCGGGTGTTGTCGCGGTTCGCCCATCGGAACACGGCCCGGTAGGCGGTGGCCTGGTCCGGGAACGCCGCCTGCCCTTCGAGGAGCTCCCGCTTGAGTGTGGCGTTGAAGCTCTCCGCGAGTGAGTTGTCGGCGCTCGTGCCCACCGCACCCATGGACTGGACGATGTTGAGCTGCTCGCAGAGGGCTGCGTAGGCCTTCGAGGCGTAGACGCTGCCGTGGTCGCTGTGGAAGATCGCGCCGGCCAGCGTCCCGCGGTCACGGGCCGCAGCGCGCAGGGCGTCTTCGACGAGCCCTACGCGCATGTGGTCGGCGACCTGCCAACCCGCGAGCTTCCGTGACCCGAGGTCGATGCAGGTCGCGAGATACAGGTTCGACCCGTCCGCGATCGGGAGGTAGGTGATATCGCCCACGTATCGGCGGTTCGGCTCACCAATGGAGAAGTCCCGCTCGATCAGGTCGGGGAAGCGGCGTCCGGACTGGTCCGGGATCGTGGTCCTCACCCGTCGACGCAGCCGGATCCCCGCGAGCTGGTGTTCCCGCATCACCCGGGCGACCCGCTTGTGATTCACCCGCCCGGCCGCCGCGACGCCGTCGTTGAGGTCGGCGGTGATCCGCGGCGCCCCATAGGCGCGATCGCCACCCTGCGCGGGGTCCTGCAGCACACGGATTCGCGCCGCCAGCGCGGCGTCTGCGGCGGCCCTCGCGGCCCGTCCCGGGGCCGCCGCCAGCCAGGCGTATAACGACGACCTCGCGATCTGAATGACCTCACACAACCGCTTCACGCCGTAGGCGTCCTTGTGATCCTCAACGAACTGGAAGCGGTTCACCAGTTCGTCTCCCCGGCGAAATACTTCGCCGCCTGACGAAGGATGTCCCGCTCCGTCTGAAGCTTCAGCTTCTCCGCTTCCAGCCTCGCGTTCTCGGCCTCCAGCCGGAGGACCTTCGCCGCCTGTGACTCCGCCCGCGCCGGCGCGGGCGTCGACGCTGTGCCGGTGGTCGTGATCCCCGAGCCGTGCTTCTCGACCCACTCCCGCAGCGCACCGCGGGAGATCCCCAGATCCGCCGCGATGCCCTTCAACGTCGCACCCGGCGTGGACGCGAACAAGTCCACCGCCCGCTGCCGGAACTCGTCCGTGTAGTTCTTCCTTGCCATCCCTTGGATTCTCGCTTCCCCAGCAACGTGCTGGAATCAGCGTGTCCAAGATCAGGGGTCAAGCGCCCTCAACCTCAAAGAGGACGACCTGTCACCGCGTGTGCACGCGCTCAAAGACCTCGCGACGCTCACGACGTTGGCGGATCGGTGTGGAGAGGTGCATCAGAGCTATTCCGACTTCGTGATGCTCTGCGCCCTCCTCGCCGCCCGCGGCTCCGAGATCTCCGGCCTTCAAGTCGGCGACATCGACTGGGAACAACGGATCGTCACGATCCGCCGCCAAACCTACCCAGGCGCCGGCGGCCTCGTCACCAAGCAAACCAAGGGACGAGACATCCGGCACGTCCCCATCCTGCAAGCGCTCACCCCCGTGCTTGAGCGTCTCACCGACGACCGCGAGCCCGAGGACCGGCTGCTGACCGGACCCCGCGGCGGCGTGCTCACCACCGCCTCCGTGCGGGACGCGACGAAGTGGGATCAGCTCGTCACCGATCTTGAACTGACGAGCCTCACCAGGCACGGCCTCCGTCACACCGGAGCAACCTGGCTCGCCGACGCCGGCATCCCACTCCACGTACTCCAAGGCATCCTCGGCCACAAGTCCATCGAGACCACCCGCGGCTACCTACACCCCGACACCAGACACCTCACCGACGCCGCCGCCCGCGCCAACGCGTTCCTCGACGGACAGGAAACCCCCACCCGCGAACCTCCTGCCAAGACCCATCGGACAGCCGCACCCGGGCGATGAAAACGGTCGCGGATCGAGACGAAAACGAGCTCCAGGTCCCGGCCAGGTCCCGACTCGTCGCAACTGCCGCGGTAGGAAACACCTCGACAGGCACCGACAACGCCTGGCGAATGCTTCCATAAACCACTCCGAAGAGGACCGCGGAAACGACGAAGCCCAGGCGAGAAACATGCTCTCACCTGGGCTTTTCTGTCGGGATGACAGGATTTGAACCTGCGACCCCCTGACCCCCAGGTAGACGGTTCAGCTCAGATCCTTGATTTTCCGGGGTTCTCCGCCCTCAAACGACCCCATTTCACGTCATGGATTGCATGGTTTGCATGCATCAGGTCCCGGTCAGGTCCCGGCTCTTGGTAGATCTCCACAGACCCTTCGGGAGTTTACGTGGGGTTTACGGCCGGCATACGATCCGCGTTCCTCTACAGCTAGGTACGTATCCGGATAGCGCGGGAATCTGTTAAGACTGGGGTTGTCGCGATCACCAGCATTGTCGCGAGAGTTCCCTAACGCACCGAAATCGGGATGCTCACAATAGGTTCGGCGAATGTAGATACCCGCGCGATCACTTGTACCTGCCACTCCCCCGCGACGGGCATGTCCAGTTGCGCCGAGTAGCTGCCGGCGGCGGGGTCGAGTTCTGCGGCGGCTTCGAACGGCCCAAGGTCGTGTTCGGGCAGCCGCGTACGAATCTTGACTTCGTCGGGGGTAACGGATTCGCCGTCGTATTCGAGTGTGAAGGTGATCTCGTTCTCGCCGGTCAGTGCTGGTTCGAGTTCACCTCGGAGAGATAGCCCTTGGGCGTCTGCATCGAGGGTGACGGTCTGCGTGGTATTGGCCGCGCTTCCCGCTCTGTCGTCGTGATGTTCGTGTGCGGGGCTGAGGTTGGTGAGGAATCCGGTGAGGAGCAGAACGGCCACGAGCAGCGCGGCCTCGTAGGCCAGCGTTCGATTCAGTGTCTGCCACTGCATGCGGGCGGTCGGTCGTGAATAGATCCTGGGGAGCAGCCGGAGCCTGTTGTAGGCGGCGATAGCGATGACGGGGATGATGATCCCGATCTTGAGCAGGAGGGTGAGTCCGTAGCTCGTCGTGACGAGCGTGTCGAAGCTTCCGACGATCATGATGCCCATGATCGTGCCGCTGACCGCGAGGATGGCGACGCTCCAGACCGCCAGACGGGAGAACCGTTGCACGACCTTCACAGCAAGCGTCGGCGCGGTGCCGTTGCCGGTCCCCCGTGCGGAGGAGAGGAACAGAAGGAGGCCGAGGACTCCTCCGATCCAGAAACTACCGGCGAGAAGGTGTCCGATGTCGGCGCCGATGATGAGGGCGCGCGGTTCCATCAGCTGGGTGTGCCCGACGAGGACCGGCGCGGCCAGGGCAAGGAGCGTCAACAGCACGCCAAGCAAGTGGGTTCCTCGATGCTGCCTGCTGCGCTTTGACAGCAGTGTGGCTCCGACGACCCCGGCGCAGACGACGGCTGCCGCAGCCACCGGCGCCCAGAGCGTACCTGTCCACCATGCAGCCGGGTCGATGACGGCGACGAGGGGTTCTCCGGTCACGTTGAGCGCCGAAGCGGGGATGAGCAGCAGCGACGCCGCGACCGCCGCGATGCCGGTGGCTCTCATGATGGTGAGCGTCCGGTGCCCTGGCGGTGAGACGCTGCGCAGCACGAGGCGCTCGAAGAGGAGCAGGCCGGCGAAGACGAGGAGCGAGAGGTACTGCAGCGCTGTCAGGGCGCTGACGGCGAAAGAGGTGTCCTGCGGTGTCGTTGTTTCCACGACCGGTGCGCTGGTGTGGTCATCCGCGGACTGGCCGATCGTGAACGTGATCGCGCCGGAGATCGGGTGTCCGTCGGCAGAGACGACGCGGTAGCTCAGGGCGTATGCGCCGTCGTCGACGTCGGCAGGGAGCGCGGCGACGACGCTGGTGTTGCTGACGTGCGCGTCGAGGGTGAGGGGGTCTTCATCGCCGGGAAACAAGCGGATGCTGCCATTGATGAGCTGCACGGGCTCATTGAACGTCAGCACCGCCTCGGCAGGTGCCTGGTCGAGCGCGGCGCCGTCCTCGGGCGTCGTCGACAGCAGTTCCGCATGCGCGGATGCCGCCTGCGCTCCCGTGAGCACGAACGCCACGCCCAGCAGAAGCGCGGCGAGCACGCGAAGCGCTCCACGGAGGCGGTTCTGCGACCTGTGTTTCCCGGCGATGAGGATGCTCACGCCTTCTTGCGTCCCTTCAGCAGGGCGATCACGGCGACGATCAGGCCGATGCCGCCGACGGCGAGGGAGGTGATCACGAGGGGTTTCTGATCCGCGGGTGCTGCCGCGGAGGTCGAGTCCTCGTCGTGCCCGTCGGCGGTCGCTTCGGTGGCGTCGTCGTGGCCGTGGGATGCGGTGTCGCTGGCGGCGACCACGTTGACGCTCGGGGCGGGTGCGTCGAGGTCGTGGGCGTCCTGGCCGTCCTCGGGGATCTGCACCCAGGCGGTCTCGCCCTGCTCGCAGGTCTGCACGGTCGGGAAGTACAGAGTGCTGTCGGCGGCGTCCTCGGGGATCTGCAGGGAAAGTTCGAACGCGTCCCGCTGGCCGTCGGGGAGCGGCGTCGTGGCGGTGTAGACGACCTGCGCGACCCGCTCGGTGACCTCGTTGCCGTGACTGTCGGTGATCGGGGTGTCAAGATCCTCCATCACCTTCTCGACCGTGTAGAGGCTGTTGCGGGTGGGGGTGACGGCGTTGATCCCGTCGGGAATCTGGATCGCAACCTCGGTGGTGGCCGACCCGTCGCACCCGTGCGGGACCCCGAAGGTGAGGATCGAGTAGGACCCTGCCTCGACCGGTCCTTCCGCGATGCTGACGTGCGCACTCGCGGCGACCGCCCCGCCCAGAACGAGCGCGGCAGCGCCCGCGAGTGCGGCCGCGCCGATCAGCGCGGGCCTCTTGGTGCGTCGTGTGCTCATGGTGTCTCTCTTTCTCGTGGGCCCGTCACCAGCAGCGGCGGGCGGTGTGGTTGGTGTTGCAGGAGTGTTCAGCCAGTGATCATGGGCCAGCACATGGCGGCCATGCCGAGGCTCATGAGCGTCCCGGAGGCGACGTCTCCGGTGTGTCCGAGCCAGGTGGTGCGCCCGCGCAGGCAGCGGATGAGCTCGACGAGGAAGATGACTCCGGCTGTTGCCAGTGCTGAGGTGATGGCGACGCCGGTCAGTGCCGCCCACAGGTCAAGGCCCCCGTGGTGGTGCGTGTGCGCGGCGGAGTCCGTGCCGGAGGGCATGGCGAGGATCATCCAGACCATGGCGAGCATCATGGTCGCGTGGGCCACCTGGTGCCAGGCGCTGTGCCCGCCGACGGACGCCCGGGGGATGCGGCGCTGCGACTGGAGCACGGTCACCAGGACGAACCACATCGTGCCGGCGATGAACACGAGCAGTTGCGGGAGGATCGGGATCACGGCCCACCAGGGCCAGCACATGGCGATCATCGCGAGACTCATCACGAGGTGCAAGGAATCGCCGACGACCAGCAACGGCTTACGGTCGTTGACAAGCCGGAGCGCCGAATACGCAGCGGTCGCGGAGAAGGTGAGCGTCAGCACCCATTGGAGCACCGGGTCAGACAGCATGCCACACACCTTATCTCTACTACATGTAGTAGTCACAGTAGTAGAGCGAAGGAGCTCGCGTCAAAACGCCCGGCTCACCTCTTGCCTCACGGGTTCCGCGCGTGGCGCTCTCGTCTCGAGTGCGTCAGCGGCGGCGTCGCCATTTTCGGCGAATGCGCTCGACGCTGTTGCGGATACGGAACACGGCAGAGTCCCACTCTTCGCGAAGCGTGGGGTCTGGGAGCTGGGGCGGCCGCGGCGGTGTGGTGAGGGCGATCCAGAGGATCAGGACGTAGAGCAGGGCCGCGAAGGAGAAGGGCAGGAAGAGTTCCACGCACATCCACCTCTCGACTTCGACTGCTTACCGGGTGCTGCGCACTCGCTGGATGCGGAGGCTGTTGTAGACGACGAGGACGGAGGACAGGGACATCGCGGCAGCGGCGATGAGGGGGTTCAGCAGTCCCGCGGCTGCGATGGGGATCGCAGCGATGTTGTATCCGAAAGCCCAGCCGAGGTTGGTGCGGATCGTGCGGAGGGTCTTGCGGGAGATCGCGATCGCGTCGGGGATGACGTGGAGGTCGTCGCGGACGAGAATGATGTCGGCGGCCTTGAGGGCGATGTCGGTGCCCGAGACGAGCGCGAGCCCGAGGTCGGCGGTGGCGAGGGCGACGGCGTCGTTGATGCCGTCGCCGACCATCGCGACCTTCTCCCCTGTTGCTTGGAGCTCGCGGACGACGTCGGCTTTCTGCGCGGGGGCAACGCCGGCGTGGACGCGTTCGATGCCGAGCTCGGCGGCGATGCGGGCGCCGGCAGCGGGGCTGTCCCCGGTGAGGAGAACGGTGGTGAGGTTCTGGGCGTGCAGAGCACTGATGGCGTCGGCGGCGCCGGGTTTGATGGTGTCGGCGAGGGCGAGCAGCCCGATCAGGTGCCCGTCGCGAGCGACGAGCGCGACGGTGTGCCCCTGTTCGTGGGCGTCTGCGAGTGCGGTGGTGGCGGGGGTGAGGTCGATGCCGTGTTCACGGAGCAGGTCGGCGTTGCCGACGAGGAAGGTACTGCCGGCGATGCGGGCGGTGGCGCCAAGACCGGGGAGCGCGGTGAAGTCTTCCAAGGAGTGCAGATCTGTGATGTGAGCTCGGGCGGCGTCCTGGATGGCGCGGGCGATCGCGTGCTCAGAGCCCTGTTCGACGGACGCGGCGAGGCGCCAGAGCTCGTGCTCGGGGATGCCGAAGGTGGTCGCGGTTTCGACGGTCATGCGGCCGGTGGTGAGGGTGCCGGTCTTGTCGAGGACGACGGTGGTGATGGTGCCAGAGGCCTCGAGGGCGTCATGCCCCTTGATGAGGATGCCGAGGGTCGACGCCCTTCCGATGCCGACCATGAGCGCGGTGGGGGTCGCCAGGCCCAGGGCGCAGGGGCAGGCGATGATGAGGACGCTGATCCCGATGCCGAAAGCCTGCGCGAACGGGGTCCCGGCGAGCGTCCATGCGACGGTGACGATCACGGCGAGGGTGATGACGGCGGGGACGAACCACGTGACGATGCGGTCGACGAGGTTCTGCACGCGAGCCTTGCGGGCCTGCGCCTGCTCGGTGAGCGCGGCCATCTGCGCGAGCTGCGTGTTCGCGCCGACCGAGGTCGTGGTCACTTCGAGCCGACCGTCGGTGCTGATCGTGCCGCCGGTCACCACGGCTCCGGGGCTGACGGGAACGGGGACGGGTTCGCCGGTCATCATGCTCGCATCGACCGCTGCAGTGCCGGCACGGACGGTGCCGTCGGCGGGGATGGTCTCCCCCGGAAGGACGACGAAAGTGTCGCCGATCCGCAGCGCCGTCGCGGGCTCGATCGTCTCGACGCCCTCGCGGACGACCCGGACGTGGCTGGCGGCGAGAGCGTTCAGAGCCCCGAGCACATCTCCGGCTTTCCGGCGGGAGCGGGTCTCGAAGTAGCGGCCCGCGAGCTGGAAAGTCGTCATACCGGCAGCGACGTCGAGATAGATCGAGTCCGCGCCTGCGGGGGTGACGCCGAAGCCCAGCCAATACCCCGCGGCTTCCGTGGTGCCGAACCCGAGCAGCAACGTGAGGATCGCCCACCCGAACGAGGCGGCGATGCCGAGGGAGACGAGGGTGTCCATGCTGACCGCGCCGTGACGGAGGTTGCGGAGCGTCGCCCGGTGAAACGGCCATGCCGCCCACGTCACGATCGGCAGCGCCATCAGCACACACACCCATTCCCAGCCGGGGAAACGCCACCCGGGGACGAGAGCGAGGACGATGGTGATGTCCATCAGCGGCACGGTGAGCAGCGCGGAGACCGCCAGGCGGCGGCGCAGGGAGGAGATCCGTACCTCGGTGGCACGCGCAGACCAGGCGTCATCGCTGCCGTCACGCAGGTGCGCACCGTATCCGGCGTTCTCGACCTGACGGATCGCCGTGTCCACCTCGGTATCGGCAAGGCCGCTGACGATGGCGCGTTCGGTGGCGTAGTTCACACTCGCCGTCACGCCGTCGAGCTTGCTTAGTGCACGCTCGACGCGTCCTGCGCACGCGGCGCAGGTCATCCCGGAGATGTCGAGCTCCACGGGTGCGAGCACGGCCGGAGCGGTGTCCGTCGTCGTCATGGTCATGTTTCCTCTCGGACGGTCGGCCGGGGGCCGGGGCGGGCGGCGTCCCGGTCGGCGAGGCGCTGGAGCATCTGGTTGTAGGCGTCGTATTCGTCGTCGCGGCCGGTGTCGATGTGCCGGTCCTTACGGCGGGCATCTGTGGCGTCCTGCCTGCTCCACTGGATGGCGAGTGCAACGATGACGATCATCAGCGGGATCTCCCCGCCGGCCCAGGCGACTCCCCCGCCGAGGTATTGCTGGGCCTGCAGGTCGGCCCACGGCAGGTCGAGGTAGCGGTAGAAGGTCTCGGCGATGATGACCGGGCTGGTCATCAGGATCACCCCGAAGAACGCGTGGAACGGCATCGCGGCCAGCACGTACCCGAGCTTGCCGATATGCGGCAGGGGCCGCGGGGGGCGATCGACGCCGATGATCAGGCTGTAGTACAGGTACCCGACGATGAGGAAGTGCACGTTCATGAGCTGGTGCGCCCAGTGGAACCGCATGTAGTCGCCGAAGATCCCGGTGAGGTACAGACCGTAGTACGAGCCAATAAAGACGATGAAGACGATCAGCGGGTTGTAGAGGAACTGCAGCACCCGCCAGTGCAGCACCCACGTGATCCAATCGTGCAAGCTCGCGGGCTTGTTCCGGTCCGAACGGGTCGCGCGCAGCAGCAGCGTGACGACACCGCCGAGGACCAGGAGGCCGGGGCCGAGCATGTTCAGCGACATGTGCACGATCATGTGCACCCCAAAATCCGGGGCCGAGTACTTCCCGAAACCAGAACTGGTAGCGACGACCACGACCGTCCACCCGCCGATCCACGCGGCCGTCCGCCCGAGAGACCACCGGTCTCCCCGACGGCGCAGAGTGCGCACCGCGACCAGGTAGACCGTGACCGCCGCTACGGCGATGCCGAGGAACAGGAGATTGGGGCGCCACTGCCCGAACAGCACCGTGAGCGTCGGGGCATCGGGGACCTCGAAGCCCATGAATACCTGCTCAATGCTCGTCGGCACGAAGTACTGCGGCGGAGGCTGCCGCGTCATCGCCACTCCCACGCCCGTCCATCCCGCCACCGCCACCGCCGAGAGGGAAAGCAGCCCGGTGAGGTTCCCCGCCCGCAGCGCCCCGCGCCGCGCGAGAATCACGGCGGCCACGAACGCCCCGGCGACGACGGCCAGGAAGACGAACCCGGCAATGATGAGCCACCCCGTCAGCGAGGCGGTGATGTCGCCGCCGGCGAGTTTGAACACGGCGATGACGACATCGGTGATCACAATGACAGGGAGCGCGACGGCGCCAATCCGAAACAGTCGCCGCAGGGTCACAGGCAAGACCAGGCGCCCGGAGAGGATGCGCAGTGCCGCGACGGCGATCGCGCCAAGAAAGGCGTTCACAGCGATGGTCTGGAAAATCGCCGCATCGCTGCCGAAGTCATGATCTGGGCCCACGAGTACCTGACCGGTGACGACAGGCGCGAGCACGGCGATCGCTGTCGCCCAGAGTGAGATGAGCAGCCCCGTCCAGCGTTCCGCGAAGAACGAGACGAAGAAGACGATCAACGCCGCCAGGAAGCAGATCGTCCATGCCTTCGGGGCATAGCTCGCTTCCCAGAGAAACGGCAGAGCGCCGGGCGTCGCCAACCGCTCTAACGGCGTGCCGTTGGAGTCCAGTGCCTCGAAGACCACTAGAGCTCCGGCAAACAAACCCCACGCCCCGGAGGCGACCCGGAGCACGGAGATCTCGAAGCTGTCCGAGAGATACCGTGCCCGGCGGGCGGGCGCATCACGCAAGAACAGCACGTGTACCAGGGCACCGCTGGTCACCAGGGTGGCCAGGTGAGCGCCCGACAACAGCACGGTGGTGACAACGGCGACATCGACACCCGGGTAACCGACAAAGAGTCGCTCATAGGGTGCGTCGCCGAGTACGACGGCAACGGCGACCGGGAAGACCACAAGAACCGCGACGGCCACCGTGACAAGAACCGCAGCTACCGCGGCCAATGGCTTGCGGACGCGAGGGTCGGTGGCAGGTACGGGAGTTGCGGTGGAAGCGTGGGGGGCGCCGGTGTCAGACATTCGTGGCGGCGGGCCAGGTCCGCACGGTGTAGCCAGCGTCCTCTACGGCTGACTCCACCGCTACCCGTTCGAAGGGCGTCTCGTGGGTCACCTGGACACGACCGGAATCTGCGTCGACCTGGACATCAACGATGCCCGGAAGGGCCGACAGCTCTGCGGTGACGGCACGTTCGCAGTGCTCGCAGGTCATCCCGTTCACCTGGAACTCGAACTCGGCCATGACCACTCCTCTTGACGCCGAACAACTCCCCCTAACTCTACATCGTGTCGTAGACGGGGGTCGTCGGTGTAAGCGAAATCAGGCGTGTGCGAGGGCTGCGGCGCGGCTCTTCTTCGGTGTCTTCCACCGGCGGAGGGTGAGCCGGTCGGCGCGAAGCTCCAGTCCCGGGTCGGCTGTCACACGCCCCATGGTCGCCAGGGCGTTGGCGAGGTGCACGGCCCCGACCCGCCGGGCCGCGGCGTCGTCCGCGATGAGCTCGATCAGCAGGAGTGTGGCGCGCTTGAGCGCCCGCCCGGCGGGGAATCGCCGGGGGACGCAGAGGGCATTGATCTCCGCGATTCGGACCGCCCATCCATGATACTGACGCAGATGGGCACGCTCGTGCTCGATCACCGCGCGCAGCTGCGGCTCGCTCAACAGATCTTTAAGGGCGGTCGAGAGGAAAATCTCTGGATCCCTGGAGGGAACCGCACAAGCGACCGGCTGATCGGAGTCGAACCATACAAGCGTCACCCCGTCCGACTTCTCGCGAGAGACCGCGACCGGCGCAAAGCGCCCGACGGCTTCGCGCCAGGAGTCGGCGAGCGGCTCCGCGAAGGCGGAGACGAAGGCGATCACCGCTGCGATAGCTCCGAGGCTGAGCCAGCCCACGACCGTCAGCATGAGTCCTTCGCCCCGGCTCGCCACGCTCACGCCGCCGACAGCACACATAAGGGCGGTGGTCGCGGACGCCCCCGCGAGCCCGATGCCAGCGAACAGGGCACTGAACCACAGAGTCAGTGCTGTGCGCGGGTGGCGCACCTGCCATCGTCCGGCGGTGAGCACGAGCGGCGCGAGCAGCAGAACGAGTGCCGCGGCAGCGAGGAAGGAAGCGGTGGCGATCACCTACTCACCTGCGCTTGCGGGATGTCTTGCCGGTGATCGCGCTGCGGAGCAGATCCAGGTCCTCTTCAGCGAGGTTTCCCGCGAACTGCAGCAGTGCGGCCTGCCGATCGCCGGCTCCGTCAAGGGCGGTCATCATCGACCGTCCGACATGTTCGTCGCCGGATCGAGCGGCGTGGAAGCGAACCTTTCGAGGGGAGTCGCCGGAGCGAACGACGTCGCCCTTCTTCTGCAAGCGTTCCAGCGCGGTCATCAACGTCGTGTAGGCCGGGACGTGTCCGGTGAACACCGACTGGATGTCGCGCGCGCTCAAGGGCTCCGATGCGTCCCAGAGGATGCGCATGACCTCGCCCTCGAGTTCGCCTCTCTCGCGCGTACGCTCTCCCGCCATCTGGCACCTCCGGCAGTCAGTCTAGTCGCCTTAGAATCTACATGATGTCGCAGACTTTTGGGCGTTCTGCTCGCTCCCATTGATCGCTCGTGCGCCTCAGTACGCGACGAACACGAAGCACCTCACGGGGGTGGATCGAACTACACGAATCCGGCCGACGAGTCGCCTAATCACGCGGTCGCCCGCTCCTGTGGCGGCCTCTCGACGAAGATCCACCAGCTCGTCGACAGCAACGGCCTGCCGATGGTCGCGCTGCTGACCGCGGGGCAGGCTGCGGCCGAGGACCGTCTCTTCGAGCGCGCCCGTACCACCACGGCCCCGACCGTGCGGTTGAACATCGTCGCACGGGTCACAAGCGTCCCATAGCACGGGTCGGATACTCGATGATGACCAAGCGGTCACGTTCACAAAGCTCGCTCTCGGAGCGGGTCGTCGATACGCACGTCGGCCCGGCCGATGCGGGGTATCCTGTTCGCCACACATGAAAGGTGAGAATCATGGGAACTGCGACTTGGAGTGCTCCGGTCACTGGCCTGACCTGTCGGGGGTGCGTTGACACAGCCTCGAAACAGCTGGGTGAGATCCGCGACATCGAGGGAGCACGGATCGAGATCGTTGCGGGTGGCGTCTCTACGGTAAGCGTCGATGCGACTCGTGAGCTGACAGATGATGAAGTAGCTGGAGCTCTCCGCGCAGGGGGCGCGTTCAACCTTGCCCGCTGATCCGGGGGCAGGTGGCGCAAACGTCATGGACGAAGTCGGGTTTGCTGTCGACGTTCTTTTCTTCGATGGCGCAGAGGAGCTCGATGCGGTGGGGCCGTGGGAGGTGCTGCGTTTCTGGGCTGACCTGGGTGACCGTCCGGTCGTTGTTCGTTCGGTCAGCGCCGATGGTGAGGCGGTAGCGTGCTCCAAGGGCCTTCGCGTGTCGGTCGATGGGGCTTTGGGTGATCGCACGCCTGACTTGGTTGTGATTCCGGGTGGGCCGGGCGCGGAGGTCTTCGCGTCGGATGACCGCCGGATAGCGCTGATCCGCAGTGCCGCTGAGGGTGGCGCGACCATGGCGTCTGTGTGCACGGGTGCGCAGGTTTTGGGAGCTGCTGGTTTGCTTCATGGGATCAGCGCGACCACACATTGGATGGCACGGAAGCACTTGCAGCTGATCTATCCCGACGTCATAGTGTCGTCGGGGAGGCGGTGGATCGACAGCGGTGCGGTGGTCACCAGTGCTGGGGTGTCTGCGGGGATTGATATGGCTCTGCACCTGGTTGACAGGTTCGACTCGCGAGCCGTCGCGCACCGCGTTTGCAGTGCGATGGAGTATGCGTGGCATCCGGAGGAACTTTCCGTTGATTCGTGATCTCTACTTCCTGTAGAGTTAGCGCATGCGATTTACTCGATCTTTCTTGCCGGCTGCCGTAGGTGTCGCGGCTGTTGCGACACTCGCTGGCTGCATTGCCACGTCAACCGATCATTCGCACCATGATGGGCGTGCCTCAGAGTCGTCTTCGTCCTCGAGGGGTCTGGACCAGGTACAGACTGATCCGTCGTGTCCGGCTGAGGCGTCACTGAGTTCCGTTCCTGAACGAGTCGTCACGATGGATGCGGGGGCTGCGGCGTTCCTCATCGAGCTCGGGGTGGGCGACACGATCGTGGGGACGGCTGCTCCCGACTTTAAGACCGATTTTTCGGGGGACTTGCGCGAGAAGCTTGATGCGTTGCCGGTGCTCGATGACGGGCGGGGGTCGGCGGAATCTGTCATTGCGGCGGAGCCTGACCTCGTAGCCGGAATCTCGCAGTATGAGTTCGGTGCGTTCGACGGTACGGCGTCTGTGGAACAACTCAAATCAGCGGGGTCGGCTGCGCTGTCCGCGTGCGGTGCTGTCCAGGACGGGCCGATGGAGAACATTGACGAGACCTATCGGTATATCACCGCACTCGCCACGGCCTTTGACATCCCTGAACGCGGCGAGGAACTAATCGAACGCATTCGCGATCAGGTGGAGGAAGCTGCGGCTGACACGAGCGACGTCGACGTGCCCGTTCTGACGTTGTCGTCAGTCCCCGACGCGGGCGCTGGCGTCAAAACCAGCGGGGGGTCGAGCTTTGCAAACGGCATCATTACGCTCGCGGGCGGCACGAATATCGCGCAGGGTGAGCTGCAGAATTTTGCCAGCTTGTCCGCGGAAACGGTGACCCAGGCCAACCCGGAGGTCATCGTGATCGTCTCTGGCTTCGCGAATGAGAGTGACGAGCAGTTGAAAGCGGCGATCATTGCCAGCCCGCTGCTTGCTCAGACTGACGCGGTCAAGGAGGGGAACGTCGTCGTTGTTCCACAGCGCATTCTCCTGTCGCCAAGCCTGCTGAATGCAGATGCGGTTCAAACCATCGCGGATGCTGTCAAAAACGCGGCCTGAACGAGAACGTCCCGCGCGAACAGGGGCGCTGCGCCGTGTTCCGATGGTGGTCATCGTTCTCGGGTTGGTCGTGGCGCTCTTGTTCGTGATGGTCATCAGTGTCGGCGTCGGCGCGGTCTCTATCAGCCCCGATGATGTCGTGAATCTCGTCATCTCGCGACTTTTCGGGGCCCCGGAAGCGGGGTCGTTGGATTTCATCGTGTGGGAACTGCGGGTGCCGCGTGTACTGCAGGCTGCAGTGATTGGTGCCGCTCTTGCTGTAGCCGGCGCGTGCGCGCAGATTCTGGTGCGAAATCCCATCGCTGACCCCTACGTTTTGGGGCTGTCATCCGGTGCTGGCGTGGCAGCCGTCGCCGTTATAACCGGTGTGGGCGTGACAACGTTCGGAGTGCTCCTGCTGCCTATCGCGGCGTTTCTCGGTGCGGCTGTGACGGGCCTCCTCGTGGCGGCGACCGCGACGTCACGATGGGGGCTTTCTGCCGGGCGACTCGTATTGTCCGGTGTCGCGATCGGTCAGTTGCTCGCTGGCGTGATGTCTTTTCTGCTCATCCGCGCAGGAAACTCCGATGCGACGCAGCAGGTCATGTTCTGGTTATTGGGAAGCCTTTCCGGTGCCCAGTGGCGGCTGTTTGTCATCATCGCGCCCGTCATCATCATCACGGTACTGTTCGTCACGGCCATAAGCGGTCGTTTGGATTTGATGAGTCTTGGCGACGCACAGGCCGCAGCGTCCGGCGTGCATCCCGGACGCTCACGCTTCCTCGTCTTTGCCCTCGCATCGCTGATGACCGGGGCCGCGGTCGCCGTCTCCGGGGCGATTGGTTTCGTGGGGCTCATCGTGCCTCACATCGTGCGCCTGCTCGTCGGAGGAATGCACCGTCGCGTCGTGCCCGTCGCCGCCCTCATCGGCGCCATCCTTCTGAGCCTGGCGGATGTCGCGGCGCGCACGCTCCTCGCGCCCTCGGAGCTGCCCGTCGGGATCTTCACCGCTGCGATCGGCGTTCCTGTATTCATCCTGCTCATGCGCCGCAACAGTGCGACGGTCCTGGCATGAGCGCGGCCCCATCCGGCGCGTCCGACGTTGGCTTCGCACACGTGTCTATCCGCTACGGGGCCCATGTCGCTGTGGATGACGTTAGTGCGGAAATCACCGCCGGCACTGTCACCGGGGTCGTCGGACCCAACGGGTGCGGGAAGTCCAGTCTGCTAAGCCTCCTTACCGGCTACCACCCCGCGTACACGGGAATCGTGACTGTCGATGGTCAGAACATCGCGAGAATGCCACCCCGAGAACGCGCCGCACACATCGGAGTCATGCGTCAACACGCCGGCCCCATCCCCGATATCACCGTCGAGGAGCTCATCGCCATCGGTCCGCACCCGCTTCCCGCCGCACAGCTTAAGCAAGCGATCGCTCGTGTCGGGCTGGAAGATCTTGCCGGAAAGCCCCTCGCGACGCTATCGGGTGGCCAGCTTCAACGCGCACACCTCGCACGTTCCATCCGGCACAACCCCTCCCTGCTGGTCCTGGACGAACCCACCAACCACCTCGACGTTCGCCACAAGATCGTTCTCATGGAACTGCTCCGAGAACTGCGCATCACAGTCGTATGTGCCCTGCACGACCTCGACCTCGCAGCCCGATATTGTGACCACCTTCTTCTCCTGTCCGCCGGTGAACTGCATGCCCAAGGACCGTCCGACGAGGTCCTTTCAACCGCACGCGTACGCGCGACCTTCGGAGTCGAGACCGAGATGATAACTACAACAGACGGCGGTAAACACCTCGTCGTCCGTGCCGCCACTAGTCACCACGACGAGGGTCTGTCTGAGTAACGGTGTGTGAGGGTTCGGCCTGATCCGTAAGGAGATGGCCGTGGCTGACACGACCGAACTGTTGGACAACGAGATGATTGATCCTGTGACCGGGGAGATCATTGGGCTGACCCCGTTCGGTAGGTCCAGTGGTTGTGTGAGTCGTCCTGTTGCCCGGGGGTCCGGGCAGGGAGACTGGTCAGA